>CAZFIS010000052.1:0-22520 GCA_964519125.1 uncultured Gemmatimonadaceae bacterium | reverse complement strand
CCAGCGCCTCGCGCCGTTGATCTGGGGAGCGATGCGCTCGGTGCCGGGCAGGATGACCACGACCAGGGCGACGACCGAGATCCACAACAGGGGCCACGCCAGGCGCTCCCACACGCGATAGGGGAGCCAGGCGCACACCCCGAGCACGAGCAGGCCGAACCCGGCACCCCCGGCCTGCCGGAGCACGTAGTACGTGTCCGGCAGATGCTGCCGGAGCGCGAGCACCGAGGACGCACTGTACAGCGTGACCAATCCGAACGACAGAAGGAGGAGCGTCAGCGCGAGGATCGCCGCGGGCTCCCACCCCCGCCCCAACCCCGATTCCGGAAGGTGTACCGGGCCGGCGGGCGCGACGTCCATGGGCCGTGCCATCAGGCGACTTCCCGGACGAGCGCCGCGAAGCGGCGTCCCCGGTCCTCGTAGTTCTCGAACATGTCGAAGCTCGAGCAAGCCGGCGACAGCAGGACGATGTCCCCTTGGCGGGCGCACTCCGCGGCCGCACGAACGACGACCTCGAAGCTCCCGTCGAGCCGCTCGAGCGGCGCGGCGCCCTCGAGCTCGGCGGCGATCCGTGCGCCGGCCGCACCGAAGACCAACACCTGCCGGACCCTGCCCCGCAGGGACGGGCGCAGTACGGCGAAGTCCTCCCCCTTGTCCTTGCCACCGAGAAGGAGGACGACAGGTCGATCGAGGCTCTGGAGCGCGCTCCGCGTCGCGGCCACGTTGGTCGCCTTGGAGTCGTTCACCCACAGCACCCCGTGACGCTCGAGCACGGGCTCCAGGCGATGCGGCAGCGGGCGAGCCGTCCGCAGGCCTTCGGCCAACCGCTCCGGCGGTGCACCCGCGAGGCTGGCGGTGAGCGCCGCCGCCAGCGCGTTCAACCGGTTGTGACGCCCCAGGAGCGGAAGCTCGCTCGAGGGCAGGATCGTCTCAGGGCTCGTGCCGGTCCGCAGTGTGAGCACGTCGTCCTCGAGATACGCGTGCACCCCCGTGGCGCCGTCCTCGCCGAAGCGGTAGCGCCGTCCCGGAGCATCCGCGATCAATCGCTCCACGTCGGGCTCGTCCGAGGGAAGGACCCAGCGGCTCTCGTGGTCGGCGTTCTCGAAGAGGCGGGCCTTGTCGGCGTAGTACTTCTCCACGCTCCCGTACCGATCCAGGTGGTCGGGCGAGAGGTTGGTCAGCACGCCGATGTCCGGGCGGAGCCGCTCGATGCCGGCGAGCTGGAAGGACGACAGCTCCAGGACGTACCAGTCCGGAGCCGGAGCACGCAGGGCGAGCTCCGACGCGGCGGGTGCGATCCCGCCACCCACGTTGCCACCGAGGGCCACGCGCCGTCCGGCCGCTTCGAGCAGGTGCGCGGTGAGCACGGTCGTCGTCGTCTTCCCGTTCGTTCCGGTGATGGCGATCAGTGGACCATCGAAGAACCGAACGGCGAGCTCAGGCTCGGAGATCCACCGAACACCACGATCCCGGAGCGCCCTGAGGAGTGGAGCATCCGGGGGGACTCCGGGACTGACGACGACGAGGTCGGCTCGCGCCACGCGCTCGACGTCGTGTCCTCCCACGTCGACGTCGGCGCCCAGATTCCGGAGCTCGGCTCCACGAGTTGCAGTCTTGGCATCAGTGCCAATGTCCGAGACATAGACTTCTCCTCCCTGTTCGAGAACCAACCGGGCCGCGGCCACGCCGCTCGCCCCGAGGCCGATGACGGCCACCTTCGCTCCGCTCAGGTCCTTCGTTCCGCTCGCTTCGCTCATCGGTCCCATCGCATGTGCGCATCTTGTCCGCTAGCGGATCTTGAGACTGCCGACCGCGAGCATCGCGCACAGGATTCCGAGGATCCAGAACCGCACCACGACCTTCGACTCGGGCCACCCGAGCTTCTCGAAGTGGTGGTGGATAGGAGCCATCCTGAAGACCCGCCGCCCCTGTCCGAAGCGGCGGGCCGTGTACTTGAACCAACCGGTCTGGAGGATGACCGAGACGCCCTCCAGCACGAACACGCCTCCCGCGATCACCAGGAGGAACTCGGCCTTGAGGAGGATCGCCATGGCGCCGATCGCTCCGCCCAGCGCCAGGGATCCGGTATCGCCCATGAAGACCTCTGCCGGGTGGGCGTTGAACCAGAGGAAGCCCAGAGCCGCGCCGGCCAACGCCACCGCGAAGACCGACAGCTCGCCGGCGCCCGGGAGGTACATCAGGCCCAGGTAGTGCGACGTGTCGATGCGTCCGGTGAGGTAGGCCAGAATCCCGAACGTGGACGCGACGATCGCCGTGAGGCCCGCGGCGAGGCCGTCGAGGCCGTCGGTGAGGTTGACGGTGTTCGACGTGCCGGAGATCACGATGATCACGAACACGACGAACGCCGGGGCCCAGAACGAGGCCACCCAGTCCGAGAAGAAGGGCACGCTCGTCCACGTGGTCGGATAGTCCGACAGCGGGTGCCCGAGCAGCAGGAGTCCCAGGCCCAGCCCGAAAGCGATCTGGCCGACCATCTTGTAGCGGGCCACCAAGCCCCGAGGGCGTCCGCTCACGACCTTGAGGTAATCGTCCAGGAAGCCGATGCCGCCCATCCACAGGAGGGCGACGAGGGCGAGGATGGTGTACTCGTTGTCGAGCCGTCCCCACAGGAGCGTAGACAGAGTGGCGGCGGAGATGATGATGAGCCCGCCCATGGTAGGCGTGCCGGCCTTGGAGAGGTGCGTCTCCGGGCCGTATTCGCGCACGACCTGGCCCACGCGCAGGCGGGTGAGTCCACGAATGAAGGCCGGCCCGAGCACGAACGCGATCAGGAGCGACGTGACCAGGCCTCCCGCCGCGCGGAACGTGATGTAGCGGAAGAGGTTGAAGACGATGTGGACGCCGGCGAACCGCGGGAGGAAGTAGTACAGCATCAGGCCTCCCCTCCGGCGGACGCGCCCACATCCGCACCGAAGTCGGCTTCCAGCATGGGAAGTACCCCTTCCATGGCCACGCCGCGCGACGCCTTCAGGAGGATCACCTCGTGGCCCTCCAGGCGCTCTCGCAGCGCGGGGTACGCCTCGCGCCATCCGGGCGCGGTGACGATCCGCTCGTCGGCTTCGTGCGCGGCCGCGGCATCCGCGAACGCCCCGGTCGCCACGACGAGGTCGACATCGCGGTCCAGCGCGTCTTCGAGCACCTCACGGTGCAGGCGCCCGGAGGCATCGCCGAGCTCGAGCATGGTCCCCAGGAGCGCCACTCGGCCTGCCGCCTCGGCCTGTGCTTCCAGGAGGTCGAGCGCAGCGCGTACGCTCTGTGGATTCGCGTTGTAGCAGTCCACGATGACGGTGAGCTGGCCGATGCGACGGAACTCGCCGCGCAGCGCCCGCGGCTTGGCCGCCGCCACGCCGCGCGCCGCCGAGGGAGCCGGCACCCCGAGCAGGTCGGCGATGGCGAGAGCCAGGAGAGCGTTCGCTACCGCGTGGCGACCCGGTATCCCCAGCGTCACGCGTTGACCGCGCCACGCGAAGGCGTAGGCGCCCCAGTGATCGACCTCGACGTCCTGCGGGCGGAGATCGGCGTCCGCCCTCTCGCTCCACCCCGCCACGCGGACCACGGCCCGGATCCGGCGGGCGCGCTCCGCGAGCACCGGGGGCTCATCGCCCACCAGCGCTCGCCCGTCTTCCGCGAGACCGCGCAACAGATCGAGCTTCTCCTCGAGTACGCCCTCCAGGGATCCCAAGCGCTCGAGGTGGCTCTCGCTCACCGTCGTCACGACCCCGATGTCGGGGCGCGCCACCGACGCGAGCTTGCCGATCTCGCCTGGCTCGTTGGTGCCCATCTCCAGCACGACCACCTCTGCGTCGTCGGGCGTGGCGAGCAGCGTGAGCGGCATGCCGATGCGGTTGTTCAGGTTGCCGCTCGTGGCGTGCACCCGCAGCGTCCCCTCCATCGCGGCGCACGCGAGGTCCTTCGTCGTGGTCTTGCCCACCGAGCCCGTGAGCCCGACCACCGGGACGTCGAGCGCACGGCGCCTGAGCGCGGCCAGCGAGCCCAGAGCCTCGATCGTGTCGTCCACCGGGTAGAGGCGAGCATCGGGGTGCTCCCCCGACACCGGCCTGGAGACCACCGCCCCGCGACCACCCCGCGCCAACGCGTCGGCGACGAAGTCGTGGCCGTCGAACCGGTCGCCGACGAGAGCCACATAGAGATCTCCCTCGCCGATCGTGCGCGAGTCCGTGGACACGCCCGCGAAGCGCACGCCGTCCTCCGCGAGCTCCGTGCGCAGACCCAACGCGTCGCGCACCGCGGCGTCCGTCCACACGAAGCCGCTCATGCGACCCCCAGCTCCGCGAGGCACTCACGCACCACCACCCGCTCGTCGAAGGGTCGCTTCTCTCGGCCCACGATCTGGTACGTCTCGTGTCCTTTGCCGGCCAGAAGCACGGTGTCTCCGGACTCCGCGATCTCCAGCGCGCGGCGAATCGCCAGGCGGCGATCCGTGATCCGGTCGTACGTCACGCCCTCGAGCCCCTCGGCGAGGTCGTCGAGGATGCGCTCCGGGTCCTCCGTCCGAGGATTGTCGGAAGTGAGGACGATCACGTCGGCGAGCGCGCGAACTTCGCGGGCCATGAGCGGACGCTTCGCGCGGTCCCGGTCCCCACCCGCCCCGAACACGACGATGAGTCGGCCGTCGGTCAACGGGCGGACGGCCGCGAGCGCACCCCGCAGCGCATCGGGTGTGTGTGCGAAGTCGATGAGCACGGTGCACGGCTCCCGGCACACCACTTCCAGCCGGCCGGTGATCTGGGGGGCGGACTCGAGCGCCCGGGCAACCTCGGCCACCGTCCTGCCCGCCACGGTGGCGACGGCCGCCGCGGCGAGCGCGTTCTCGATGTTGTAGCGCCCGGGCAACGGCAAGCTCACCGGCGCCCGGTTCCCGTCGATGTCGAGCGTGAACCGGCTGCCGAGGGCGTCGGAGACCACCTCGAGGGCGCGCACGTCGCTCTCCCCTTCCACGGAAAAGGAGCGCACATGATGAGACCCCGGGTCCAACGCGCGCCACGCGGGCGCGTCGGCGTTGACGACGACGGTCCCGTCGTCCTTCAGGAGCTCGGCCAAGCGGGCCTTGGCGCGAAAGTACGACGCCAGGTCGGGGTGATAGTCCAGGTGGTCCTGCGTGAGGTTCGTGAAGACCGCAACGTCGAAGCGCACACCGTCGAGGCGGCGCTGCTCGAGCGCGTGCGAGGACGCCTCCATGACCACCGCGCCGACACCGTCCTGCACGGCCTCCGAAAGCCAGAGGGCTACCTGCGCCGGGCCGGGCGTGGTGAGGCCCTCCGTGCCCGGGCGCACCGTCCCGTCCGTCTCCACCAGCCCGAGCGTTCCCACGGCCCGGGCGGGGGTGCGACCGGACAGGAGACGGCGCGCGAGAAGAGCGGTCGTGGTCTTCCCGTTCGTGCCGGTGACGGCGGCCACGAAGAGGCGCCTCCAGGGCGAGCGGGCTACGGCGTCAGCCGCGAGGGCGGCCGCGCGCCGGCCGTCGTCCACGACGAGCTGCGGCACGTCGACGTCCACGACGTGCTCTACCACCGCGCCCACCGCTCCCGATGCGGCCGCGGCGGCCACGTAGTCGTGCCCGTCCGAGCCGGTCCCCTTCCAGGCCAGGAAGAGGTCCCCGGGGCGCACCGCGCGGGAATCCTGCGCAGTGCCCGAAACGGCGACGTCCCCCGCGCCGCGTGTCTCCCGAAGGAGTCCGGCCGACCGGAGGACCTCGCCCACCGCGCTCAGGCTCACGGAGTCCTCACCCATCGGTTCTCGGTCGCAGCCGAAGTCGGACCGTGTCGCCCGGCATGACTGTCGAGCCCGCGGAGGGAACCGTCCCGACGATCTCGCCCAGCCCGGGATCGGCCACCCGCATCCCGAGCGCGTGAAGACGGCGCACCGCTACCCGCAGCGGAAGCCCCGAGACGTCGGGAAGAGACACGCCCTCGGCGCCCCCCGCTTCGGCGCCGGTCTCGAGCTCGTCCGAAGCCGGCGGCTCCGGCGGATCGATCGGCTGCTCCGCGAACCGAACTTGTGGGACCGCCACATCGACCGCCGGACCCCGCTCGGCTCGCAGCAGCGCTGCCCGGTCGAGGGGTGACCGGCGCGCCGCGAGCGCCGCCTCCATGGTCGCTCGCGTCACGGGCGCGGCGGCCGCGCCGCCATAGTAGCTCCCCTTCGGGTCCTCGAGCTTCACGAAGACGACGAGTTGCGGCGCGTCCGCGGGGAAGAAACCCGCGAAGGAAGCGAAGTAGTCACCCTTCTCGTAGCCGCCATCCGGCGAGTAGGCCCGGCTGGTTCCGGTCTTGCCGGCGACGCGGAAGTTCGCGAGCCGGGCGGCCGTGCCGGTCCCGTCCTCCACGACGGAGACCATGACGCGTCCCACGGAGCGCGCCACGCTCTGGCTCACTGCGCGCCGGACCACGCGCGGAGGGAAGCGCTGGATCACGCGACCCTCGGGATCACGGATTTCCTTGACGAGGCGCGGCTCCATCAGGAGGCCGCCGTTCGCCAATGCCCCGTAGGCCATGGCCATCTGTAGCGGCGTCACGGCGATCTCGTAGCCGATCGCGAGCGACACCGGCGACTGGGCCGACCATTCGTCCGGACGCCGCAGGATGCCACCCGTCTCCCCAGGGAGCGGCACACCCGTCGGCGTCCCGAACCCGAAGTCGCGCAGGTTCTCGTACTGCTGGGCGGGCGTGAGCCCCCGCTCGCCGTTCCCCGAGTCGGCGAAGCCCAACGCGGTCTTCGCGATGCCGACGTTCGAGGAGAGCCGGAGCGCATCGGCCAACGTCATGCGTCCCTTCTCGCTGACGTCGTGCAACACGCGCCCGGCAACGTCCCATGTGCCGTTGCCGACGTCCACCGTATCGGACAGCGAGGCCACGCCATGCGTGAGGATCCCCGCGACCGTGAATGGCTTCAGCGTGGAGCCGGGCTCGTACGCCGTGTTGATCGACGACAGGCCGCCCGTCTTCCCATCGCGGATCGACACCATGGCCAGGATCTCACCCGTCATGGGATCGGTGATCAGGACGTCTCCTCCGCGCGCATCGGTCCTGTCGATGGCCGCCTGGAGAGCCTGACGCGCGATCTCCTGGAGATCCGAATCCAGCGTGAGGACCACCTGGCCCCCGGGAACCGGAGGCTGCACCAGGTACGTCTCGCCCGGAAGGGGATTGCCCAGGTTGTCCCGGGCGATGGCCTCGCGGCCCGGCCGTCCGCGCAGGAGGCCGTCGAACCACTGCTCGATGCCGCCCTCCGCCGAGTCATCCCGGATCGTGCCGAGCACGCCCCGGGCCAGGTCGCCGTGTGGGTGGTAGCGCTCGAGCTCCCGCTGGAGGTACACACCCGGGACGTCCGAGAGCGTCTCCCGGACGGAGGGAGGATACCGCCCCGGGACGACGCTCCAGCGACGGTTGGTCGAGATCAGCCGGGCCGCAGCGACCGGAGACACGTCCAGATTCTTCTCCAGCAACGTGCGCACCTCGGGCCGGTTCTGCACCTCGCGCGGCGCCACCCCCACCTGGAACATCTCCTGCGACACGGCGAGCGGCGTCTCGTCTCGGTCGTAGATCGTTCCGCGGGCCGCCGGCACCACCTTGTCCGTGCGATGCTGGCTCTCCGCGATCTGCGTCCACTGGCCACCTTCCAGGATCTGGATCTGGCCCGCGCGCGCGCAGACGACCAGCCCCGCCGCGAGCCAACTCGTCAGGAGCATCCGCCGGCGCCAGGGGAATCCCCGTCCGCTTCGCTCGAGCCCGTTCATCGCACCGCCTCCGCGGGGAGGATGACGAGCTCCGAAGCGTCGGGGGTGTGCATCCCGAGGCGCTTCTGCGCCTGGGGCACGATCCACGCCCTGCTCTCGAGGTTCTGGATGGCATGCTCGAGATCCACGCGCTCCGCCTGCGCGACCGAGATCTGGCGATGGAGATCGTCCACGCGCTCCAGCACCTGGAACGCCCGGCTCTGGCGCCAGGTCACCAGCCCGAGAGAGGAAAGCAGGACGCTCCCCGCGAAGCCGGCGCGCAGCACACCTCCGACGCTCATCACGCCGCCTTCCGCCACGCGCGCAGACGCGCGCTGCGGGCCCGCGGGTTGTCGGCCACCTCCATCTCGCTCGGGCGGACCGGGTGTCGGGTGAGGGTCTCCCCGAGTGGCCGTCCCCGGCATACGCAGACGGGCAGCTCGGGCGGACAGATGCAGGACCGGCTCCACTCCCGGAACGTGTGCTTCACCACGCGATCCTCCAGGGAGTGATAAGCGATCACGACCAACACGCCCCGATCCCGTAGCGCGTCACGCAGGATGGGCAGCGCTCTCTCCAACGTCTCCAACTCGTCGTTCACGGCCATGCGGATTGCCTGGAAGACCCGAGCCTTGTCGCGCGCGGAACACGAGCGACCGAGCGAGACGGTCAGCGCAGCCACCAGGTCATCGGCCGTCCGGAGCGGCTCGGTCGCGCGACGCTTCACGATCTCCCGCGCCAGACGGCGGGCCCGAGGTTCCTCTGCGAGGTCCCGGAACACCCGGGTGAGCTCGTCCTGTGACGCCTCGGCCAGCAGCGTAACGGCGTCCCGTCCCGCGGTTCCGTCCATGCGCATGTCCAGCTCCACGCCTCTGCGGAACGCGAAGCCGCGCCGGTCCTCGTCGAGCTGATGGGAGCTCACGCCGAGATCCAGCAGCGCACCGTCCAGCCCCCGGTCGTGGACCTCGGGGTCGGACCCCACCTCGTCGAAACGGCAATGCAGGAACCGCACCCGCTCGCCGTAGCCCGCCAGGGCCTCGCTCGCCTCCACCAGGGCCTCCGGGTCACGGTCGACGGCCAGGACACGACACCCCGGACACGAAGAGAGCAACCTCCCGGTATGCCCCCCTCCCCCCACCGTACCGTCGAGGTACAAGCCGCCCTCGACCGGGGCGAGCATGTCGAGCACTTCGGCGGCGAGCACGGGCTCGTGGTAACCGCCCACGCCCACCTCGTCCTCCAGGGGCTCATCGGCTCGTCGGTCCCGGGGCTCGTGACCTCGCATCGTCATTCTCACCCGAAGAGCCTGTGCGCGAATTGCTCGAGGTCCCCTGTCTGCTCCTGGACGGCCTCGCGGTAGGTGTCGGGGTCCCAGATCTCCACGCGATCGATGTTCCCGCTGAGAAGGACGGTGCCCGCGAGGCCGGCCGCCCGCTGAAGAGGAGCAGGCACCAGGATCCTTCCCTGCTTGTCGGGAGCGACTTCCACGGCACCGGAGACCACCACGCGCACCTGGTTCCACGCCTCGGGGTTGTTCTTGCGGAACTCCATCAGACGCTCCTGCACCTCATTCCATTTGCTCTCGGGAAAGAGCGTCAGATACGGCTTCTCCCACTGGAGGAGGACGAAGCGGTCCTCGTCGGCCTCACGACGGAACGCGGCGGGGAGGCTGACCCGCCCCTTCTCGTCCATCTGATGCTCGAACTGACCGATGAAGCCGTTCACAGGTCGCCGCTGGTGGTGAGAAGTGGGTAAAAGTGGGAAGCTGTGGAGTCATAATACGTCGGTATCCCAAGAGGCGTCAAGACTATTTTTTTCGAATTTCGCGACGAGCGCCGCCCGCGTCTGGTCAGCTGGAAGCCATGTCATCCGGGCATGATCGGGGGATCGGGCGAAAACGGTTTCGGAGGCAATCCGAATGAAAACCGAAACCGGAGCCACACGGGCTCGCTCCGGGGGTGGGGCGAAGTGGGACGGAAATCAGAGCCCCACGACGAAGAAAGCGCCCCGGGGCGGAGAGCCCCGGGGCGCTTTCGAGCCTGCGGCGAGCCCGTCCGCGACGCGGACGGGCTCGGCCCGATTCAGCGACCGCGCTTGATGATCGCCTTCTGGATGTCGACGTACGTTCCCAGGTTGTCGACGAGTTGCTTGAGGTCGACCTTTACCGATTTGGGATAGTCGCCGACGTGCTTCAGCAGCTCGAGGGCCTGCTCGAACCTCGGCAGCGTCGCTTTGGCACTCTTCAGCGTCTGCGGCTTCTGATCCGAAATCGCACCCTGGTAGAGGCTGTACGCCTGCCAGAACGTGAGCTGGTGCTGCATCGCCGCACTCAGGTTCGAGAGGCTCTTGGCGGCATCCAATCCCTTGGCCGCGTAATCGTATCTGCTCTTCTGGACCCCGTTCGTGTAGGCGTCGACGAAGATCATCTGCGCCGCCTGATCGGCCTGCTTCTGACCCATGGCCGCGCTGGTCTTGAGGACGTCGACCGCGTCCTCGAGGCGTCCGGCCTGGATGAGCCACTGCCCCTGCTTCAGGCTCGCCGTCTGGTCTGACGGGTTCAGCTTCTTCACCGAGTCGAGGGCCGCGATCGCGTTGTCCAACTGGCCGCTCTGGTGCAGCGCGTCGGCATAGGCCGACCAGATCTGATCCTCTGTGCCGTGCGTCTGGATCGCCTGCTCCGCCAACTGCACCGCCTTGTCCGACTGATCCAACTTGTCCAGCGCCAGGATCGTATTGCGAAGCAGCCCGACGGGCGTGTCCTTGCCCTTGGCCTGGAACACCTTCTGGCCCGCGTCCACGGCCTTCTGGAAGTACTGCGCCGCCTTGGGCGTCACGCCGCTACTGTCGTTGTCACCGTTCTGCGCGCTGTCGGCCTCGATCGCGGCGTTGAACGCGAAGCCCGCATACTGCTCCAGCAGGTCCGTGTTGTTCGGATCCACGTCCAGCCCCGCCTGGATCAGCTGCATCGCCCCCACCGGGTCGCCCGCCTGGGCGAGCTTGTACGCGATGTTCATGCGCACCCCGGCGGCCGACGGGTTCAGGTCGAGGTAGTGCTGGTAGTACTGGCGCGCCTTCTCGTCGTTACCCTGCTTGGCGCTGATGTAGCCCGCGAGCTGCAGCGCGTCCTCGTGGTTCGGATTCTGGTCGAGGACCTTCTGGAGCTCCTGCATCGCCTCGGCGTACTTATTCTGCTGGAACAGGATATCCGCCCGTGTGTAGCGCGCCCCGATCGCGTTCGGGTTGAGCTGGATGGCCTTGTCACACTGGGTCATCGCGTTCTGGTAATCCTGACTCGCGGCGTACTCGTTGCAGAACTGTGCCGCCCGGATCTGCTGCACGTACGTGTCGAACTGGTTGAAGATGTACTGCGCCGCCGAGTCGGGCTTGTCCTTGGGGAACGTTCCCTGGTTGACCTTGAACGACTCACCGCTGCGGACGTCGTAGAACGTCGCGTTCACGACTTCGTGGTTGTCGTCCTGAGCATGGTAGTCTGCACACAGCGCAACCTGAGCGTTCATCTGTGAGGCCAGCTGCCGCGTCCGGATGCAGTCGAGGTCCTCCATCTTCAGCTTGAACTTCTTCAAGCTGTTCTTGATCTCTTTCTCCTGCACCGGCTGGTGTGTCGCCAGGGTGTTGATGAGGTCACGCAGCTTCTTGGCGGCGTCCTTTCCGAAGCCGTTGTCGGCATTTTGCATGGGCTGGAACGGCGGAATGAGGACGCGGAACCGCCCACCGACGTTGCTGTTGGCCTCCTGGGCCTGCGCGGCACCTGCCGAAGCCAGCGCGAGGCCCGCCGTCACAAGGGTGAAGATCGTGAGCTTGAACCGTCCGGCCATGACCTGGTCTCCCTGGGGGGTCTCCCCGTCCTGTTGCGCCTCGCAAACGCGGCCGTTCGGGTCGACCCGAACGCCTCATGAAACTGCATATAGAATAAACCAACCCCACGCCGGAGGTCCGGGCCCACGCGATGCGAAGCCCGGAATGGGATCAAATCCGACGGGGTGCGGTCAAGCTTCAGGGGGACACCACACGCCGTACGGACGCTCGGCATGCGCGCGCACGGCGCGCGGACTTTACCGCATTCGGGCGCCGCCGTCCACCCCTTCGTCGTGCGGGCACCTCAAGTGGACGATCGTCCCCCCCTCCGGAGTGAACCCTCCAGCGCCTCGACGGCCGCGCGCACACGATCGGGCAGAGGTTTGCTGCCACCGGCCTCATAATCGTACATGACCTGAAGCGTCCGGCCGCTCACCAAGAGCTCGTCGTCCGCCCCGCGCACCTCGTACTCCATGTCGAAGTGCCGCCGCCCCAGGCGGCTGACCCGGACGCCGACGGACAGCGTCTGGGGCCACAGCACCCTCCGGTGCCAACGAATCTCGGCCTCTGCGAGCACGTAGTCGATGCCGTCCAGCGTTGCTCGACCCACCACCTCCCTCCAGTACGCGGATCGGGCCTCCTCGAAGTACATCAACGCCTCGGAGTGGTGGGCGTGGCCTCCCACGTCGATATCCCGGAATCGCACCGGTACTGGATGGTGGAAGCGGAACTTCCCTTCATTCGCGGGGGCGGGCACGGGCTCCTCCATCTCTTGTCGATCTTCTCTTCCGCGTGCCGCCCATTCTCTCACTCCGATCCGGTCCGGGGAAGGTCGACCACGTAATTCTGGTCCAGGGCGCCGGTCCCGCAGTACGTTGGACGGGCGGGTACCTGCTTCCAGCCCCGAGGTTCTCATGCTCCACGATCGAGTCCATGCCCGTCCTGATTCCAACGCCCGCGCCCTGCTCGAAACCGCACTCCTGATCACCCTCGCGGGGTGTGGGGGCGGAGCCGTGGGGACGGCCCCGTCGCCGAACCTGGGCCGGGCGTCGGACGCCGAGTGGCGTGCGCTCGCCACACCCCGGCCCCGACCGCTTGAAGGCGCGGCCCGCGTCTCGTTGACCGAGGTGCAGATCCTCGGTTCGGACCCGTGGGACCTGAGTGCACCCGTCGACCTTCCTCTCGGCCTCACCGAGTTGGCCGCGGCCGGTCTCCTCAGGCGTCGTGACGTGCAGTACGTCGAGCGCCGCCGATTCGCCGCCGCGGTCGAGCGTGAGCGCCGGGGTGAGCCTCGCGCGGCGGGAGCGCCGAAGGCCGGCGAGTCGCCGGGAGCCGAGTACATCCTCTCCGCCGCCTGGATCCGACTCGGCCTGGACTCGGCGCACCTCGAGCTCCGGCTCACCGACGCGCAGAGCGGAGACGTCGTGAAGACCTGGCGAGCCGCCACGGCCAACGATGCCGATCCCACGGCCGTAGCGCGCACGATCGTGGGCAGCCTCCTGAGTGCCTTGAAGCAAATGAACCGGCTCCCTTCGTGGTCGGATCCGGTGCCCGACGCAGCTCCCAGCACCTATCGTTCCACGTCCATTCCGAAGAGCGCCGTAGAGGCGTTCTTTCGTGGCCTGGCCGCGGAGGATCAATGGGACTGGGAGGGCGCACGGCGAGGGTACCAGGCAGCGCTCTCCCAGGGAGGGAGTTCCTTCGTGGAGGCGCGCGCCGCGCTCGCGCGAGCGGCGAGGCTGCGTCTGGGAGGCACGTTGGGTGCGAATTGAGGCGAGCGCGCCACATCCGGCGGACGTCGGCGTGGAACCGGATGCTGCACAATGCATATGTATACGTGGGTGAGGCGTCGGGCTCCATCCGAGCCGCCGGTGATCCGCCATGGAGGAACGATGCGCGCGACCGCTCTGTACCTGGGACTTCTCCTGTCGCTGCCCGTCGGCGCAAGCGCCCAGGCCCCGAACTGCTACGTCCGGGGGAACGTCCAGGACCTGGCCACGAGGCTGAGCCCGCTGGACTCCGTCAGCATCCCTTTGGGAGACGGTGTGGCGAAGCTCTGCTACGGGCGCCCATCGAAGAGGGGTAGGGTCATGGTGGGTGGGCAGGACCCCTTCGGCCGGCCGTGGCGAATGGGAGCGAACGAGCCGACGACGCTCCATCTCCCCTTCCCGGCCACCGTGGGAGGCGTCTCGCTGAAGGCCGGCGCCTATAGGCTCTACGCCGTTCCCACCGACAGCACGTGGACCCTCGTGGTGAACGGGAACGTCGACAAGAAGAGTTGGGGCATTCCCATCGACGCGAAGGTCCGTGCGGGCGACATCGGACACTTCGAGGTCACCCCGAAACACCTGGCCCGATCTGTGGAAACGCTCACGTTCACCTTCGACCGTACGTCGGACCGGAGCGGAGCGCTGGTGTACGCATGGGAGAACCGTACTTTTCGGATTCCGATCATTCGACCCTGAAGGACACCTCCAGCCCCCCCAAGGCCCCTGAACGCCGATACTTCAACCCGGCACGGCGAGTCCGGTACCGCTCCGCCGCCCGGCAGCAGCCTCCAGGTCCTCGTGGTAGAAGACAACGCGGGCGATCGGTGGCTCTTTTCGGAGATCCTCCGCTCCCGGGGTTATACGGTCGTCTCCTGTGAGACGGGCGAGGCGGCCTGGTCCGCCTTCGAGGAAGCGATGCCCGCCATGGTGATTCTCGACCTGATGCTCCCGGGCATCGACGGCGTCGAGCTGTGCCGCCGAATTCGAGGTCATCCCCGAGGCCGGGAGCCCGTGGTTCTCGCCGTCACCGGACGGGATGACCCAGGGGCGGTGGGGGAGATCCTCGGGGCCGGAGCCGACGACTTCATCCGCAAGCCGGTGGATCCTACTCTCTTCGACATCCGGCTCGCCATCGCCGAGCGGAAGATACGGGACCAGCAGGAGCGGGAGACCACCCGCAGAGCTCTGGAGTCGAAGACGCGGGAGTTGGAGACGCTCTTCCAGAACCTGCACGACGTGTTCTTTTCCATCGACGTCACGAACGACCGCTTGATCCAGGTGTCGAGCGCCGCCACCGAGCTCTTCGGCCACACCCCCGAGGAGCTCCGCTCGGACCCGGACCTCTGGAAGCGGTATCTGCTCCCCCCCTCGGACGGGAGAGACCCCTGGACGGCGCTTCTCGAATATCCCGAGGATGCGGCGGTCGTATCCGAGTACCGGGTCGTGGGACACGGCGGAGCAACCCGCTGGGTACGCGCCAGCGTCAAGGTGGAGCCGAGGGCGGAAGGGGATATCGTGCGAGCCTACGGAACGATCGTCGACATCACCGTGGAGCGAGACGCCCACCTCGAGCTCGCCGAACGCAACGAGGAGCTGGCCGCGCTGTACCGCCTCTCGGCGCTCACGCTCACCGCCCGGTCCGTCGACGAGGCGTACGAGCCGATGCTCGAGGAGATCGCGCAGGTCACGGGCTTGCCGATCGTGCTGATCGAGCATCTGGACCGGGATCGCGACCGCCTGGTCGTGACGGCATCGCACGGCCTGGAAAGGACCTCAGACCCTCCGATCGAGTTGCCGGCGCACCAGACGCTGGCGGGCACGGTCGTGCAGACGGGCCGCCCCGTCGTGGAGCGTGAGCTCAAGCGCCACCAGGAGGGCGGTCACGAAGCGATTCGCGGGCTCGGCCTCAAGGGCTTCGCAGCGTTTCCGCTGACGTCCGCAGGGGCCGTCGTGGGAGCGCTCGTGGTGGCTGACACCAAGCCGCTCGAATCGACCGACCGCCTACTGCGTCTGGGCACCAACCTGGCGACCACGGTGGCCACCTACGTCGAACGCCTCGAGGCGGAGGCGGCGCTACGCGAGAACGAGAGCCGATACCGGACGCTCGCGCAGGAACTCCAGCAAGCGAACCAGGAGCTCGAGTCGTTCGCATACTCCGTATCCCACGACCTGCGCGCACCCCTGCGGACGATGCAGGGCTTCGCCCATGCCCTTCTCCAGAACTTCGGCGATCGGCTCGAGCCCGAAGCACGGGACTACGCTCGCCGTATCATCGCCTCGGGCCAGCAGTCCGAAGCGCTCATCCGGGATCTGCTGGCATACAGCCGGCTGAGCTTCGAACAGCTCGAGCTGAAGCCGGTGGACCTGGAGTCGGTCGTGGATGCGGCCCGCGAGCAGGTGGAGGGGGACGTGGCGGCGGCGGCAGCGTCCGTGGAAGTGATCGGCGCGCTCCCCACCGTGCTGGGGAGCCACACGATCCTGGTTCAGGTCGTGGCGAACCTCCTCTCCAATGCGGTGAAATTCGTTCCAGTGGACCGCAAGCCCGAGGTACGGATCCGCACGGAGCAGCGTGACGAGCACCGGGTGCGACTCTGGATCGAGGACAACGGCATCGGGGTCGCGGAAGCGCAGCGGGAGAGGATCTTCCGAGTGTTCGAGCGCCTCACAGAAGCCGGGCAGCACCCCGGAACGGGCATCGGGCTGGCTATCGTCCGCAGGGCGATGCAGCGCATCGGAGGGAGCTGTGGAGTCGCGTCGCTTCCCGACCGAGGCAGCGCCTTCTGGATCGAACTGCCCAATGACCGCCATCGGTCCTGGCGGCCGTGGAGCCGGAAACCCAGGTAGCGGCGAGACCGCGATCGGCCGATCGAGTCGGCGCCGGCGGAGGCTGCCCGGCTCCCGGTGCATCGCGCATCATCGTCCGCGTCTTCATCGTCCCACTCGCCTGGCACCGGGAGCTCCGGGCACCCGAACTCCCTACGGATCGTCCACCGTGAAGTTTCACCGGGATGTGGCCCGTGCGGCTTGGAATGACTTGCGCGCCACCCTGTCGCTCCTGCACCATGGAGCACGCTGAAACGCTCCCCCGAATGCACGTTCGTTGAGCGAGGCACGTCCATATGCAGATCATGCCCATCGACGTCACGGCGCTGATCTCCGTGATCCTGGGGATCTCCATCGTCCTGGTCCCGGTCATCGGGCTCACCGCTCGCTTCGCGCTCAAGCCCACGGTCGAGGCGCTGAGTCACTTCTTCGAGCACAAGGGCCTGCAGGACACGGTGGATCTCCTCGAGCGGCGTATGGCACTCCTGGAGCAACAGATGGAAGGCCTCGAGGGCGGGGTGAAGCGGATCGAGGAAGCCGCAGCGTTCCACGAGGCTCTGGGAGAGCCCGGTCCCACCGGTCGGCTCGGGTCGGGAGACTCTCCCGAAGCCTGAGCCGCAAGAGGCCAGCCCTCCGGGTTGCCCCCCGGGGGGAGCCCCGCGAGATTCGCGGGGCTCCACTCCCGGCACGGAGGATCTTCTGGGCGACACGATCGAGATCATCGGTCATCGGGGCTACAGCGCTCGCGCTCCCGAGAACACCCTGCCGGCCCTCGACGCCGCCATCGACGCGGGCGCCGACGCGGTCGAATGGGACATCCACACGGCGGCGTGTGGCACGCCCGTGCTCTTCCACGACACGATGCTCAGCCGCACGACGAACGGCGTCGGGCCCGTGCGCCGGCGCACGTTCGCGCAGCTCCGCGCGCTGGACGCCGGCAAGTGGTTCTCTCCCGAGTTCGCCGGAGTCCGTATCCCGTCTCTACAGGAGGCGCTCCGGCACGTGCGTGGACGGGTCGGACGCGTGTATGCCGAGGTGAAAGGGTACCGGGAGCTCGAAGACGTCGACCGCATGCTGAACATCGCCCGGGACGCGGAGATGCTGGACAGCACCGTGTTCATCTCGATGAACTGGACGCTCCTCGACCGCATGCGCGGACAGGAGCCGTCCCTGTCGGTCGGCTACATCGTCGACGAGGCCGCCGAAGCGGAAACGGCGCTGGACAAGGCTCGTGACGATCCGCACGCGCTCCTGGACTTCAACGCGGAGATCCTCTTGTCCGGGCCCGCCATCGTCGAGCGCGCCAAGCTCCAGGGAACGGACTTGTGCGTCTGGACGGTCGATGATCCGAACGAGGCGGAGCGCCTCGGCGAGGCCGGCGTACGCCGCCTCACGACGAACCAGGTCGAGACGCTCCTGGCCTGGAAGAAGCGTCTGTAGGAGCCTGTCCGGTCCGGGCGGCCGGTGCTACGCGGGATCCGGCTTCACCGGCTCGGTGGCGGGAAGCAGAAACGTGAACGTCGCCCCTTCGCCGGAACGGGACGTCACCTCGACGCTGCCTCCGTGCGCCTCGGCCATCCCCTTCACGATCGCGAGTCCGAGTCCCGTGCCGTGACGGTCGTTGCGGTCTCCGCGCCAGAATCGGTCGAAGAGGTGAGCCCGAGCCTCTTCGGAAATGCCCGGTCCGGTGTCGGAGACGGAGAAAGCGACCTTGTCGTCGCCCACCGACAAGGAGACCGCCACACATCCTCCCCGCGGCGTCAAGCGCAGAGCGTTGTCGACGAGGTTCGTCAACGCCTGGATCACGCGGTCTTTGTCCATGAGCACGCACGCCACGGGCTCGCGGGCGTCGACCTCCAACCTCACGCCACGTTCTTCGGCCTGGGGTATGAACACGGTCCGGATCTCATCGAGCACCTCCGCGGCATTCTGGACCTCGGGACGCACACGGAGCACGCCCGCCTCGATGCGGGCGACGTCGAGGAGGTCGCCGATGAGTCGCGCCATGCGCGTAGCCGAGCGGCGGATGATGTCGACCTGCTTGCGCCGCTCCTCTTCGCTGAGCGGGATCTCGAGGATCAGGTCCGCCGCCGCGGCCACCACCCCGAGCGGGTTGCGGAGATCGTGCGAGACGATCGACATGACCTCTTCGCGCGCCCGCACCGCGCGACGCAGCGCCTCTTCCTTCTGCCGGATCTCGGTCATGTCCGTGAAGGTCAGGACCGCACCGCGCACCTCCGTCCCATCCAACAACGGCCGTAACGTCCATTGGGCCTGGAAGCGCTCGCCCCTCCGGCGCCAGAGCACGTCTCCGTCCGCTGAGCGCGCCCGCTTGTTCGTCCGCAGCGCGCCGAGGATCGGCGACTCCTCGCGCGGCCGGCGGGAGCCGTCGGGCCGGGCATAGTGGATGGTATCGTGGACATCTCGTCCCCGGATCTCCCACTCCGAGTACCCGAGCAACTCACAGCCGGACCGGTTCAGGAAGGTGCAGCGCCCCTCGAGGTCGACGCCCAGGACGCCGTCGCTGGTCGCAT
This sequence comes from uncultured Gemmatimonadaceae bacterium, assembly GCA_964519125.1. Classification (GTDB taxonomy): domain Bacteria; phylum Gemmatimonadota; class Gemmatimonadetes; order Longimicrobiales; family Gaopeijiaceae; genus SZUA-318. Next base: position 3,822 of record CAZFIS010000052.1, on the reverse strand, counting down.
CCATGAGCGCGTCGATCTCCCGTCGGGCCCTCAGGGCGTCGCGCTGCCGAGCCGCGGATTCGGTGGAGATCCTCCGCAGGCGGATCCCCACCACGCCAACCACGAGTGTCGCCCCGAGGGCGAGGAGGGCAAGCACGATCGTGATGATCGCCTGGAGGGTGCGCGTGCGCTGCATGCGCTGTCTCCCCGCTTCGACCTCGCGCTGGATCGCCCCCTCCAACTCGAGCGCCGCCTGCTGGAGCTGGTCGTACTGCGTCTGCTCCGAGCCCAGGTTCGCGAGCATGCGCTGCCGCGCCGCCTCGGACTCGAACGCGGGGAGATGCCCGACGTACCAATCCAGGGAAAGGGAGGAGAGGTTCGCCAACCGCTCACGCACGCCCAGATCCATACCCTGGATCAGATTCGACAGGACCGCAGTGGTGTCGTTCTCCGCCTGATGGGCCGTCTCGTATGGCTGCTCGTAGCTCCGATCGCCCGTGAGCAGAAACGCCTGGAAGCGTGACATCTGTCGCGCCTGGATGAGCGCGAGGCGGGTCGCCAGGGCACGAGCCGGCTCGAGGACCTCCACGATCTGACGTTGAGCTCTGTCGGATTGCCGGCCCAGGAGGACGGGCACCAGTGCGAGCGCGAGCAGCGAGCCCACAACGAAGGCGATCGCCCAGAAGCCGCCTCCGTTCGGGGGCGGGGGGGAAGAGCCCGGGGACGGCTGAATCGAATCGCTCATCGAAGCCAGGATGGTGTGGTTCGCCGTGGCGGAACGCGGCGCGTGGCCCGACGGGCCCGCGAGAACGCGTCGCTGCCCGGCCGGAGAGACACCCCGGTCCGGCTCTCCTTACCCCACCTCGCGCCGAGCGCTCCCGACGCGTGGGATGGACGCCTCCGGGCCGGGGCCCAGGAGCCCCGTCGCGATCCCTCCCCCTGCAAGGATCGGCGCCGAAACCTTCAGAAGATGGCGGTCAGGACCGCGTAGACGACCCACCCGCCGAGAATCGTCAGGAGCGTCTTCCCGTTGCCGAGGTCGAGGGCCTGTCGGATGGCGATGAACGCCGCCACCGCGATCCACAGCGGCAGGACCACGGCGAGAACGCCTCCCAGAAGCGGAACGACGCGCAGAATCCACAGGATCCCGGGTGCCTGAGCAAACCCCAGCGTGCGCATGACCTCGCCCCAGGTCGCCGTCCCTTCGAAGATCCGCGTCCCGATCAGGTAGGTGATTCCTGCCCACACGGCCCACCCGACCAGCGCGGCCAGCGCCGCCCTGCCCGCTCCGAATGGTCCCATGCCCCATGCACCGATCGCCTGGGCGATCGCCACGATCACTACGACCAACGCGGCCTGGCCGGTCGCGGTTTCGTCGTGCTCGACGTCCTCGAACGTGTCCACGTTCAACATCGCCGCGCCCATCATGCGATCCAGCATGGCACCCCCATCGGCGCCGTGACCGGCGCCCGCGCGAGACCCTGGACAGAGCTCCCCTGCTTCGGTGGCCCGCTAGGCCAGCATCACCCAGGCGACCGTAGCCACCAGTGCGGTCAGCAGCGCCGCGAACCCGGCAGCGCGGCGCAGCCTCCGGAGGAGACGGAGGGGATCCGGCTCACCACAAAAGGGACAATCGTGCAGGTCCGAATCGATCCAGGACCGGCACCGGATGCACCTGTATCTCTTGGCAGCAGCCACAGTCTTCGGAAGAGGCGAGGGTCGCTCGAGGGGGTGTTCGCGGACAATAGTCGCTCTTGGCATCGGGTCGGGCAAGACGCCGCGTCAGGACCTGGAATCGCCCGTCAACTCCAGGTTCATGCGCACCGCCAGGAGTCCGATCTCCAGACGGCTGTTGAGCCCCAGCTTCTCCATGGCACGGGTGACGTGGTTCTTCACCGTCTGCTCCCGGATGCCGAGGCGCCGACCGATCTGTTTGTTTCCGAAACCCTTTGCCACCAGGGCAATGACCTCGAGCTCCCGCGGCGTGATGGCTCGGGGCGCGCGCTCCGGGTCGCGGTCGCTCACGCCCATCCGCACCACGGCGGTGAGCCACGGAGCCGCCGCGATCTCGCCCGCCGCGACCGCGCGTACCGCGCGCAGAAGCGAGTCGGGCTCGACCTCGTGCGGAAGGCATCCTCGGACGCCGTCCTTGAGCGAAGTCAGGCAGCATTCATCGAGCATCCGAACGGCGTCGTCGGAGAGATGAGCCTCGTTGCCCAGCGCCGGAAGGTGCCGCAGCGCGCAGTGCTCGGAGCTATGCTCGACGTAGACGAGTACGCTGCACCCGGAATATCGCTCGGCGAGTATGGGGAGGAGGGTCTCGTCCGCCCTGCGGAAGCAGACGTCCAGAATGAGCACCTGCGGATGGTGCCGGTCGAGGGCCTCCCACATGTGCTCCGGCCCCTCCAGCACCGCGACGGCTCGGCAGTCCTCGGTGTCGTCGAGAGCCGTCTTGATGCCCAGACGCACGAGCGGATCCTCAACAGCGACAACGACATCGATCATCGAAACCCTCCCCGGAACGCCGGAGTCGTCTGTCCGTTCAAACTCGTACGGGAGGGTCTGCACATGCACGTAGGCTGGCCTGCCTACAAAGATAGGTACTTCTGTACGCTGCGTCACCGTACGTGAGGGCGATTGTTCATGAATAGGGGTCAAAGGGCCTTGATCAAGGCGGCGTGGTCGAACACCGGGAGCACGAGCCAGATCCTACCCCCCTCCTAGAGCGCTTCCGGAGTTCCCCCCCGCAACGGGACCGTGGCGCGCGACATGGCCGCAGCCTCGAGCGCCGAACGAGGGGGGACACATTGGAGACGAGTCTATGAGACGGCGAGTTCCCGTGCTGGCTGGGGTCATGGTTCTCGCGTTCTTCCTCGGGGGATGCGCAGGGCCGACGGGGCCGACGGGGCCGGCAGGACCGGCAGGTGCGCAGGGTCCCGTCGGGCCCGCGGGGCCCGCGGGACCGACCGGGGCCAACGCGAATTCCAACTGTACGCAGTGCCACACGAACAACACCGATCTGTTCGCGCGGGAGGTGGAGTACCGGAACTCCGTGCACTACACCGGAGGCAACTTCGAGCGTAGCACGACAGACTGCGCCGTGTGCCACACGCACGAAGGATTCATCGAGCGGATCGCGACGGGCAAGCAGACGACTGCGGCGGACATCGAGAACCCTTCGCCGATCAACTGCCGGACCTGTCACCAGATCCACACGACCTACACGAGCGCCGACTACGCGCTCACGACGACGGCGCCGTTCAAGCTCTGGTACAACGGCAAGACGGTGGATTTCGGAAAGGGCAACCTGTGCGCCGAGTGCCACCAGGCCAGGCCGCTGTCGCCCGCACCCACCATCAACGGCAGCCCGGTCACAATCACGTCGACCCGGTACGACCTCCACCACGGCCCGCAGGCCGAGGTGCTCGGCGGCACCGGTGGCTTCGAGTTCACGGGCTCGCAGACGATCACCGGCGGCCCGAGCGCACACGGGTACGACTCCAACGGGTGCCCGCAGTGCCATATGGCGACGCCGTACGGAGCACAGGCGGGGGGGCACACCTGGAACATGACGTACGCGCTCCACCGTGCCATCGACGACAACGTCGCCGGCTGCACCGTCTGCCACAACACGATCCAGGACTTCAACTTGCTGGGCTTCAAGGCGCACATGCAGACCCAGGTGGACAGCCTGAGCGTGCTGCTCAAGAAGATCGGCGTGCTGACGAGCGGGGGAAGCATCGCGACGGGCACGTGGCCCGCGAACGTGCTGGCGGCCGCGCTCAATGACGACCTGGTGACGGCGGACGGCAGCATGGGCATCCACAACCCGCCGTACATGGA
>CAZFIS010000051.1:0-22729 GCA_964519125.1 uncultured Gemmatimonadaceae bacterium | reverse complement strand
TCCACGAGAGCTTCGCCAACTACGCCGAGAGCCTCTACGAGGAGTGCCAGGACGGGAAGGAGGCCGGTGAGGAGTACGTGCGCGGCACCCGTCAGAACATCCGCAACGACCGACCGATCATCCCGCCTCGGGGCGTGAACGCCGACGGCTCCGGCGACATGTACTACAAGGGCGGCAACATGCTCAACACGATCCGGCAGATCGTGAACGACGACGCGAAGTGGCGCAATATCCTGCGGGGCCTGCAGACGGAGTTCCGGCACCAGACGGTGACGAGCCAGCAGGTGGAGGACGCCATGAGCCGGATGGCCGGCATCGACCTGAGCAAGGTGTTCCAGGAGTATCTCACCACGACGATGATCCCGGAGTTGGACTACCGGTTCTCCGGCAAGACTGTTTCGTATCGGTGGACGAACGTGGTGGCCGGCTTCGACATGCCGGTGAAGGTCACGCTGGCCCGCGGCACGTACACGTTCATCCACCCGACCGAAGCGTGGCAGAGCACGGCCACCACGCTCGCGTCGCCCTCGGACTTCAAGGTCGACGAGAACTTCTACGTGACGACCAAGCGGGTCGGAGGGGGAGCGCCCTGAGCCGTGCCACGGCGACCGATCCAGCCGGGCATCCGCGCAGGGGGTGGAGATGAAGGGCCCTCCCGGGACGTTTCCATGGAAGCGCTCCGGGAGGCCTTCTCCCACTGGGCCACGGGGGTCGCGCTGCTCGCGGCGCGCGACGGATCGAGCCTGGAGGCCATCACCGTCACGGCGTTCACCCCCCTGTCGGTCGATCCCCCGCTCGTGCTCTGCTGCCTTCACGAGCAGGCGGCCGTGCTACCGATCGTGCTCGAGACGGGGCGCTTCACGGTGAGCGTGCTCTCCGAGAGCCAGCGCCGCACCGCCAACATCGCGGCGGACCGGGTCCTGGTGCGCACGCTTCCGTTCCCCGAGGAGGGTGATCCAGTGCTCGACAGCGCGCTCGTGTCGTTCGTGTGCCGTCACAGGGACGAACATCCAGGTGGGGACCATCGCGTGATCATCGGCGAGGTGCAGCGCCTCGTGCTCGGGCCGGACGCCGATCCGCTCCTCTACTACCGGCGCGACTATGGTGCGTTCCGGGAGCTGTAGGGCGTCACGCCGTTGACGCCACGGCTCCTCCCGTCTATACCTCGGCGGTGCGCGACGGGCGAGGCGCGATAGACCTCGCCCAATCCGGGCAGACGGAACGTCGCTATGAACATCTTCCTGCCCGTGGCGTCCGCGGACGTCAACGCGTTCGTCCTCGTGGGGGTGGGCGCAACGGTCGGGTTCGTCCAGGGGATGCTGGGCTCCGGAGGATTTCTCCTCACTCCCCTCCTCATCATGTTGGGCATCAGCCCCCAGGTGGCTGCCGCCTCCGCCGTGTGCGCGATCGCGGGGGCGAGCGTCTCGGGTACCTTCACCCATCTCCGCGCCGGCCACGTCGACATGAAGATGGGCCTCCTGCTGCTCGTGGGCGGCGTGACGGGCGGTGGAATCGGCACGGTCCTGGCCAAGATCCTCAGGGCCCTGGGCAACCTGGATGTGGTGATCATCCTGTGCTACGTCCTGTTCATGGCCGTCATCGGGGTCACGATGTTCGTGGGCGGACTCACCAGCCGGGTCCAGGGCGACGTGGAGCGACCCCGGGAGACCGCCGTCCACAGGCTCCTCGCCCGGCTGCCCTTCCGCACGCGCTTCGAGACGTCCGGCGTGGAGACTTCGGCTCTCTCGCCTCTGCTGCTCGGCGTCGTCGTGGGTGTGCTGGCCGCCATCATGGGCGTGGGAGGAGGGTTCATCCTCCTGCCGACCATGAGCTACTTCCTGGCCATGCCGATGCCGGTGGTGGTGGGCACGAGCCTCTTCCAGATGCTCTTCACCTCCGCCTCGATCACCCTGATGCAGGCGGCCATCAACCACAGCGTCGACGCCGTCCTGGCCGCAGCACTCCTGGTGGGCACGACCGTCGGAGCCCAGTTCGGTGCCCGGATCGTAGCGCACCTGAAGAGCAGCCAGCTCAAGGTGGCGTTCGCCATGATCGTGCTCGCCATGTCCCTGAAGCTGCTCAACGATCTGATGCAAGCGCCGGGCGCCTTTCTGATCGTGACGAGCGTGCTCCCATGAGGGCGTGGCGCGCGGCCCTGGCGCTCGGTACCGGCGTCTTCGGGTCAACGGTCGTCGGTGCCTCGCTCGCGGCGCAGGCTCCGACCATCACGGTAGCCGCCTCGCAGCGGGTCATCTCCATCACGCCGCGCTACGAGGGCGACCTCGTGCGCGTGCAGGGTACGGCACCTACGTCTTCCGAGATCGTGCTCAAGCTGACCTCACCGAGGGAGGCGGTGGTCTGCTCCCAGAAGGACAGGGTCGGCCCCTTCTGGCTCTCCGTGCGACAGGTCCGCTTCCGGGGCGTCCCCAGGATGTTCAAGGTCAAGTCGACGGCGCCGCTCGATGACATCCTCCCTACCTCGGAGGAGATCGAGTACGGCCTGGGACGCGTCGGCCTGAAGGCCTCCATGGCGGTGGAGGGCGACCGGGACAGGAGCCTCTACCTCGACGAGTTGATCCTGATCCGCGAGCGCGATCGCCGGTTCAGCTTCGCGGAGCATGGGGTGCGGCGCGACGGCGACGCGTACGAGGCCAGCTTCTTCTGGCCGCCGGATGGTCCGACGGGCAGCTACCGGATCGAAGCCTACGCGGTCGAGGGGGGACGTGTCGTCGGCACCGCGGAGACGTCCGTGGAGGTCCGAGCGGTCGGCGTGGAGGCCTGGATCCGTGGACTGGCCAGGGACCATGGCGTCCTGTACGGCCTGTTCTCCGTGGGCCTGGCCGCCCTCGCCGGGCTGGGAGTCTCCTTCCTCCTGGGTGGCCGTCGCCGTGCCGAGGACTCCCCGACCCCCGCCGGGGCCGTCAGCGAGCGAACGGCAGAGTGACGTGAACGGTGGTCCCCTGATCCACCACGCTGTCGACGCGCATGTCTCCTCCGAACTTGCGCACGATGCCGTAGCTGATGGAGAGCCCCAACCCCGTACCCTCGGTCCCTTTTCTCGTCGTGAACGAAGGGTCGAACAGGTAGGGCAGGTCCTCCGGGCGGATCCCCACACCCTGATCGGACACGGTGACCTGCACCTGGCTGGTGTTGAGGAAAGCCACGCGCACGGTCAGGGCTCCGCCTGACGGCATCGCCTGAACGGCGTTGTGGAACAGGTTCAGGAAGGCCTGCTCGAGCTGGCCGAAGATTCCCCTGACCGGCGGCATCTCCTCCGGCAGATCGGCCCTGAAGTCCACACGGGCGTCCGCGAGCTCGGGCTCGAGAAGGATGTGGGCCGACTCCAGCGCGGCGGCGAGATCCACCCGACCCACGGTGGTCGTCTCGTTGCACGTGAACGCCATCAGAGCCTGCGCGGTTTCCCGTCCATGCTCCGTCTTCTCGAAGATCCCCTCGAGCACGGCGAAGGATGGACAGTCCTCGGCCGGGTCGCACCCGTTCATGAACGTGCGCGTGCTGGCGGAGATCCCGCTGAAGATCTCGTTCAGCTCGTCTGCGATCCCGGCCGTGACGGCGCCGACGCTGGCCAGCCTGTCCGCCTGGATCACCTGCGCCTCGCGCGCGCGGAGCTCCAGCAGCATCCGATTCACCGCCAGGGACAGGTCGGACAGCTCGTCACGGTAGCGCCGCGCCGGGTTCATGAGAGAGAAATCCCCGGCCGCGATGCGTCGGGTGGATTCCTGCAGCCGCTTCAGCGACTCGGTGATCGTACCGGCGAGGAGATTCGTGATCCAGAAGATGATCAGCAGCATGACCCCGGCGAAGAGGAACGGCAGCATCTGCGAGATCTTGAGCACGCGGTTCGCGCTCGCCGCCTCCTTGGCCTTCATGCCCCTGAGAAGCTTCATGATCTCCCCGCTGCTCGCGTCCAGCGAGGTTTGGAGGGCCCTGACACGATCCGGGTCGGGCGAGGGCTGGCCGAGCAGGGCGAGCGCATCGTCCACCACCTGTGCGTAGTGGCCCAACTCGTACTCGAGGGTGATGAGCTGCGGTTCGCCCGACACTTCCAGGACGTTCACCCCCTGCGCGATCAGGAGGTCGGAGGCCTTCCGGGCGCTCTCGGCGGCCCGCTCCAGGTTCTGCCTGTCGGGAAAATCGAGGCGCTCGTAGTGGCGCGCCTCCTGGACATCCAGGGAGAGGTCCTGGGAGATGTCCAGGAAGTGCAGCTTGCCCCTCGCCTGGTAGAGGATGGCCAGGTTGACCAGCCCCGTCACCGCCAACAGAAAGAAGCAAAGCAGGAAGCCCGTCACAATGCGCAGGCGGATGCTGAGCCTGGGTCGATTGAGAAAGGCCTGCTCCATGTCACGGAGCTTTCGGGCCTCCCTCTGGCCGAGCGTGTATTCGGGTTTGTCCAGAGCGGCGTCGGTCATGTGCCCTCCGCGACGGGCACAGGGCTCCGTGCCGTCAGTGTCGCGGGTCAAACGGAAAGACCGCGTCCCCGGGGAGGGGCGGAGCACGCCTCGAACGTCCCAATGGTAGCGCCAAGAGCTTCCGGGGGGCACCCGTGCCCGCGTATGCGTGGCTGTCCGATTCCCCGCGTCAGAGCCCGCCCAGCAGCACCCCCGTCGCGAACACGAGCGCGCCCCCCAGCCCGACCTGGAGCGCGGCCGAGAACGTCGGCGTGTCCATGTAGCGATGGCGCACCCATGTGATGACGGCCAGCTCCACGACGACGACCGCCATCGCGAAGATCAGCGCGGCGTGGAAGTTCGGCACCAGGAAGGGGAGGGTGTGGCCGAGCCCCCCCACGAACGTCATCAGCCCGCAGATCAGCCCGCGCACCCAGGGATGCCCTCGTCCGGTCAGGCTCCCGTCGTCCGAGAGCGCCTCGGCGAAGCCCATGCTGATGCCCGCCCCCACCGATGCCGCCATCCCGACGACGAACGCATCGTGCGTGCTCTGCGTGGCCAGCGCCGCCGCGAACACCGGGGCGAGCGTCGACACCGACCCATCCATGAGGCCCGCGAGGCCCGGCTGCACGACCTGGAGCACGAAGAGGCGCCTGCGCGTCTCGTCCTCGGCCTTTCTGGCGTCGGGCTCGAGCCGATCGGCCTCGAGCGACTCGGCCTTCCGCTCGTGCATGCGCTCCTCGGCCGCCAGCTGGTGGAGGAGCTGCCGCATGCGGACATCGCTCGTGCGGGCGGCCGCCTGCTCGTAGAACTGGCGGGTCTCGGCCTCCATCGTGCTCGCCTGGCTGCGCACCGCGTCCAGACCGAGCGGGCGCACGCGCCAGATCGGCCGGCGGCGCACGAAGCCCCGCACGTCCTCACGCCGGATGAGCGGGATGTGGTCGCCGAAGCGCTCACGGTAGAGCTCCATGAGCCGGGCGCGGTGTCCGGCCTCTTCCTTGCGCATCCCCTCGAACATCTGGGCCGAGGCGGGATACGTGTCACGCAGCCCGTCCGCGTAGTCCGCGTAGATGCGTTCGTCTTCCTCCTCGAGAGAGACGGCGAGCGCGAGAAGCTCCCCTTCGGACAGGTCGTCGAATCGCCTCATCGGTTCCCCAGCGCTCCTTCCCGGATGTCTGCCGGCATCGCGCCTGCATCAGGCCAGGAGCTTCGTGACCGGCGAAAGCCGTGTCAATCCGCAGCCGGGTGCCCGTCCCGCGCCCCATCGTCTCTCAGCAGCCCGTGCGGCAGGAGGCTCGCGCCCCGGGCCACTCGCTTGATGGTGAGGCCCTGGACCAGGATGGAGAACACCACCACCACGTACGTGACGACCAGAAAGACGCGCCGCTCCGCTCCGAGCGGCAGCGAAAGTGCGAGCGCGATGGCGATCCCGCCGCGCAGGCCGCCCCACGTCAGCACCCGGATCGCGTACGGTCCAAACTCCTTCCGGATCGGCAGGAAGCGCATCGGTACCCACACGGAGACGAGCCTCGCGGCGAGGAGCAGGGGAATGGTGAGCATGCCCACCACGAGCCAGGACGTGCGCACCGGCAGCACCAGGATCTGGAGGCCGATGAGCACGAAGAGAAGCGCGTTGAGCATCTGGTCGAGCACGGTCCAGAAGTTGTCGAGCCTCTGGCGCGTGCCCTCCGACATCGCGAGCATCCGCCCGCGATTCCCCACGAGAAGGCCGGCCACGACCATGGCCAGCGGTCCCGACGTCCCGATCCGGTTGGCGAGGGCGTAGCCCGCCGTGGTCACCGCCACCGTGATCAGGATCTCGGTCGTGGGCTCGTCCACGCGGCGCAGGAAGTGATACGCGATCCCTCCGAGCGCGAGTCCGTAGGCCATGCCGCCCACCGCCTGCTCGAGGAAGAGCTTCGCGGCCGCCGACGCCGACGCCCCCGCCCCGCCCGTCACCAGGCCGAGCAGGATCGTGAAGAGAACGACCGCGACGCCGTCGTTGAAGAGGGACTCGCCGGTGATGAGCGTCGACAGCTCGTGCGGTGCCCCCGCGTCGGACAGAAGGCCCATCACCGCGATCGGGTCGGTGGGAGAGATGAGCGCTCCGAACAGGAGCGCCCACAGGTACGGGACGGCGTGACGGATCGCATGGAGGAGCCCCCAGACCGCCGTGCCCACGACGAATGTGGACACCGCCGTGCTCACGACCGACAGCACGAAGACCGGGCCTCGGACGCGCATCAGGTCCTCGAGGTCCACCTCCAGCGCGCCGGCGAAGAGCAGCATGCCCAGGAGTCCGTGGAGCAGCAACTGCTCGAAGTCGACGTGCGCGAGGAGGTCGGTCAGCCATCTGCGCTCCGGGGCCAGAGCACCGACGAGAAGGAGCACCAGCGAGGTGATCAGCCCCCCGAGCGTCACACCGATCGCGATGGGAAGGTGGAGGTGTCGCTCGTTCAGATAGGCGAGTGCCGCCGTCAGGGCGAGAAGCGCCCCGATGACCTCGAACAGGCTCACGGCAACCAGGTCGTGAAGTCCTCCGCGGCGCGGCGTGGCTTCGCCTCGGGCACCTCGGCCGGCACTCCCACATGGATGACGACCACGATGCGCTCGCCCTCGGGCACGCCCACCGCGCTCCGGGCTCGCGGGTCGTCCATCACGGCGCCGGTCTTGATGTGGGTGCCTAGCCCCATCGCGTGCGCCGCCAGAAGCAGGTTCTCGACGCCCATCATCGCGGCGGCGTAGTCCTCCTCCCGGATCTCGGGGTTCTCGTCGAGCGTCATACTCACCGCGATCATTGCCGGAAGGGCCGCCTCCGCGGCCGCAACCTTCTCCTGCACCGCGCGGGCCGCTTCGGGGTCCTCGACGCGCTTCGCCTTGCGGGAGCCCAGGACCTCACCGTACGCCCGCCTGGTCTCGGGACCGAGCACGTAGAAGTGCCACGGCTGCGTCATCCGGTGGTTGGGGGCGTGGACGGCGACTTCGAGAAGGCGCTCGATCTCCTCGCGCGTGACAGGCTGGTCGGTGAAATCACGAATGGAGCGGCGGGCGTGAATCGCTTCGAGTACGTCCATGGGTCGTCCGCAAGGCAGGAGGAGAGACATAGAAGCCTCTCAATCTGCAAGAACCGGGGCCGACGTTGGAGGCCGCGCCTTCATCATCCTCCCAACCAATAGCTCACCTTCATCTCGAAGACGTTGTCCGAGGGAAGCGCGCCGAGCGCTCTCGTGTCGCGTCCCAGGGTGAGGTCGCCGAAGGGCGCCGTGGCGCTGCGGGTCTGGGTCCAGACCAGATACGCTGTCGATCCCGGGCGCCACTCCCAGCGGAGTACCGCCGTGCCGCGCAGCGAGCGCATATTGAAGTCCGGACTGGGCAAGGTGAAGCTCGTCGCTGGACCGGATCCGTCGGGGTCGATCGAGTAGCTCTTGCTCCCGCCGCTCGTCGTGGTGTGGATCGTCCCGACGTCGCGGCCGAAGACGAGCTTCTTCCTCGTCCGCGGGGCCGCGAACTCCTCGAAATCGTAGAAGTGTCCGCTCGCGAGGAGCGGTTGGGCGTAGAGCTCGAGGGAGAGGGCGGGCGTGAACGTCACGTTCACGCGGGTCTCCATCGAGATTTGCTTCTCGTCGAGGTGGGAGAAGACATAGCGATCCCCGAAGAAGCTGGTTGCCGTCGGATCCGGAACCGTCGCAACGTACTGGTCCGTGGAGACCATCCGCTGGTAGCTCGGCCCCACGGTGAGGCGGATGTTCGGCGAGGGACGCAGCGTCGCGGATACGCTCAGCTGGTGTTGATATCCGCCGGCGTCTCCGCGGGCGACGTTGGCCGTGACATCGAACGTCAGCGCCCGTCGCGGGTCGGTCGACAGCTCGATCTGTCCGAAGGTCGTGCCCGGTTGCCCGACGACGGGCCCCCCACGAGTGAGGCGGTCGGACACCGCCGGGAGCTGGCGCTGGAAGACAAGCGTCGCGTTCCAGTAGTTCAGCAGCTGAAGCAGCGCCGCGCCGGTCGCGTCGGTCTGCGTGCGGTCACCTTCGTAGCTCCAGTACGACTCCAGACCACCGAGGGCCACGAGCGAACGGTACCAACGGGTCGGCTGCACGAGCTGACGCCCGATGGACCCGTTCAGCCAGAGCTGGTCGGCCTTCTGCTGGAACCCGAGGTCGTTGGTCTCGAAGCCGGGGCTCACGGCGGAGCCGTTCAGGTCACCGATCCACGTTCCTCCCTGCTTCGCGATCCGGACGATGGCACCGTACCCATCGAGCGACCGGGCTCCGGGATCGTACCGGGTCGAGAAGAGCCCGTCGCCGGTCGTACCGCGGTCGGGTCGCTGGTAGTACCGGGCGCTGGAGCGCTGCAAGCCAAGGATCGCCGCCGAGTCGCCGGTGACGTGGGATGCTGTAAGCGCGAGGTAGGCATGGTACGTGTGGTGCCCCCAGTACAGCTCGCCATCCACGCCACCGGTTCGCGCCGTGGCCGGCAGGAGGGCCGCGAGGCCTGGGTCACGCAGCCGCCGATCGACCGATGTGAGAAGCCCACCCACGACGAGGTTGCCCCCGGCCAGATCCTGCTTCACCCGGCCCACGAAGTCGTTGGTGAGGGGCGCGACCGGCTGCGTCGTGCGGGCCCCGTCCGCCGCGGCGACGTCGGCCACCTCACGGTTCGTGACCGCATCCAGGACGCCTACCGTGGCGCCGCCGCCCGTACGACCCGTCACCTTGGCGGCACCGAGGATCGTCGTGTTGTCGGGCACGCTGGCGTAGGGCCCATCCGCGTACGCGAGGCTCGCCCCGGGCGGAGGAGCTCCGATCCTGCGCGAGTAGAAGAGGTCGAGCCCCCGACTGCAGTTGATGTTGCATCCGGGGCTGCCGAAGTCGAAGACGTTGCTACCCTGTACGAAGAACGGCCGCTTCTCCGGGAAGTACGTCTCGAATGCCGTGAGGTTGACGACCGCCGGATCCACCTCGACCTGCCCGAAATCCGGGTTGACCGCAGCCGACAGCGTGAAGCTGCGCCCGAGCAGGTACCGCAGATCCCCGCCGAAGCGCACGTTCGTCGGATGCGGATCATAGAACGGGCTCCGGGGGTTCGCGGTGCCGAGACTCTGGGCGCGCACCACGGCGTAGGGGAGCAGCTCCGCGTGCAGGGGTGCGTGCCGCATACGCAGGCCCGTGAGCGTGCCGTAGAAGGCCGGGCCGCCCGTCTCGTCCTGGTGGTAGAATGCCCACAGGTCGCGCTCCTGGGAGCGATGGATGACGCGCGTGATCTCGAGACCCCAGGTCTGCACGGAGTCGCTCGAGAAGTGGAGCTGGCTGAAAGGGATCCGGATCTCCGCCGTCCATCCGGCCGAGTCGACGCTCGTCTTCACCTGCCAAACGGGGTCCCATGAGTCGTCACCGTCGCTCGAGTCGCCCCGCCACCCCGCCGGATCCACGTCGAGCTCGACGTGATGCAGCCGATCGTGGTAGGGATCGAGGTCGATCTGGAGCTCGTCGCTCTGCGGATCGTCGTCACGGCGGGCGAGCCGGGCGGTGATCCCTCCGGGGGCGTCGCTGTCATCCATGCGCGCGCCGATGTAGAGCGCATCCTCGTCGTAGAGGAATCGGACTTCGGTGCGCTGCGTGGCCGGCTCACCTTCGGTCGGCTCCTGCTGGATGAACCCCGTGGCCGGTTTGGCGGCCCGCCAGGCCGCCTCTTCCAGGTGGCCGTCCAGGTCCACGGGTCCGGTGCGTCGCGCGGCGACGACCGTGGGGTGCGTGTCCGGCGTGGTGTCGGGGGCAGTCTGCGCCCACGCCGCCCGAGGGATGAGGAGAGTGGTCGCCGAGAGGAGGAGGAGAGTCGAAAGTGCTGAACTGATCTGCATAGTTCCTTGCGCCGGTTGTGATCGGGGGTAGCGGCGGCGTTTCCCCAGGGCGCAGACGTGGTCCCCCCGGGGAAAGTTTCACGACGCCCGCCCGACTTTGCCCGAGGTCGGCTCGGTCTCCCCTCTCGCGCAGCTGGACCGCACTCCGCTACTATGCTGTCGTCCCTCCCAGCCCGCGTTCCCACCTGCCCGGAACGCAACCACCTCTCGCGCTGGACGACGACCATGAACGCCCGACCCGGACTCCTCGGAGCGCTGGCGCTCCTCACCCTGTCCGCAGCCCCCGTGGCCGCACAGACGTTTCCCACCCAAGACCCTGTCATCCGGCAGATCTACGCCATCGGCATGGAGGGCTCACAGCTCGAAGCCCGGGCGCACACGCTGTTCGACTCGCTCGGGCCTCGCCTCATGGGCTCGCCCGACCTCAAGCGAGCCGACGACTGGCTCGTGAGCATGTACGCGTCGATGGGCATCCAGGCCCGCGAGGAGAAGATCGGCACGTGGCGAGGGTGGATCCGGGGCTCGTCGCACATCGACCTGGTGTCGCCGCGCCTGCGCACCCTCGAAGGGCAGATGGTGGGCTACAGCCCCGGCACGGGCGGCAAGGATGTGGTGCTCGAGACGGTCATCCTGCCGCGCTTCAAGGACAGCACCGAGTTCGTGAAGTGGCTTCCCCAGGCCAAGGGGAAGCTCGTCCTCATCTCGGCGGGGCTGCCGACGTGCCGTCCCCAGGACGACTGGGCGGCAAACGCCACCGCTCGCTCCAAGGCGCACATGGACTCCGTGATGGTGGCCCTCCAGCGTGATTGGGCCACCGTGCGGCCCGGACCGAACGTGGAAGGAGCGAGCGCGGGGCTGCGCGGGACCGGATACTCCCCGGCGCTCGGCGGAGGATCGCTCGGGCTGCGCCTGGAGGCGGGAGGCGCCGGCGGCATCATCACCTCCCGGCCGAAGCTGTCGTGGCGGATGGGCGGGGGCCGCACCCCCGAGCAGGTCGTCGCGGACGAACTCGACCCCGACCGGGCGACGGGCGGCCGCGGGTACTTCGGATTCGGCGGCGCGCTCAACACGGGGTGGGGCGCGATGGAGGTCTTCGAGACGTACAACACGAAGACGCCCGCGATCGCCCTGTCGTGCGAGGACTACGGGCTCGTCTTCCGCCTCACGGAGGCCGGTGACCACCCGAAGATCCGGCTCAACCTCGAGGGCAAGCTCCTCGGCGAGCAACCGGTCTACAACGTGATCGCGACCATCCCCGGCACCGAGCATCCCGACGAGTACGTGATGATGTCGGCGCACCTCGACTCGTGGGATGGATCGTCCGGAGCCACGGACAACGGCACCGGCACGCTCATCGGGCTCGAGGCGATGCGCATCCTGAAGCAGGTCTATCCCCACCCGAAGCGCACGATCCTCGTCGGCCACTGGGCGGGTGAAGAGGAGGGGGAGATCGGCTCCAAGGCGTTCACGGAGGACCACCCCGAGGTGCTCGCGGGTCTCGAGGCGCTGTTCAATCAGGACAACGGCACCGGGCGCATCGCGCGCATCGGCGGCGCGGGCCTGGTACACGCGCCCGAGCACGTCAACGCGTGGCTGGCCGCGATTCCCATCGAGTTCCGGCAGATGATCAACGGCGGAGGGCCGGTGGTGGCCGGCCGACCGGCGGGAGGCGGCAGCGACGACTTCCCGTTCGGGTGCCGTGGGCTTCCGGCGTTCGGCCTCGGCTCGCTGCCGTGGGACTACTTTTCGACAACGTGGCACACCGAGCGTGACACGTACGACAAGGTCGTGTTCGACGATCTCCGCTACGACGCGACCCTGACGGCCATGCTCATCTACATGGCGTCCGAGGATCCCACGCGGGTCCCGCTCGACCGGGTCGACCTGGCCGCCGAAGCGGCGCGCATGGGCGGGCGCGGCGGAGCCTACGGCGGCGGCGCCACGTGGCCCGAGTGCGAAAAGGCGCCCAGGTCCACGAAGCCGCGCCTCTGGTAGGACGGCGCCGCGCCGGAACGCGCCGGGCGCCCGCGAGGCGCACGGCATGGAAGGGAGGGCTCAGCCGGAGCCCTCCCTTCTCTTGATGGCGACGTACTCCCTCATGCCGCTGCGCAGAGTATACGCGTGCACGACCTCGAACGGCTCGAGGAGGCGCTCCACCTCGGCCGGCAACAGCTCGCGGCCAGCCAGTTCCGCCGGACCGGTGAAGTCCTGGGACACGCGTCCGACGTCCAGGAGCGTGAAGCGGCACGGTCGCGTCTCGTGCGCTCCCGACGCCTCCACCAGGGTGTAGAGGCGCGCCCCCGGAGCGGTGATCCGGTCCAGCCGCTCGACGAGTTGAGGGCGCTCTTCCACCGTGAGCCGGTCGAGCACGTTCCACGCCAGGACGAGATCGTAGGGTTGACGGGGATCCAGCGGGAGCGCCCGGTCCGCCGCTTCCCACCCGGAGCCGTAGGGCACCCTGGGGACAAGATCCGCGAAACGGATGCGCCGGGCGTACTGTCCGTAGAGACGGAAGTGCGGCTCGGCGGCAGGGCCCAGATCGACGACCGCGTGGCTGCCGTCGGCCTTCACGCCGTCGAACAGGGCGGCGATGCCCGGGGCGGCGCGGACCACGGGGGCGGGGGGCGACGCCCCCCGCCCCTCGCGGGCGTGCTCCTTCTCCCGGGTGCGTTGCTTCGAACGCAGCCAATCCATGCGGGAAAACTAACGGTCTAGGGCGTGGCGCTGTCCGTCGCTCCCGGTGTGCCCTTCTCGCTTCGGGAAGACATCACGGACGGAATCGACGGGCCCGTGCCGGTGTCGTTCGACCCTCTGCTCGTCGCCGTGGCGTCCTGGCGGGCGCGTGAGGGAGCGTCATGCCTGGACGCCTCGCCCATGTCGACGAGCCCCCGGAAGTTTGCGCCGTCCTCCAGCACGACGCGCGGCGCGGTGAGGTCGCCCTGCACGCGCGCCGAGCTCCGCAGGATCACCTGCTCCTGGGCGCGGAGGTCGCCTTCCACCTCGCCCTCCACGGTCACGACCCTCCCGCTGATGTTGGCCTTCACCCTTCCTTCCCGCCCCACCGTGACCGCCTGGAGCTTCAGATCGACCGAGCCCTCGATTCGTCCCTGGATCAGCAGGTCCTCGTCTCCGCTCACCTCACCCTTGATCGTGATGGAGGGGCCGATCGTGGCTCGCTCGGATGGGGTCGTGGCCGGCCCCGATGACTCTCGCTGCGGCATGTGCTCCTCCTGTTTCGTTGCTCCGGGTGTCGGTGGCGCCGATTCATCCTTCTTCCACATGCGCTTCCTCCTCGATGTGAGGCGTTCGGACGTTCAGGATCCCTTCGGGCGCATGCCGGAAGGATCGGTGCAACAAACTTGCCAGGATCCACGGCGCCTCGCCGTCCTTGCACCCGGCAGGGCGGTTCGCCTACCGTGGCTCCCTCACCCACGGGAGGTTCCACGTGACGGACGCCGTATCGCGCATCCTCAACATCCGCAGGGACGAGCTGCCGCTGGCCCTCCTCTCGGCGCTCCTCTTCTTCCTCGTCCTGTGCGGCTACTACTTCCTGCGCCCCGTGCGCGACGCCATGGGCGTCTCCCGGGGGATGGACGCCTTCCGCTGGCTCTTCGTCCTCACCTCCCTGACGTCCCTCGTCGTCGTGCTCGCGTTCGGGGGGGTCGTCGGGACGACGAACCGTCGCCGCTTCATCCCGATCGCGTACCTCTTCGTGATCGTCTGCCTCATCGGCTTCGCCGGCCTCCTCATCTGGGACGCGATGTCGGGCGGAGGCCTGATCGGCACCAAGAGCCAGACGATGCTCTCGCGTGTGGTCGGCTATACGTTCTTCGTCTGGCTGAGCGTGATCAACCTCTTCATCACCGCGGTGTTCTGGGCCTTCATGGTCGACCTCTTCAACGTCGACCAGGGCAAGCGGATGTTCGCGTTCATCGGCATCGGCGGGACGCTGGGCGCGCTCGTGGGAGCCTCGGTGACGACGTGGATCAGCGGGCGGACCCGCTCACCCTACCTCCCGGCCGGACTCATGCTCACCGGCGCGGCGTGCTTCGCGCTCGCGATCCTGACCGTGCTGGCGCTGGACCGCCTGGCACAGCGGTCCGGTGCGTCACGGTTGACGCGGGAAGGCGAAGCGCCGCGCGCACCCGGAACGGCTCCGGCGCCCCCGCGCGCGGCGATCGGCGGCAGGTTCTGGGACGGAGCGAAGGCGGTCGCCACCTCCCCGTACCTGCTCGGCATCGCGCTCTGGATCGTCTTCATGGCGATCTCCAACACGCTCATCTATTTCGCGCAGGCGCACATCGTCATCGCCGCCTCGGACACGTTCAGCCGGCGTGTGCAGAGCTTCGGCGGCTTCGACATGGCGGCCCAGATCGCCACGCTGCTCACGCAGATGTTCGTCACGACCCAGCTCATCAGGAAGCTGGGCGTGGGGTGGACGCTCTGCCTGCTCCCGCTCCTCACGATGGCCGGCTTCGCCGTTCTCTCTGTCTGGACGATCTACGGCGTGATGGCGGTCTTTCAGGCGCTCCAGCGCGCCACCCGCTACGCCGTGTCGCGGCCGGCGCGAGAGACCCTCTACAGCGTCATCACGCCCGCGGAGAAGTACAAGGCGAAGCCGATCGTGGACGTCTTCCTCTACCGCGCCGGCGACGTGACGGGCGCAGGCGTGGACGCGGGGTTCGGCGCGCTCGGGCTCGGCCTCGGATGGATCGCCGCGGCGACCGTCCCTCTGGCGGCCGTGTGGTCCGTGCTCTCGCTCGGTCTCGGACGAGCGCAGCAGCGCAAGGACGCAGCCCGCCTGGCCGAGGCCGGCACGGTCCCTTCCTTGCCTCTCCAACCGAACTGAACGACACGATGACCCAAAGCCGACGCACGTTCCTGCACCTTTCGGCCGGCACGGCCGCCGCACTCGCCCTCGGCTTCGACGGCCGCGGGAGCCCGCTCTCCGCCGCGGAGGCGCCGTCCGTCGGGCGCTCGCCGAAGTCCCTCCGCGTCCTTGTGCTCGGCGGGACGAGCTTCATCGGGCCGCACGAGATCCGCTACCTGCTCGAGCGCGGCCACACCGTATCGATGTTCAACCGGGGCCGTACGAAGCCGCTCATGTTCCCGGAGATCTTCGACAAGGTGGAGCATCTGATCGGAGACCGGGGAGGCGACCTCTCCGCTCTGAAGGGACGCACCTGGGATGCGGTCATCGACGATTCCGGCCAGAACGTGGAGTGGGTACGCGCTTCCGCGAGACTGCTCGCCGACAAGGTGAAGTACTACCTGTTCGTCTCATCGACCGGCGTGTTTCTGCCGTACAAGACCGTCGGCATCACCGAGGCCGTGCAGCCACGGCTCACGGATGATCCCCCTCAGAGTCCTCCATCTTACGGCGTGATGAAGGCGCGCTCGGAGAAGGAGGTCGAGCGCGCGTTCGGAGCCCGCGCGATCATCGTGAGGCCCAACTACATCGTGGGGCCGGGAGACACCACGGACCGATTCCCGTACTGGCCGGTGCGCATCGCCGAGGGCGGCGAGGTTCTCGTGCCCGGGAGCCACGACGACCCGGTCCAGTTCATGGACGTGCGCGACCTCACCGAGTGGATGGTCCACCTGATCGAGCGAGGTGTGACGGGGGTCTTCAACGGCGGAGGCCCGTTCTACCACCAGGCCACGATCGCAGAGATGGTCTACGCCATCCGCGCCGTCACCGACGAGCGCGTCGACTGGGTCTGGATCGGCGACTACGACTTCCTCACCGCACAGCGCGTGCGCTACATGGTCCCCTGGATCATGCCGGTGGGCGACGAGCTCGGGCACACGCGCATCGACTTCCAGAAGGCCGTTGCGCACGGGCTCACGTTCCGCCCGCTCGCCACCACCGTACGGGACACGCTCGATTGGTGGGCGTCCGCCGCGGTCGGTCCGGAGCGGCGCGCGCATCCGAAGTTCGTCCTCACGCGCGAGCGCGAAGCCGCGATCATTGCGGCGTGGAAGGCACGCAAGGGAGCCTGACGGCCGACACGCGAGGTCAAGGTCCAGGGGCAATGCGGAGCGCCACGTGCTGGATCGGATGGAGAGCCGAGTCGAGCGGCCGTTGTCACGCCGTCCCTACCACCCCGCCCTCACCCCGAACAGCATCTGGCCGTCGTTGTTCGTGTGCGCTCCGCGCGACTTGGCCCCGCTGTCGTAGTTGTCCGCGAACGTGACGGACAGCGATACCGTGCCGTTCATCTTGAAGCGCAGCGCGGTATTGGAGTTCACCAGATACTGCTGCGGCCCGCTCGCGCTCGGCTGCCACGACGTCGAGTGTGTGACCTGCACGCGGTCGTCGAAGGAATGCTGGAACTTGCCGAGCACCGAGACGCGCGCGATGCGCTCCTGGTCGAAGTGCACCGTGCTGTCGAGTGGCGTGGTCTGCTCGGCAGAGAGAGAGACGCTGAGGGTCGCGTCCGTCGCGTCCGTCTGGCGGACGTTCCACTTCGCGCCCGCTCCGAAGCTGTACCTCGAGGCGACCCGCTTCTCCAGGTTCGACTCGAAGGTGGCCGCCACGAAGCTCGACACCGGCGCCAGCGGGCGGAAGTTCACGGTGGCCGTGGCCATCCAGGTCCGCTTGGTCACGGCGCGGGGAAGCGTGTCCAGCGACGCTTCGCCGTAGACCGTCTGGAACTCGGCCGAGAAGCCGAACATGGAGTCCACGCGGGCTAGCTTGCCGTCGGCTCCGATCACCTGCTGCTGGTTGTTGCCGAAGAAGA
Organism: uncultured Gemmatimonadaceae bacterium; assembly: GCA_964519125.1. Lineage (GTDB taxonomy): Bacteria > Gemmatimonadota > Gemmatimonadetes > Longimicrobiales > Gaopeijiaceae > SZUA-318. The sequence continues at coordinate 5,717 of CAZFIS010000051.1, read as the reverse complement.
GGCTCGCGTTGGCGAGCGCGCTCCCCTTCCAGAGCTTGGGCGGGGACGACGACGGGACCTGAGCGGACAGGGGAACCGCGACGGTCATGGCACAGAACACGAAGGTCAGCGCACGAGCGCCGGCCCTCGAGAGCATTCGGGATGACGGCATGACCCAATGATAAGGCCATCCCGCGTCGGGTAAACCCGGAGGGGCACGTCTCAACGCGACCGGGGAATCTGCCCTCCCTTCCCGGCGGTGTCGGCGATGGGCCACGGCGGCACGAGGCCCATGTGCTTGGACAGCCATGCGGCCATCACGGAGTCATGCTCTCCGACCCTCAACGGCTCGATCGAGATGCTGTCGCGGGCGAAGGCGAAGGCGTCCGTTCCGGGCGCCGCCGTGGCCAGGCTCATCGACCCACCCAGCCGCCACCGTTGCTGTCCCTCGCCCGTCGAGGACGACGTGTCGCGCTGCACCGTCAGGTTCAGCACGCGGGCCCGCTCCGTCACCGTGGCGCCCCGCACGCCGCGCGGGTTGATCGGCACGTTCACGTTCAGGTACTCCGGGGCACGGAGCCGTCGGACCGGCTCGCTCCGCACGAACTGCACAAACCAGCGCGCGATCGTCTCGACGGACAGCGAATCGCGCACGTTCGCGCCCGAGATGGCCACCGCCGGCACACCGAAGAACGCGGCGGCGCGAGCCGCCCCGACCGTGCCCGAGATGAACCACGCTTCGCCGACGTTCGCGCCGATGTTCGGGCCCGAGACGACCAGGTCGGGCGGATCGTCCGCCATCGGGCCGCGCAACGCGAACAACACGCAGTCGGCCGGGAACGCGTCGACCGCCCACGCCTCGATGCCGGGGCCCAGGTCCTTCGGCTCGACAACGAACGCATCGGTCTGCAGCGACGTCATGAGGCTGCCGGTGCCGCTCCGATCGCGACTCGGTGCGGCCACGTAGGTCTGGATCCCGGCGGCCGCGAACGCCCCGGCCAGCGCTCGCAACGCGGGACTGTCGATGCCGTCGTCGTTGGTGAGGAGCACCCGGTGCGGCCAGTTGGCGGGGCGCTGCGCACGCACGTTCTGCGCGGCCGTGGAGGAGGGTCGCGCCGCCGGCACGAGGGTGAGTAACGTCAGGAGCCACGCGACCCTCAAGGAGTGCCGCCGCGTCCAGGCCTGGTGGAGCTGCAAGCGCGTCATGCGAATGTCCTCGGTCATGCGGTGGAAAGCGGCCGGGAAACCCTGGCTGCCAAGCTACCGCTGCGCCTGACCTGCTGCTACCCGAGCCGATGGGGTGCGATCCAGGCCACGGCCGAACGGCGTGCCGGACCCGCACATCAGGCTTGACGGAGACGATCCGGCCCACCGCATATAGGGGCTGATCATCAGAAGGTCCGCCCGGTCACCTGGAGATCGCGATCCACATCCTCGACCGATTCCTTCCCGATCCACAGCAGGCCCGACAGCGGGAGCGTGCCCGGCTCTTGGCCATGATGGGCTTGTATTTTCTGGTGTTGTTCGCCGTCGGGATCCTGCGCCCGATCCGCAACGCGTTGGCGCTCGACGGTCTCGGGAAGTCCGAGTTCTATCAGGTGTACCTGGTCAGTGCGGTCGTCATCCTGGCCGTGCCTCCCTACAACCGGCTCGCGAACCGGGTGCGTTGGCAGCTCCTGATCCCCGGGGTCGCAGCCTTCTTCGCGGTGAGCCTCGTCGTTCTTCGACTCGTCTACTCCAGGGGGAGCGCGACGTTCGGTCTCGCCTTCTACGGCTATTACGATCTGTTCGCGGCCGCCCTGGTCACGCAGTTCTTCATGGCGGTCCAACTCTTCTTCAATGCCCGCGACGCCAAGTCCGCCATCCCCTTGGTCATCATCGGGGGCTCGCTCGGGGCGACCTTCGGAGGCTTCACCACCGGTCTTCTGTCCAGGGCAGTGGGCGCCCCGAACCTCATGCTGGTCGCGGCCGCGTTCATCGGCATGTTCGCCTCCGCGCTCCCCTTCGTCTGGTCGGGCTACCCGTCCGTGAAGCCTCCTCCCGGCAAGATCGTGGGAGCCGGCCGGCTTTCCGCCGGAGAGTTCCGTCGGGTCTTCTCGCACCGACACATCCGTCTCATCGCCGGTCTCGTGTTGCTGACGATTCTGGTGAAGACGATGGTGGACTACGAGTTCAACGAGATGATCGCGCTCTACGCGGGTAGCCGCGACGCCATCTCCTCGTTCCAGGGGTGGTTTCTCGGTGCAACGCAGTGGCTTCCCATCCTGGTGCTGCTGGGTCTCGGGCCTCTCCTCAAGCGCTGGGGAGTCGGCATCGCCGTGCTCATCCTGCCGGTGATCATGCTGCTCAGCACCCTCGGTCTCGCGCTCGCGTTCGGCGTATGGGCGGTCCTCACCGTCAAGGCATGTGACACCACGTTCCGCTACTCCGCCGAACGAACCGCGCGCGAGGTTCTGTACCTCCCGGTCCCGACGGATCTGAAGCTCCGCGCGAAGGCCTACATCGACATGGCCCTGGAAAAGGGCGTGGCGAAGGTCCTCGCGGCCGTCGTGATCTTCCTCCTGATCCAGAAGATGAGCCTGGCGAGGATCCCGTGGGTCATCGCGGCGCTGTGCGTGGTCTGGGTGATCGGCGCGCTCGCGGTTCGCCGGGAGTACCTGACGACGCTGGCCGATTCGATCCGGGGACGTTTCGCCAGCCTGGAAGGGAGCTTCGCCACCCTCACCGAGCGAAACACGCTCGCATTCGTGGAACAGGCGCTTCGCGGTGATCCGATGCAGGTCGCGTTCGCGCTCGACCTGGTGGAGCAGGCGGGGCGGGTGGACGCCGAGCCCCTGGCCGACGAGATGGAGATGCTGCTCGGCCACGACTCGGCCGACCTCAGGGAGCGGGTGCTGCGGCTGCTCGCACGCTTTCCCGGGCTCGTGGTGCGGGAGCGCATCCTGGAGTGTTTGACGGATCCCGACCGGGGCGTACGTCAGGCCGCGGTCGTGGCCGCCGCCGCGTGCGACGTCGAGCCCGAGGAGCGCGTCCGGACCCTGATCGGCCTCCTCGGCTCGCCGGAGGCGAAGGTGCGCCGCGCGGTCCTCAACGCCCTCGTGCGGGGTGACGTGTCGTGCGACCGGCGAGACGTCATCGGCGCCCGACACGTGGAGGCGCTGCTGGACGCGGTGGGCGACGCCGAGCCGGGCGGGCTCCACTCGGCGGAGGCCCGCGAAGAGCTGGCGCTGGCTGTGGGTCTGCTGGAAGGGAGCACCGTCGCACCCCACGTGCTGGCGGACCTGCTCGAGGATCCGGACCCCCGGGTGGCTCGGGCGGCCCTCATGAGCGCGGGGCTGCTCCGTCGACCGGATCTCATGCCCACGTTGATCTCCAGGCTCGAGGACCCGGAAATCCGACGGGAGGCCCGTGAGGCTCTGGTGGCGCACGGAGCCGGAGCGCTGCAGATGCTGGACTCGTGGCTGACGGATCCGGACCGCCGCCTCTCGGTGCGGCGTCAGATCCCGTCCGTGATCGCGCGGATCCCGGTCCAGAGCGGTGTGGACGCGCTCGAGCGCGCCCTCCGTGATCCGGGACCCGATGCGGAACTCGAGTTCCAGACGCTCAAAGCGCTCAACAAGCTCCGGAGTCGGGAGGATGGAGAGAACCGGCTGGTGTTCGAGGCGTCGGTGGCCCTGGACGCGGCCGCGCGGGCGGTGGACGAAGCCCGGCGCCACGTTCTGTTGCTCGCGGGTCTGGAAGGCGCCGCAGTGGACGACCCGGGGGTCGCGCTCCTGGGCCGGGCGCTGCGCGAGGGATGGGAACAATGCAGGGAGAGGACGTTCCGCTGCCTCGGACTCGCGTTCCCTCCGGAATCGATCCACCGCGCCTACCTTACCCTCACGCACGGCGACGAGCGCTCGCGGGCCAACGCGGCGGAGTGGCTGAACGAGACCCTCGGACACGACCTGTTCGTTCGGATCGAGCCCACGCTGGAGCACCCGGCGGAGCGGGAAGCACGGCACGGCCGCGGAGGGACCGACGTGACGCCCACGCTTCCCGAGCCGGGCGCGGCGCCGAGCGCGTGGATCGCGGAGATCGCGACGTGGAACGCGAGGTTCCCGGGCGATTGGCACCCTGAAGACGGAACCGGAACGATGGACCGAATCGAAAAGCTGTTCCTGCTCCAGAAGGTCGACCTCCTCCAGGGAGCGAAGAGCTCCGATCTGGGCCTGCTGGCGTCGATCGCCGAAGAGGTGGAGGTGGAGAAGGGCGTGGAGATCATCGCCCAGGGAAAGACCAACGACGCCCTCTACGTGGTGGTCCGCGGCTCCGTGGAGCTGACTGGCATGGGCGACCAACGCATGATGGCCGGGGAGGACACCCCCTTCGGCACGTGGGCGCTCATCGACTCGGACCCCAGCGTCGTGAGCGCCCGGGCCGCCGAGTCCTCCCTCCTTCTGAGGATCACGCGGAACGACTTCCGGGATCTGCTCGCCGACCATCCCGAGCTGGCGATGGGCATGCTCCAGGGTCTGGCGCGACGGATCCGAGGCCTGGTAGCGTGACGGCCATGATCGAGCAACCCTCCGCCACGGTCGTGATCGTCGACGACGAGGAGATGGTCGTTCGGGCTCTCGAGAGCTTCCTCACCCTGGAAACGTCCTACGAGGTGCTCCCCTTCGTGTCGCCGTCGCAGGCCATCGAAGCCGTGAAGAGGCGAACCGTACACGTGGTCGTGGCCGACTTCATGATGCCCGAGATGGACGGGATCACCTTCTTGAAGAGAGTTCGGGAGAAGCGGCCGGAGGCGACCCGGATCCTGCTCACGGGGTACGCGGACAAGGAAAACGCGATCCGGGCCATCAACGAGGCCGGCCTGTACTACTACCTAGAGAAGCCCTGGGACAACGAGCACCTGAAGCTCGTGATCCGCAACGGGGTCGAGCGCTCGGCCCTCTTCAACGAGCTCTCCTCCCGGGTCGAGGCGCTCGAGCAGGCGAACCAGGAGCTCCGCGGCTTCCGGGAGAAGCTGGTCAAGGCGTTCCTGTGACCTCTCACCGGGTCGAGGAGCTCGAGGCACGCGTGCGCGAGCTGACGGAGGAGCTGGAACGCACGCGCAGTGCGTCGAAGGAAGCCTTCGAGCGTCTCCAGCGGATGCAGGCCGAGTTGGTGAGCTCGGCCAAGCTCGCGAGCCTCGGGGACCTCATCCGCGGCGTGGCTCACGAGATCAACACGCCACTCGGCGCCCTCTCCAGCAATTACGACGTGACGCGACGAGCCCTGGAGCGCCTCCAGGTGATTCTCGAGGACGAGGTCGTGGACCCGGACGAGCTCGTGGAGGTGCGCAAGATCGTGAAGGCGGTGAACGGGGTTCAGGCGACCAACGCGATGGCCGTGGAGCGCATGGAGAAGCTGGTCACGAGCCTGCGGACCTTCGGACGGCCGGACCGTTCGGAGATCGACCGGGTGGACCTGCGGGAGGCCCTGGAGAGCACGCTCAGACTCGTGAATCACGAGCTGGCGGGAAGGATCCGCGTCGAGACGGATCTCGCGGAGCTTCCCCTCGTGGAGTGTTACGGCCACCAGGTGAATCAGGTCTTCATGAACCTGCTGGTCAACGCAGCGCACGCGATTGCCGGTGAAGGGACGATCACGATCCGGACCCGGGCCGGAGCGGACCGCGTGGTGGTGGAGGTGGAGGACACGGGCGTCGGAATTCCGCCCGAGAACCTCGAGCGCGTGTTCGAGCCGGGGTT
>CAZFIS010000050.1:0-23308 GCA_964519125.1 uncultured Gemmatimonadaceae bacterium | reverse complement strand
GCTGGACCACGTCGTAGACGACCACTCCCGCGAGGATGATCGCGAGCCCGAGGACGAGCGGGAGGGGATGCACGGAGCGCAAGCTACGATTTCGCGTTTCCCACCACTAGATTTTCCGCCACGGCCCTCCTCGACGACGCGTCCCTCGCTCACCGAGTCCACAGCATGGTCCGATCCACGATGACGGCCCTCCTCGCAGTCCTCACGCTCCCCTCGCTCGCGGCAGCGCAGCATGGCAAGTCCATCGCCCGCGTCGCGACGGAAGGAACCGACTTCCGCGTCTATGACGGAAGTGGCCACCCGAAGTCGTTCGCCGACATTCTCGCCTCCATGGACGGGGTCGACGTGATGCTCGTGGGAGAGTCGCACAACGACGAGGTCGGCCACGCCGTCGAGGCACAACTCCTCTACCGGGCGGCCGAGCGGTTCGGAGCCGTGACCGACGATCCGAAACGTCCGGTGATCCTGTCGATGGAGATGTTCGAGCGCGACGTGCAGTACATCGTCGACGAGTACCTCGAGGGTCTCATCACCGAGGATCAGTTTCTGGAGAGCGCTCGCCCCTGGGACAACTACCAGACCGACTACCGTCCCCTGGTCGAGTTCGCCCGCGCGCACCACCTGCCGGTGGTGGCGGCCAACGCCCCGCGGCGCTACGTGAACCGTGTGACGCGGCTCGGGCCGGAGTCCCTGGACGTGCTCTCCGTGCGGGCGAAGGAGAGCCTTCCTCCGCTGCCGTACACGCCGGCTTCGCCGGCGTACACGCAGCAGTGGAAGGCGCTGATGAAGGAGATGATGGCTTCGGCCCCGGGGCCCGATTCAGCGCAGGGCAAGGCTGCGGCCGACTCCACCGGCGCTGGCGACGCGCTGCCCCAGCACGCGATGGGACACGCTCTGGACGCCCAGGCGCTCTGGGACGCCGCCATGGGCTACTCCGTCACGCAGGCGCTGGACACCCGTCCCGGGGCCTTCGTCCTGCACGTGGCCGGCTCGTTCCACGTCGAGCGGGGCACGGGCATCCCCGAGCACATCGCCGAGTACCGTCCCGGCGCGCGCGTCGTCACGGTCGTGCTCGAGCCGTCCGCCGACATCGACAAGTTCTCGAAGAAAGACGACGGGGGACTCGGGAATTTCGTGGTGCTGACCCGAAAGCCCGCCGGGGAGGGCGACTCGGGACAGTGAGCGTGCGGGGAGCGCCGCATCGTCGGGCGTGCGGACGGGATGGCGCGTGATCGCTTGCTTTGTAGGTTAACAGGATGAAACCGCCGTCCCTTCCCTCGGGAACGTGCTTCGAGGCGGTCCACCTCAGGGTGGCCGATCTCGAGAAACTCGAGGACTTCTACCAGGAGGTCCTCGGGTTCACCGTTCTGGGCTCCGATGGCGTCACCGCCACGCTCGGAACCGAGGAAGGGCCGCCATTCCTCGCACTGGAAGCCTCGCCGGGCGCGCCGGTCCGGCCTGCCGGCACGACCGGGATGTACCACATGGCGTTCCTCCTCCCTTCGCGGGCGGCGCTGGGCTCCATGCTCATCCGGGTGCGGGAAGTGGGCTACGCGTTCCAGGGCGTCGCGGACCACGGCGTCAGCGAAGCGCTGTACCTGGCCGATCCCGAAGGCAACGGCATCGAGCTCTACGCCGATCGCCCGCGTGAGGCGTGGCAGTGGGAGGCCGGGGAGCTCATCATGGGCACCGATCCGCTCGATGTCGTGGGCCTCCTGCAGCAGGGCCGCAGGGCGGCGCTCCGGCTCCCGAGGGGCACGCGTCTCGGGCATGTACACCTCGAGGTCTCGAGCCTCCGGTTGGCCGAGGAGTTCTACGCCGGACGGCTCGGGTTCGACGTGACCATGCGACGCTACCCGGGTGCCCTGTTCCTCGCGGCGGGCGGATACCACCACCACCTCGGGCTCAACGTCTGGAAGGGCGACCGAGCGCCTGCTCCGCCGATCGGGAGCCTCGGCCTGACCGGGCTCACGCTCGTGGTGCCGGACGACAACGCGCGCAGACGGATCCTCGCAGGTGAGGACCAGGGCGAGCTGGCCGATCCCGACGACGTGGCACTGCGCGTGGTGAGCGGGCGCTGACGCGCCTCTCGACCACCGTCCTGCTCACCAGAGCGGGACGTTGATCCCGAACGAGAAGACCCTGGGCTTCAGCACCGGATCGACGAAGATCCAGCGCATCTCGATCTGGGTGCCGAAGTGGGCGTCGGGTGGATTGGATCGCACGCCGATGACGATGGACCTGCCCCGCTTGGTCTCGCGACCACGTTGGTTGTCGAAGATCGTGTTGCGCCAGGCGAGCCCGCCGCCCGCGTAGAGCGCGCCGTTCCGGTCTCCGTAGGCGTAGACCGCCTCCAGGTTGTACTCGTACTCCTTGAGCCCCGACAGGAAGGTCACGTCGAAGCTGGGTAGGATCTCCAGGGCGGCGCTCGGGATCACGGGGATCCGCGCTCCGGCCCCGAGCACGAGCGAGCTGGAGCGGCTCTCGTATCCGCCGCGCGGACCGATGGAGATCGGCATCCAGCCCGTCTGGTGGACCGGGGCGGGCGCAAAACCTCCCATCATCTGGGCCCGGGCGGGCGCGGGGGCGAGGAGGCCGAGGACGAGGAGCCCGGGAGCCACGACGGTGCGGCGACGATCCATGCTTCCTCCGACGGAACGGAGCGAGGGCGAACGTGGCGTGTTGGAACACGTTGGCCCGGCTTCACGTTCCCCGGGGCTCCCGCGGCGGATGCCGTGGGCTGCCCTACAGAGGGGAGCCCTCCGTCCGTGAGAGATCGCCGATCGTCGTGTCCTGGAAGAACGACCGGAACTCGCGCGAAGCCGCCTCCCAGTGTTGGTGGGCGGCGCACGGGTCGGTGTCGCTGCACGTGGCCCGGCCGAGGAGGCAGGTGCGTCCTTCGCCCATCGGGTCGAAGTGCTTGACGATGTCCAGGAGGCGGAGCTCCCGGGCGGGTACCGCCAAGCCGAACCCGCCACCCGGACCGCGGGTCGAGTGGAGCACCCCCGCGCGCGCAAGCGTGTGGAGGATCTTGGAGAGGTAGTTGCGAGGCACGTCCAACGCGGCGGCCATGTCGTCTACCCGTACCAGCCCCCCGTCCTCGGAATCGGCGAGGTGGATGATGGCCCTCACCGCATAGACCGCCGTCTGTGAGAGGATCACGTCTTCCGGGTTCTCCCTGAGTGACGCGGCCCTTGAGCGAATCGGCCCCGGCCGCCATTCTTCAATTGATCATAACAATATGATATGAATCTCCGACCGACCATGCCCTACTACTACCTGACCGTCACCGTCCACGTTCTGGCCGCGCTCGTCTGGCTCGGCGGGATGTTCGTGCTCGCCCTCGTGGCTCCCATCCTGCGTACCGTCTCCGACGACGCGATCCGGCAGCGGCTCTTCCAGGAGGTCGGGGAGCGCTTCCGCACCGTAGGTTGGATCTGCATCGCGGTGCTCGTCGCGACCGGCATCCTCCAGCTCCACTTCAGGGGCTGGTGGGGCATGGGAGTATGGACCTCTCCGGGGTTCTGGAGCTCCCGGCTGGGCCATACCCTGGCTGCCAAGCTCACGCTGGTCGTGATCATGGTCCTCATCCAGGCGGTGCACGACCTCAGCCTGGGGCCGAAGGCCGGGCGGGTGGCGCCGGGCACGCCGGAGGCCAGGGCGCTGCGCCGACGCGCCGCCCTCCTGGCCCGGATCAACACCGTCCTGGGCGTCGTGCTCGTCTACTTCGCCGTCCGCCTGGCCCGGGGAGGCTGAGTCCGGCTGACTCAGCGGCTCCCGGCCTCGCGCCGCTCAGGCCGCCGGGTCGTACCGGTGGAGCAGGAGCGGCACGTGCGCGCCCCGAAGCACCTTGTCCGTCGCGCTCCCTAGGATCGCCCGGCTCAGCCCGCCGCGGCCGTGTGTGGCCATGGCGATGAGCCGGCACTCCTGCGCCTCGGCTTCCTTCAGGATGCCGTGCCCGGCCTGCGCTTCCACCCGCACCCCGACGTCCACCGTGAGCCCTCGCTGCCTCATGCGCTCGGCGTGGATCTCCAGATACTCCCGGGCGGCGCTTCGCGCCTCCTCCACCAGGTCCTGGTTCATCTGGAACGTCGCGGGGAGGTACGGGCTGGCCACGTCCATCGGGAATGGGACGACACGGACGAGGTGGTAGGAGGCGCCGAACAGCGCCCCGAAGCCGAGCGCGTGATCGAGCACGCTCTCGGACACCTCCGACCCGTCCAGCGGGATGAGGACCTTGCTGTACGCGACGTCTCCGAGGATGTCGGGCGGCTCCTCTTCCTGCGGCCGTACGATGAGGACCGGGCCGCTCGTGTTGTGCAGGAACGCGTCCGTCACGCTTCCCAGCCAGGCCCGGGTGAGGACGCCGCGCCCGTGCGTGGCCATCACCACGAGATCCGCGCGGCAGGCCTTGGCCTCGGCTTCGAGCGCCTCGACGACGTGTCCGGACAGCACGTTGTAGTCCAGCCCTCCTCCGGTCCGATCACGTGCGCTCCGAACGACCTTGTCGAGGTACTTTCCGCTCCATTCGCGCACCACGTTGTCGTCCAGGTCGTATGCGAACGAAGGGATGGGCTCCTCCACGATGGCCAGATGGACGGCGGCGCCTGTGATGCGGCTGACGGTGAGGGCGGGAGAAAGCGCTGACTCGGCGAAGCGGGATCCGTCGAGGGGCACCATGATCTGACGATACACAGTCACCTCCGGGTTGGGGCCGGGAGATCGGGGCATCTCCCGGGGGGCCAGGTCAGAAGCTGGTACGCTTCCCTCGACCGTCGGAGCCCGCGGCGGCGGCCAGATCCGGCTCTTCGTCCAGGAGCCCTGCCACGAGACGTTCGGCGGTACCGCCGAACGGGTCGGTATCGTCGTCTACGAGCGTCTGCTCCGGATGTCCCGGAATGATCACGCGAACCCGCGTGCCCCGACCGGGACCGGACTCCAGGGAGATCTCACCTTGAACATAACCTGCCCGCTCGTGCATCCCGAACAGGCCGAGGCTCTCTCCCGTGTGCGCCAGCGCGGAACTCACGTCGAAGCCATGGCCGTCATCCTCGACTTCGGCCAGAACGCCGTTTCCGTGCGTCGAGAACCGGACCCTCAGGCGGTCGGTTCCGGAGTGGAGGATGGCATTGCTGGTCGCCTCCTGCACGATGCGGAACAGGGCGAGCTGCGATTCCCGGCTCAGCGGCGGCACGTCACCCTCGAAGCGGATGTCGATGTTGCGACCTTCCGCCATCGAACGAACGTGCGCCTCCAGCGCGACCCGCACGCCGAGCTCGTCGAGCTCGGGGGGTCTCAGTCGCCGAGCGACACCTCGGATCTCTTCAAGGGCGCTCACCACTTCCTCGCGGATCTCGTCGATAGAGCCATCAGCGCCACTCGAAAGATGCCGCTCGGCGATTCTGAGGCGGACCAGGACGCCCGCCAGCGTCTGTGCGGTGCCCGAGTACAACTCGTGGGCGATCCGCTGGCGCTCACGCTCCTCAGCCTGGAGGACGCGTCGCGCCAACTCCCTCTGTCGGTGCCGGTTGACCGACAGGTTGTCCAGCATCTCGTTGAGGGCATCCCCCAGGTTCCGGAGTCCCGGATCCGCCACCGGAGAGGTGGCGGCCCGGACCGCGGTATCTCCCCGGCGAACCCTCTCGATCGTGTCGGTCAGCGAGTCCACCGGAAGGAGGGCCAGCCGGACGAGCCCGGTGTTCATGGCGATGCTCAGCAGGATGAGCACGGTGGCGGTGACGATGCCCACCGCCGTGACCTCGCTTTCGGCAATGCTCCTCGAGCCGAGCGCGAGGATCACACCCGCGGTGGCGACGAGCGCAACCAGAATCAGGTTCGCCAGGAAGATCTTCCAGAACAGGGAGATCCCGAGGAACCGGCCGGGCAGGAGGCGTGAGACGAGCCTCTCCAGGAAGCTCGCCGGACGGGGGGCGTCCACCCCCCCCGCGTTCGTGCCGTTGCCGGGATTCGTGCGCGATTCCACGTTGTCGTTGTCTGGGAGCGGCTTGGCGTGCGGCTATATGCGAGAACGAGGGCCGGCGCGCTTGCGCCATGTCCAGATGATGTGCAGCCCTCGCGGTGTCCGACGGCTTGCATACATTCTTACATGTGGCCGTCACCGGGGCTGTCGGGGACAACGCGCCCGCCAGCGTGGGAGATGCGCCGCCGAGGATGTGGGGTTTTTCTGTACAGTCTGCCCACCCCCACCGCAAAGGAACGAGAGTCCAGTGCTCACTGCCGATCAGTACAGAGCCGTATTCGAGGCCTCCCCCGACGGACTGCTCGTGGTCGACTCCGCGGGGGTCATTCTCGACGTGAACCCGCAGGTCGAAGCCCTCTTCGGGTGGGCTCGCGAGGAGCTCCTCGGCGAGCCCGTGGAGATGCTGGTTCCAGATGCGCTGCGGACCGCACACCGTGAGCACCGCCGGCACTACACGCGCAGCCCGCACACTCGCCCGATGGGGATGGGCCTGGACTTGGAGGCGGTGCGCAAGGACGGTACGCAGTTTTCCGTCGAGATCAGCCTGAGCCCGTGGCACAACGAAGGCGAGGTGGGCGTGATCTGCGCGGTCCGCGACATTACGGACCGCAAGCGGCTCCAGGACTTCTCGGCGGGGGCCATGCAGGCCTCGGAGGACGAGCGCCAGCGTATCGCCCGGGAGCTGCACGATGACACCGCCCAGCGTCTGGCGACGCTCATGCTGCGCGTGCGCGTGATGGCCCTCGAGAAGGACCCCGTGTTACGCGCCGAACGGGTCGAGGAGCTCCGGGAGGAGATCCTCGAGACCGCGGAGGGCGTGAAGCGGATTGCCCGCAACCTCCGCCCTCCGGAGCTCGAGGAGGTCGGGCTGGGCACCGCGATCCAGGCGCACCTCCGGAGCGTGCGCGACGCGTCGGGCCTGGACGTCGAGGCGGACGTCCAGCACGTGGACCCGTATCTGCCGCCGGACGCCCGCCTGGCGCTGTACCGGGTGGTGCAGGAGGCGCTCTCCAACGTCATCCGCCATTCCGGGGCGTCGCGGGCCCGCTTGCGCCTGAGCGTCGAGGATGGCTTCGTAAGCGCTGTCATCGAGGACGACGGGCGCGGCTTCTCCGAGGATCGGATCTCCGAGCGGGGTGGTGGGCTCGGGCTCGTGGGGATGCGCGAGCGCGCGTCGATGATCGGAGGGCGCGTGAGTATCGAGAGCACGCCCGGGGAAGGGACCCGCATCCGAATCGACGTGCCCGCCGCGGCCACGGAGACGCAGAATGCCTGACGTGACGAAGATCCTGCTGGTGGACGACCACGCGATGTTCCGCGCGGGAATCCGTCACCTGCTGGAGGCCGAGGGGGGACGCCTCGAGGTCATCGGGGAGGCGTCGAGCGGCGACGAGGCGGTGGACCGGGTGCGGGAGCTGAAGCCGGACGTCGTGGTGATGGACCTGTCCATGCCGGGATCGAACGGACTGGAGGCGACGCGCCGCATCGCCGCGCTCGAATTGGACACGAAGGTGCTGGTCCTCACCGTGCACGCCGAGGAGGAGTACCTGGTACCGGTCGTGGAGGCCGGTGCGAGCGGCTATCTGACCAAGACCAGCGCCGACACGGACCTCATCGAGGCGATCCGCGTGGTGTCTCGTGGAGAGGTCTATCTGCCGCCGAAAGCGACGACGCTTCTGCTCCAACGCTACAAGGCTTCGGAGTCCGACGAGGCGGTGGGGCTCCACGACCTGAGCACGCGCGAGCAGGAGGTGCTGGCGCTCACCGCGGAAGGCTACAGCTCGCGCGAGATCGGCAAGAAGCTCTTCATCAGCCCCAAGACGGTGGACACGTACCGCTCGCGCATCATGGACAAGCTCGGGCTGAACCATCGCTCCGAGCTGGTGCGCTTCGCGCTGCGGGTGGGGTTGCTGAAGGAAATGTAGGCGGCGCCGCGTGCGCATCCTGGTCGTAGAGGACGACAAGAAGGTCGCCCGGTTTCTCGAGAAGGGCCTCCGCGAAGAGGGCTACTCGGTGGACGTGTCGCACGACGGGGCCGACGGGCTCGTGAAGGCGCGCGTCTACGACTACGACCTCCTCCTGTTGGACGTGATGCTGCCGGGCAGGTCGGGCCTGGAGATCGTCCGCCATCTGCGCGCGGCGGAGAAGACCGTGCCTGTCCTCATGCTCACCGCGAGGGACGCGCGCGAGGACATCGTCCTCGGGCTCGATGCCGGTGCCGACGACTACCTCACCAAACCGTTCGGGTTCGACGAGCTGCTCGCCCGCATCCGGGCGCTGCTGCGCCGGGGCGGGGCGGCGCGCCCGGACCGGCTCCTGTACGACGACGTGGAGCTGGACCGGGTCTCGCACGCCGCCTCGCGCGGGGGGCGCGCGCTCGACGTGACCCCCAAGGAGTTCCAGCTTCTGGAGTTCATGATGCTCCATGCCGAGCGCGTGGTGCGTCGCACCGAGCTGCTCGAGAAGGTGTGGGACCTGCACTTCGATCCGATGAGCAACGTCGTGGACGTCCACGTGGGACATCTGCGTCGCAAGCTGCGCGACGCCGGCGACGGGCCGTTGCTCTACACGGTGCGCGGGGTGGGCTACATCCTGCGCAAGGACGGACCGGAGTGAGCCGACGCTCCTTCCGGCTGGACCTGGCCTGGCGCGCCACACTGATCGTCGCTGTGGGTCTCGGCGCGATCGCCGTGGTGACATACTTCGCGCTCCGGGCCGTGCTCGACCGGGAATTGGACGCGTCGATCCTGAGCGTGGCGCAGATCCAGGCCTCCTCGCTCACGTCCGCCGCTTCGGGTGAGATGCACTTCCACGAGTGGGAGCTGACGCCCCAGGAAGCGACTTCGCTCCACGATGTCATCCGCTACGCGGAAGTGTGGCGCTCGGACGGGGTGAGCCTCCTTCGCAACCAGTACATGACGTCGGATCTACCGCTCGACAGGCAGCACCTTGCCCGCGCCGGCGAGGGCCACCTGGTGTGGACCGAGACGGTCTGGAACGGCGTGGCGATCCGTACGCTCTACTATCCCCTGGAGCGCCTCGGCCCCCTCCACCACCACCACGTCCTCCAGGTCGCGGCGCCGCTCACGGCGCGCAACCAGATGCTCGAACGGGCACTGGCGTTCTTCGCGCTCCTGACGCTCACGATGTGCGCCGCCGCCTTCCTGGGGTCGTCGTGGCTGGCGGACCGCGCGATCCGGCCGGTGCACGAGGTGATCGATCAGGCCGAGGAGATCCGCGCAGGCTCGCTCCACCGGCGTATCCAGGCCTACGAGGGAGTCCGGGAGTACCACAGGCTCGTCGAGGTGCTGAACACGATGCTCGGTCGGATCGAGGGCGCGTTCGAGGCGCAGCGCCGCTTTACCGCGGACGCCAGCCACGAGCTGCGCTCGCCGCTCACGGCGATGCGCGGCGAGCTCGACCTCGCGTTGCGCCGCGAGCGGAGCCCGGAGGAGTACCGCCGGGTGATCGTGAGCACGCTCGAGGAAGTGGTGCGACTCTCGCGCGTCACCCAGGACCTGCTGGTGCTGGCGCGCTCGGATGCGGGAGCGCTGCGGCCGGGGAAGGAGCCGGCGGACGTGGGCGACATCGCCGCGAACATCGTCGACCGGCTCCGGGGGACGGCGGAGGGAAAGGGCGTCGCGCTCGATCTGCACCGGGGCGCGGACACCATGGCCACGGTGGACTCCAGCATGGTCGGCCAGGTCGTGTGGAACCTCACCGACAACGCGCTCAAGTTCACGCCCGCGGGCGGGCGGACCGACGTGAGTGTACGACGCGAGGGCGGCGCCGTCGTCATCGATGTCCAGGACACCGGCCCCGGCTTCGCAGCGCCCGAGCAAGCGTTCCGACGCTTTTACCGCGAAGATCCCGCGCGTACGCACAGCGGATCCGAAACGAGCACGGGCCTGGGGCTGGCGATCGTGCAGGCCGTAGCCGAGGCGCACGGCGGAAGCGTGCAAGCGCTCAACCTACCGGAGGGTGGGGGTAGGGTGGTGGTGCGCCTGCCGGTGGGAGAAGAGGGGCGCGAGGCCCGGTGATTTCCACCCTCCGAATGGCTACCATTGATAGGGGTAGAAAGGTTGCTGGGCGGGGAGGTCGGGGAGGTTGGGTAACCACGCTCGAGATCTCGGACATCGTGATAGATGAGCAAGCAACCGCGTGCCTACAACTCGTTCGAAGCCGCCCAATCGCAGTTTGATCGCATCGCCGATCTGATCGGTCTGGAGCCGAGTGTCCGTGCGCTCCTCCGGGACCCGCTGCGGGAGTACTCCTTCGGAATCCCGGTCCGCATGGACGATGGCTCGGTCCGGGTATTCCGGGGCTTCCGCGTCCAGCACAACGACGCCCGCGGTCCCTCCAAGGGAGGAATCCGCTTCCATCCGCAGGAGAGCCTGGACACGGTGCGTGCCCTGGCCATGTGGATGACGTGGAAGTGCGCCGTGGTGGATATTCCCCTCGGCGGCGCGAAAGGGGGGGTCGTGTGCGATCCGCACGACCTGGCGCTCCGCGAGCAGGAGCGCCTCTGCCGCGGATGGGTCCGGCAGATCGTCCGCGATGTCGGCCCCGTTCGTGATGTGCCGGCTCCGGACGTGATGACCACTGCGCAGCACATGCTCTGGATGCTCGACGAGTACGAGACGATCGAGGGCGGGCGTCTACCCGGCTTCATCACGGGCAAACCCGTCGGGATGGCCGGCTCGCTCGGTCGGAAGGAGGCGACCGGGTACGGCGTCGTCTTCACCATCCGAGAGGCGCTCAAGGAGTTGGCTATCCGGGTCCAGGACACGCGTGCGGCGGTGCAGGGCTTCGGCAACGTGGCGCAGTATGCCATCGACCTGTTCCAGCAGATCGGCGGGTCGGTCACGTGCGTCTCCTGCTGGGACCAGAAGGCGCACGCGAGCTTCGCGTACCAGAGGGAGTCCGGGGTCGCGCTCGACGAGCTGAGGAGCATCACCGACGCGTTCGGAGGCATCGACCAGGACAAGGCCAGGGATCTCGGCTACGGTGTGCTCGCCGGTGACGAGTGGCTCGCCCAGGACGTCGACATCCTCATCCCGGCGGCGCTGGAGAACCAGGTCAACGCGGACACGGTCCAACGCATTCCAGCGCGGGTGAAGATCGTCGCCGAGGGTGCGAACGGTCCCACGTCCGTGGAGGCGGACGAGGTTCTGCGCGAGCGGGGCGTCTTCGTGATTCCGGACCTCCTCGCCAACGCCGGCGGTGTCACCTGCAGCTACTTCGAGCAGGTGCAGAGCAACATGAACTACTATTGGACCCGGGACGAGGTCCTCGGCAGGCTCGATCGGAAGATGACCGAGGCGTTCATCGCCGTGAGCGATCTGGCCAGGGCGCGGAGCCTCTCCATGCGCGATGCCGCGTACGTCATCGCCGTGGAGCGCGTGGCCCAGGCGTGTCGGGATCGGGGATGGGTGTGAGGGGAGGCTGCCGGCCCGGTCGGGAGTGACGTCGCATGGAGACGCTGCGCGCGGTCGCCGGCCCGGAGGTCCCGTCGTTCGGGCGTGGGTTCTTCTCGTCCGACGCCGTCGTCTCACGGATCGGCGGCGGAGAGCTCGGCGGCAAGGCCGGGGGGCTGGTCCGCATCGAGAGGGCACTGGCGGAGCGCTTCCCCGAGGGGGCGTCTTCCTCCGTGCGCGTGTCGATTCCCAGGATGACCGTGCTTGCCACCGACGTCTTCGACAGCTTCATGGACAGAGGTGGGCTCTACGATGTCGCGCTGTCAGGACTGCCCGACGAGCGCATCGCCCGCGCGTTCCAGAAGGCGGATCTCCCGCCCGAGATCCTCGGCGACCTGCGGGCGCTGATCGACGAGGCCCATACGCCTCTGGCCGTGCGCTCGTCCAGCTTGCTGGAGGATGCGCTGGCCCACCCCTTCGCCGGGATCTACGAGACGAAGATGGTTCCCAACCTCGAGCCGGATCCCTCCGTCCGGTTCAGGGAGCTGGTGGAGGCCGTCAAGCTGGTCTACTCCTCCACGTTCTTCTCGGGGGCGAGGACGTACAGGCGGGTCGTCGGCGTGGACGACCGCGCGGAAAAGATGGCCGTGATCGTGCAGGAGGTCGTCGGAGCACGCCATGGCGCGCGGTTCTACCCGGACCTGTCCGCCGTCTGTCGCTCCTTCAACTACTATCCCACGGGGCCCGCCCGGCCCTCCGACGGCGTCGTGCAACTGGCCCTCGGTCTGGGCAAGACGATCGTGGACGGCGGCGTGTGCTGGTCGTACTCCCCGCGCTTCCCGGCCGTCCCTCCGCCGTTCGCCTCGACGCGCAGCATGCTCAAAGAGACGCAGACGCGTTACTGGGCGGTGAATATGGACAAGCCGCCGGCGTACGATCCCATCTCCGAGGCGGAGTACCTCAGTGATTCCGATCTCGCCGATGCGGACTACGACGGGACCCTGCTTCATCTCGCCTCGACGTACGATGCCGCCTCGGATCGACTGCTGCCGGGGACCGGACGGTCGGGGCCCCGGGTGATCGACTTCGCCCCGCTCCTTCGTCTGCGTGAGTGGCCCGTGAACGAGGTGCTGTCCGAGCTCCTCACCGTCGCCGAGTCGTCCCTGGAGCAGGCGGTCGAGATCGAGGTCGCGGCCACGTTGCCCGCTGCCCACGACGGCACGGCATTCGTGGGGCTCGTCCAGGTGCGTGCCATGGTCACGCCGGGCGAAGACGTCGAGGTCGCGGAGGAGACGCTCACCGCCCCCGACCTGCTCATGGCCTCGCGCCGCGTCATGGGCAACGGCGAGGTGGACACGGTGCGCGACATCGTCTACGTGAACCCGGACACCTACGAGCCGCGCTACGCGCGCGCCGCGGCGGAGGAGGTCGGGGCGCTCAACAGCGCGCTCATGGAGGAGGGGCGGCCGTACCTGCTCCTCGGATTCGGTCGGTGGGGCAGCTCGGACCCGTGGCTCGGGATTCCGGTGACGTGGGGACAGGTGGCGGGCGCTCGAGTGATCGTCGAGGCCACGCTGCCGGATATCCGCATCGACCCGAGCCAGGGCGCGCACTTCTTCCACAATGTCGCGAGCCTGGGGGTCGTGTATTTCGCGCTCACGGCCTCGGAGCCGACCGACGTACGCTGGAGCTGGTTGGCGTCGCAGCCGGCGGTCCGGGAGACCGAGTATCTGCGGCACGTGCGGCTCGCCACGCCGCTGCTCGTCCGCGTGGACGGGCGCAGCGGTCGAGGGTTCGTGCGGTGGTGTGGCCCGGTTCCCGGCGGGGAGACGCCGTGAGCCCGGGACGCGCGATGGAGGATCTGCTCGGTCCGCTCCAGGAGCGGGCCAAGGAGCTGCGCTGCCTCTACCGGGTCGGAGAAGCGCTCGCCCGGGTCGATGCGCCCCTGGACGAAGTGTTCAACCGGGCGCTCGCCGCCATTCCGGACGGGTGGCAGTACCCCGGTGTGTGTCGCCCGACCCTGCGGATCCGGGACCGTACCTACAGGCCGCCGGACTTCGACTCGTCACCATGGTGCCAGCACGCGGACATCCGTGTGGACGGCGAAGTGGTGGGCGAGCTGAGCGTGTATTACACCGAGCCTCGTCCGGAAGCCGGCGAGGGTCCGTTCCTGCTCGAGGAGCGCCAGCTCCTGCTCACGCTCGCCGAGCGCATCGGCCTGTTCCTGATGCAGCGGGAGCGCTCCTCGGAGCGCTCCCAGCACACGGGCCCACCCGCCCCGGGGGCCATCGAGCGCGGCGACTGGCAGGTCGTCCTGAACTTCTTGCAGAGGACCGATCCTCACCTGCTCCGACGCATCTCGTCGAAGATGCTCAACCTTCTCCGGTGGAAGGGGGTGGGCGAGGTGGAGGAGATCTTCCACGAGGCCGCGGGCCGCCCGGTCGAGGACGACCAGAACCGACTGCAGCGGCGCTGGGCGGGCCGCGACGCGCTGTCGGTGGATCGGGTCTTCGGCGTGGCGGCCAAGCACTGCGGTCCGAAGGAGATCCTCGGCTACATCCAGATGTGGCTGGGTCAGGACCGCGTGAGCTTCCTCGTCACCACGCTCGAGGAGCAGAGCTCGTCGCTGGGAGAGATCGTCGATGCGCTGGAGCGGTTCCAGGTCCTGGGGATGGAGGAGGAGGAGCTGCCTTCGTCCGTGCAGACGATGCTCCGCGTCGCGCTACTCCGCAGGTTCTTCACCGACCAGATCGAGTTCGTCAACGCCGCCAAGGGGCTGGTCACGCTGAAGGACTTCCATGAGCTCGCGGCGCGCGTGCTCCACCCACCGAAGAGCCACGGCAAGGTCGGCGGCAAGAGCGCCGGGCTGTTCCTGGCGCGCAAGATCGTCGAGGCGACCGCGGAATCCCAGTCGGTGCTGCGCGACATCAAGGTGCCGAAGACCTGGCACATCACGTCCGACGGCGTGGTGGCGTTCGTCCGCTACAACAGTCTCGACGATGTCTACGACCGGAAGTACCTGGACATCGAGCAGGTGCGGCAGCAGTACCCCAACGTCGTCCAGGTCTTCAAGAGCTCCCCGTTTCCGCCGGAGCTCGCGAAGGGGCTGTCCGCGGTCCTCGACGACCTGGGCGACCATCCCCTGATCGTGCGCAGCTCGAGCCTCCTCGAGGACCGGGTGCGCGCGTCCTTCTCGGGCAAGTACCGCAGCGTGTTCCTCGCCAACCAGGGGAGCAAGCAGGAAGGGCTCCAGGCGCTCCAGGACGCCATCGCCGAAGTGTACGCCTCCATGTTCGGTCCCGATCCGATCGAGTATCGGGCCGAGCGCAATCTCCTCGACGTGCACGAGGAGATGGGCATCATGATCCAGGAGGTCGTGGGGAGACGCGTCGGCCGGTACTACCTGCCCGCGTTCTCCGGAGTGGCGTTCAGCAACAACGAGTTCCGCTGGTCTCCGCGCATCAAGCGCGAGGACGGGTTGATGCGGCTGGTGCCCGGGCTCGGAACGCGGGCCGTGGACCGGCTCAGCGACGACTACCCTATCCTGCTCGCCCTGGGCCAGCCCGGGCTCCGCGTCAACGCGTCCCTGGACGAGATCGTACGGTATTCCCCGAAGATGGTCGATCTCATCAACCTCGAGTCCAACGAGTTCCAGACCGTAGCCGTGGCCGACCTCCTCCGGGAGTGCGGCGACGACCTGCCGCTGATCCAGCAGATCGTCTCGATCATCGACGGCGATCGCCTGAGAAGACCGCGCGGCCTCACCGACCGCGTGAGCGAGCGCCCTTGCGTCGTCACGTTCGAGGGTCTGGTGTCCGAGACGACGCTCATGACCCGCATGGCGACGCTCATGAAGGTTCTCAAGGATCGATTGGGCTTTGCGGTGGATGTCGAGTTCGCCTCGGACGGCATCGATCTCTACCTCCTCCAGTGCCGCGCCCAGAGCTACTCGGGAGGGGGACTCCCCCCGGCCATTCCGCGTGACATCGCGCGCGACCGTCTTCTGTTCTCGGCGCGCCGGTACGTATCCAACGGCCGGGCGGACCGGATCACGCACGTGGTGTACGTGGTCCCCGAAGCCTACTCGGCGCTTCCCGATCTCGATCGTCTCCGGGAGGTCGGACAGGCGGTCGGGAGGCTGAACAGGGTCCTCCCGAAGCGGCGGTTCGTCTTGATCGGCCCGGGGCGATGGGGGAGCCGCGGAGACATTCGCCTCGGCGTGAGCGTAGGC
The DNA here is from genome assembly GCA_964519125.1 of uncultured Gemmatimonadaceae bacterium. Lineage (GTDB taxonomy): Bacteria > Gemmatimonadota > Gemmatimonadetes > Longimicrobiales > Gaopeijiaceae > SZUA-318. The sequence continues at coordinate 7,680 of CAZFIS010000050.1, read as the reverse complement.
TACGCCGACATCTGCAACGCGGCGGTGCTCGTCGAGGTGGCGCGGAAGAAGGGCAACTACGTGCCCGACCTGTCGTTCGGCACGCACTTCTTCCAGGATCTCGTGGAGTCCGGGATCCGTTACCTCCCGCTCTACCCGGACGAGCCCGAGAACCACTTCGACGAGGAGTCGCTGCTCGAGGCTCCCAATTGTCTTGCCGCGCTCGTCCCGGAATTCGCTCACCTCGAGGACGTCGTTCGCGTCATCGACCTGTCCACCCTACGTGGGGGTCTCGCGCTCGAGGTCCTGATGAACGGTGAGCTCGAGGAGGCGGTGGGAATCCTCGTCGACGCAGAGTCTACCGGGTCCCCTCCGCCGTCCCCGTCTCCCGCGTAGGGCGCGCCGGCCCCGGATCCGACGCGCCCGACGCCTCAGAACGTCATGCTGTCCAGGTCGTTGGGATGCGGGGTCGTGATCCGGTTGCCCGTCGAGGTCACGATCGCCGTGTCGGAGTGCCGGAAGCCGCCCAGGCCGGGAATGAACACGGCCGGCTCGATCGTGAAGACCATCCCGACCTCGACGAGCTCGTCCGCGTCGAAGCGCAGGAACGGCGGCTCGTGCACGGACAGGCCGAGCCCGTGGCCGGTGCGGTGCAGGAAGTACTGGCCGAGCCCGGCCTTCTGGAAGACCTGGCGGGAGGCTCTGTCCACGTCTTTCATGGGGACGCCGGGCTTGAGCGCCTCGAGGCCCGCGAGCTGGGCCTCGCGCATGAGCTCGAACGTATCGCGCTGGCGCGCGTTCGGCTTGCCGAGGAAGCAGGTGCGCTCGGACTCGCCGCGGTAGCCGTTGATCGCGACCTGGCGGCTGTGGATGAGGATGTCGCCCGTCTCCATCGCGCGCGTGTTCGAGAAGATGTGGGGCATCACGGTGCGCACGGGGCCCGTGGGGCTCATGGCGAACAGGTCGAGCGTCGCGCCGGGATGCTTCACCGACACCTCCTCGAGGATCGCCTCGTTGCCGACGCCGTCGATGCCGATCTCGGTGATGCCGGGGCGGAGCGCCGCCAGCGACGCTCCGACGCCCAGGCTGGCGAGGCGACCCGCTTCGAGCATGAGCTCGATCTCCGCCTCGTCCTTGATGGCGCGCATCGCCTCGATCTTGGGCCCGACGTCCGCCAGCTCGAAGCCCGCCTCGATCATGTGGCGAGCGAGCGCGAGCGAGCACGCACCCTCCTGCACCCCGATGCGGCTCCCCTTGGGGAGCCGGGCTAGGATCGTGTCGAGGTGCTCGATGTGGCTCTTGCCGCCGTCGGCCCGCTCGGGGTGCTCGTAGTAGACGAAGATCTCGTCGAAGGACGCCTCGGCGCGCGCGTGCTCCTCCTCGAGCGCGGGGACGATGAGCGCGAGCCGCTCGGGGGTGACGACGACGTCGATCGGCCGCGAGTAGACGACGGCCTTGAAGCCGCTCACGTAGTACTGGTCGTCGGGGGCGGTGAGGAGGGCGAGCGCGAGGCCGCGCTCCTCCATGAACGCACGGAAGTGGTCGATGCGGTGGCTCGTGTCCAAGCTCACGTCTCCGGTTGGGGGTCGGGTGGGGAGTCGGGCCTGCCCGTCGCGAGGCTCACCACGACGAGCGCCGCGACCGACAGGGGAAGGGAGAAGAGGATGCTGTTCAGGCCGCCCGGCTTGTGCAAGACGAGCTCCCAGAAGAGGGTGCCCGCGCCGCCCAGCACGATCGAGGCGATGCCGCCGGCCGCCGTGGCGCGCTTCCAGAGGATGGCGGCGAGGACCGCCGGCGTGATGGCCGCTCCGTACATCGTGTAGGAGTACATCTGGATCGCGAGCACGGACGGGAAGAACGTCCCGAGCACCCAGGAGAAGAGACCCAGGACGACCACGACGCCCCGGGTGATCCAGAGCCGCTTGGTCTGGGAGGCGTGCGGATCGAAGAAGCGCACCCAGAAGTCGTGCGTGACGTTCGTCGAGCATGACAGGAGGTAGGAGTCCCCGGTCGTGACGATGAACGCGACGGCGGCGGCCAGAAGTGGAGCCCCGACCGCGAACGGCATCGAGTCGAGCGCGACCCTGAGGATCGCCGTGTCGGGCTTGATCGAGGGATAGATGACGACCGCCGCGGAAGCGATCAGCGTGGCGAGCGTGAGCACAACGACGGCGCCCACGAAGAAGCCGATGTTCGACTTCTTGGCGGTGGCGCTGTCGCGGGCCGCGGCGAAGCGCTGGTACATGTTCTGCTCGCCCAGGATCAGCATGAGCAGAGGGAGGAAGTAGCCGAGCGTCTGCGGCACCGTCATGCCTCCCGTCCAGGTCTGCTTCACGAGCGGCAGGCGGTGGAAGAAGCCGGGGCCGCCGGCGTCGTGGACGGCGAACGGGAGGCCCAGGGCGAGTCCGCCGAGGATGAGCAGCGCGCTGAACGCGTCCGTGTAGGCGACCGAGAAGAGCCCGCCGGTCATCGCGAGGAAGACGATGAAGACCGCGGTGATCCCGCTGCCCGCATCCACGGAGATGCCGGTCGTCAGGTGCAGCACGTACCCGCCGCCGATGAACTGGTATGATGTGATGCCCACGTACGCGAACAGAATGCAGATCGCGGCAAGGATGCGGGCAACGGGTCCGTAGCGCCGCTCCAGCACCTCCGGGATCGTGTACGTGGCGAGGTCGCGTACCTTGTCCGCCAGGAAGAAGTAGAGGACCAGGATGCCGATCGGCACGCCCGCGTAGAAGAAGATGGTCGCGAACGGGCCGTGCTGGTACGTGAACGCGGCCCCGCCGACCACCGTGCCCGATCCCACCCAGGTGGCGAGCAACGTGCCGATCATGACCCAGAGCGGAAGACTCCTTCCGGCAAGCATGAACTCGTCGCCGGTGCGCACGCGTCGCATCGCGAACCAGATGCCGAGCCCGCCCATGAGGAGCAGGTACGCGAGGATCACGAGGAGGTAGGGTGTGCCTCCCATGGTCGGCTCTCCTTCGGCGTAGGCGAGAGGGTGCGGTGGCCCGGCGCGCCGGGCACGGCCCGGCACGATAGGGCGAGGCGGGCGCGCTCGCCAGCGGCCCTCAGAACTCCAGGTTCTTCGAGAAGAACGGAAGCACGTCCTGCTCGACCCGCTCCTCGATGCGGCTGATGTGCGTGCCGGGGTCGTAGATCTCGAAGCTGTGTGGCACGCCGAAGCGCCTGAGGATCAGGTCGAGCTGTCGGCTCGCCGCCGCGATGCCCACGTCCTGCTCACCCGCGTCGATCGCGAGCGCACGCAGCTTCTTCAGGTTCGCGACGTACTGGAAGACCATGGCCAACGGAGCGTTCGCGGCCCAGGCCGCCAGGACGCCGCGCTGGACGTCTCCGTCCTTCGTCGGGAGGTCGAAGTAGAGCGGCGGGTTCTGGGGATCGGGCGACCAGGCGGCGGCCTCGGCCAGCAGCGCGCGCGTGGGGAAGGGGACCTTGGCCGCGGCCGCCGGCTCCTTGACCGCCTCAGCCAGCGCGGCGCTGCGCGGATCGACCGTGACGACGGGCGGCATGCAGCACGGGCTCATCACGTAGTCGGCGGAGAAGACGTCGGGCCGCTTCATGCCGATCCGGATCGCCCCGTAGCCACCCATCGAGTGTCCCGCGAGCCCGCGGCTGTCGCGCCGCGCAAGCGTGCGGAAGTGGCTGTCGATGTACGAGACGAGATCCTCGGAGATGAACGTCTCCCAGTCGCCGGTCGTGACCGAGCTCGAGTACATGCTCCCCTGGTAGAGGGTGTACGCGTTGGCCATGACCAGGATCATTTCGCGCGTCGTGCCCGCCGCCAGGTCCTTCTCCATCGCGGACGGCACGTCGACGAAGTGCTTGGTCCAGCCCATCCAGTGCTGATCGTCGTCGGTGTAGCCGTGCAGGATATAGACCACCGGATACCGCCGGTCGGGGCTCGCGGCGTAGCTCGGCGGCAGGTAGACCGAAACGCACCGGTCCGGAGAGTCCCCCTCCAGGTTGCCGACCAGCGCCTCGCCGTGCACGGTGATGCGCTCTAGCGTGCCCTTCAGGGGCGTGATGTGCGACATCCCGGCCTGGCAGTCCGCGCCCGCGTTGGGCAGCGTGCCCTGGGCGTGCGCCACGCCCGGCAGGGCTACGGTCAGGAAGGTGAGCGCCGCGACGCTCACGGCGCGCCGAGCGGAGTGCGGGGCGGTGGGGCTCATGGGACGTCTCCGGAAGTCCTGGATCGCGCACTGAGCGCTCAATGTACGGCGCTCCCGCCTGCCGCGAATCGGGGTGGGGCCCGACGGCGCGTGCGCCCCTCCAGTGCCCGGCGACGCTTCCTACCAGGTGATGCGGTCGCGTCCGGGGGTGAACCGCTCGAGGCCGGTGCGGGCCATGTGGTAGGAGAGGTAGAGGAGGAGCGCGGAGACGAGTAGCGTGACTGCACCCACCATCTCGGGGAACCACGGGCGGCCCAGCGCCGTCCAGGCTGAGCGCTTCCATTCGCCAGGGATGCTTTCGGCGAGTTTGCCTACGCCCACGAATGCCACCAGGAAGACGAGGAACAGCTTGCTGAAGTTGCGTGCTTCCATCCGGCAAGACATCCCGGTAGTGAGCGCGGTGCCCACCCCGGTCACCAAGGAGATGAGTCCGAAGGACGCGACGGCAAGGCGGACGGTCCCGAGTCCGGCCAGTCGGTGGCCGAAGAGAACCACCGCGAGAGCACCCGCGGCACCGGCAAAGAGCCCGGCCAGCAGCGACGCGATCATGCGGGCCGCCGCCAGCGTGCTCCGCTCCACGGGCAGAGCGGTCAGGAACTCCATACCTCCGTCGATCTTGTCCCGCATCGTGCTCATGGGGGGAGAGAAGAGTCCGGTCATGCCAATCACCATGAGCACGATGGTCCCGTTCTCCGGCGTCAGCCACTTGAAGAGCCACATGACCACCAAGAGGCCCGCACCGAGGGGAATCGTTGGCCGCAAAGCCGGCCAGGCCCGCTTCACTTCAAGACGTACGAGCGCCCACAAGACTCGTTCATTCATGAGAGGTAAGCCTCGCATAGAGAGCATCCGAAACGGACCCACGGGGGCCCTCGGAGCGTAGAGCTTCCACGGACGTGTCGGCGATGAGACGTCCCTGCCGGATGAGCACGACGCGCTCCGCGACCGCCTCCACGTCCTCGAGGATGTGGCTCGAGAAGACCACCGCGCGGGGGCTGTCCGCAGGGACCGCCTCGACGATGAGGTCCACGATCTCCCTGCGCATGACCGGGTCCACACCGGACGTCGGTTCGTCCAGGAGCAGGATCGGTGGTCGGAACGCCTCCGCGGTGAGGAAGGAGAGCTTCACGGCCATCCCCTTCGACAGGTTCGCGACCTTCGTGTCCGCAGGCAGGATCAGCCGTTGCCTCAGGGCTGCGGCGTAATCGGCGTCCCAGCCGGGGTGCGCGGCTGCGAGGAACTCCAGATGCTCGGCCACGGTCATCCATCCGAACGCGAGCACGCGCTCCGGAAGGAATCCTACACGCAGCCGCACGCTCGGCCCCTGGTCGCGGACTTCAACGCCTTCCACCTCCACGCTTCCGGCGTAGTCGGCCTGGAGCCCGGAAATCGTGCGGAGCATGGTGCTCTTGCCCGCGCCGTTCTCGCCCACGAGGGCTACGCGCTCTCCATGAGCGATGGACACCGAGACGGGTCCGAGACGGAATTGCGAGTACTCGACCTCGAGGTCTTGAAGCTGGATCGCCTGGGCCGCCCCCATCAGAAGGCCGCTCGCACGACGGTCATGCCCACGGCCATCATCCACACGGCGATCGCCGCGACGCTGGTACGCTTCCAGGACCTGCGGCTGATCGCTGCGAATCCCAGCGCGAGGAGCACCACCCAAGCCACGTGGAATGGACCTACGCCACGTGCCAGGGCCGCGAGCGGGGACGTCGGGTCCCGCACGAACGCATCCGGTCCGGTCGACACCATCAGGTCGCCGGGCGCGAGCAAGTGCGATCGGCCCCGCAGCCAGAGGAGAGCCACGATCCAGGCGCCCTGCAGCGCGAGGATGATCTGCGCGTAGACCACCATGCTCACCAGGCTCCGGTAGCGGGCCTCCACGCTGGTCAAGACGAGCACGGCCCACGCGACGCCGCCCAACACCGCGGCCTTCACGAGGGTGGTGAGGGGGGAAAGGAGCGTCACGGCCCACACCCCGTAGGTTACGGTCGGCAACAGCTCCGGCTTCCCGGCGTATGCGGATCGCATCAGCGGCATCATCGCGCCGACGCTGAGCACCGTGACCACGCCGACGAGCAGCGTGGGAACGAGTAGAGGTCCTCGGTCGCGCAGAGCCTGCGCGTCGGGCCAGACATCCTGCAGAATCTTCGTCATCAAGCGTGGCCTCCTCCGGACGTCGGGATCAATGTTCCTCTTCGTCGAACGTGAGCCCGAGCCGCACCCTGACCGCCATGCCGGATCCGTCGAGTGTTACAGTGTACGGGACTACAGGTATCCGCAACGCCCGTCCGATGCCACCGTTTCGATCGAGGAGCGCGGGGCCCGCATAGTCGGCGAGCATCCCGGCCGCCTGGGCGGAGGATGTGCCCGGCGCGAACACGACAGTTGGCGCCTCGAGTCTCGGCCGTGCCGTGAGTCGCCGTTTCCAGGCGGCGAGCTCGGCACGACAGAAGGGGCACTCGGGGCTCACGTAGAGCAGGGTATAGGCGGGATCACGAGGTAGCCGGCGAGATGTGCCGTCCAGGGTCACGCCCGTCAGCGTGCCCGGATCGAACGGAGTCTCGGGTGCGCGGGGCCGATGACCCACCCCGCCGGCGAGCAAAGCGATACCTCCCATCGACACGACGGACACGAGCAGGAGCACTCCTGCCGCGCCCCAGCGGCGCCGATGCGGGGAGGGCAGGTGCCCTCCCCGCTCCAGGCCCGTCACGTGATGGCCGCGACTGTGCATGCGAACGCGCACCCCGCCGTCATCGTTCCTCCGGACGCGGCCGACAGCATGATGGCGATGGGGGTCAACTCCACCGCCGCACCCACGATGATGGCGACGCATCCCACGCAGCCCAGCCGCTGCCAGATGTTGCCGCCTTCCAACTTGCCGATGGACGGCGCGACCGCCGGCTCCACGAGGGACGGCTGGCTGGGAGATCGATGCACGGCCGCCACCGGCGTCACGCTCAAGAGCAGCACGACTGCCAGTACCATGGTTGAGGTCCTTCTCGCGAGCGCGCCCATCAGAAGAACGTCTCGTAGCAGGCCCCGACGCAGCCGGCCATCTTGCCCCACGAAGTCGGCATCGCCAGGAACTCGATCCACGAGCTGGTGACCGACAAGAAGAGTGCCCCTCCAGCGCAGTACCCGCACGCGAGCATCGCCATGTCACGAGGGTTGCTTCCCCGGAGCTCGCCCGGCGGGCTGCCTCTTGATCCGGTGGGCCCGCTCACCGCCATGAGCGCCACCAACAGCGCGCCCATGAACCACGAACTCCTCCGTCCGTTCCGCATCGTCCACCTCCTTCATCGAGGGATCTCCGCCGGCCCCGCCTTCGTGCGAGCCGGCACGAGCGCTTCCCCCGACCAGTACCGCCGCAGGCGGGCCCTACCGATGCGGTAGGGCCCCACCGCGGGGTCGAGGACGAGCACGGACCTCGAGGAGTCCGGTACGACGGTGACGAAATGACCTCCGTCCACCCAGGCGATTACGGGTGTGTGCAGGGCGTCCA
>CAZFIS010000049.1:9689-23327 GCA_964519125.1 uncultured Gemmatimonadaceae bacterium | reverse complement strand
TGGATGTTGCCGGCGAGCTTCTCGAACGAGGGCTCGTGCAGGTAGATCATGTGCCCAGACTGGTAGTACGTGGTCTCCACGCGGCTCAGGTCGATGCCGTGCCGTCCGAACGTGTACTCCCCGTCGAAGAAGGGAGTGGCGTAGTCGTAGTAGCCCGAGGCCAGGAAGACCTGGAGCTTCGGATTGTAGCTCTGCGCCCACGCGAGGTCCGGAGCGGTGTTCACGTACGAGGGCTCGTCGTAGCCCTGGGACAGCTTCCGGTCCCACACCCACCCTTTGCCGACGTCGGGGCCGGAGACGTAGTAGGGTCGGTTCAGCGTGACGCCGAGATCCGACCTGAGGTAGGCGTGGAAGTCGGTGCTGAAGGCGGCCGAGACGGCTGCGCTCGCGGCGTCGAAGGCGGGGCGCTCGGCGACCTGGTCCACGTCGGTCGCCTTGTAGCGGCCGTCCAGCCGACCGAGCGTCACGCCCTGGTCCCGCAGCAACTGGACGAGGAAGCGGCCGGCCTGTACGCGCAGCCGTGAGCGCAGCACGTAGGTGGTGTCGAGGCCGGTGAACGCTGCGTACTGCCGCGCGACGGCGTGCCGGGTGGAGTCGGGGAGGCGGCTCCCCTGGAAGAGCGCCGGCAGATAGGTGTGCAGGTCCCACGCGCGCACCTGGTCCAGGAACTGCTCGAGCGTACGTCCGGCGTGGTCCACCTTCCCGTGGTACCAGGCGGTGGCGGCCATCGTCGGCAGATAGGTCACGAACGACGTGAGGTTGCCGGATCGGGGCGTGCTCCCCTCGTAGTCGAGCGCCTGTGAGATGAGCACCACCCCGCTCACCTGGATCGGCTCCGCGCCGTTCATCAGCTCGGGCAGGAGCGCCACCGCCCGGGTGGTGCCGAAGCTCTCCCCCGCCAAGAAGACCGGTGAGGTCCATCGGTCGTTCCGACGGATCCACTCGCGGATGAGCGACGCCACGCTGCGCGCATCCTCCTTCAGGCCGTACACGTCCGAGGGCTTGCCGTCCCCCACGAGGCGACTGAACCCCGTGCCCGAGGGGTCGATGAAGACGAGGTCGGTCAAGTCGAGTGGGCTGTGCGTGTTGTCCACCATCGGGTAGGGAGGATTGCCCGCGGGCTCGGCGTCGCTCGGCACGACGACGCGCTTCGGGCCGAGGAGTCCCATGTGCAGCCAGATCGACGCGGAGCCGGGCCCCCCGTTGAAGACGAACGTCACCGGCCGCCTCGACGGGTCGGTGACGCCGTCCTTCAGGTACGCGGTCGTGAACAGGTCGGCGTACGGCTCGCCGTCGGCCCGCTTCAGCTGGATGTCGCTCACCACCGCGTGGTACGAGACCTTCTGCCCGTTGAACGTGCCGGCATGCGCGGTCCGGAAGACCACGGTGTCGGGGACGGGCAGGGTGTCCGGGGCGGCCGCGGCGGCCGCGGCACAGGGAACCGAGAGCGCGGTCGCGAGAAGCGCGATGGCGCGGAGGTGAGATCGCTGCATGGGGTTCGCTCGACGAGAGGTGGACGGAACGAGCTACAGCTTACGCCGACGGCGGGGGGGAGGCTAATCTTCCCTGCGCCGTTCCGCGCTCGCGGCTCGCCACCCCTCTCCGGCCCCGACGTCCATGCCACGCTCTTCCCTTCCGCCCGTCGCCGTCATCGGGGCCGGAGCGGCCGGCCTCATGGCGGCGCTGCACGCCGCTCGCGCCGGAGCGGACGTCGTGCTCCTGGAGGCCACGTCGGACGGGGGGCGCAAGATCCTCATCAGTGGGGGTGGGCGCTGCAACATCCTGCCGAGCGTCGTGCGACCTGACCTCTACGTCACCGCTTCGTCGGCCAACTCGCTCCGGAAGATGCTGCGGTCGTGGCCGCAGGCGGAGCTGCGGGCGTTCTTCGAGCGGGAGCTCGGCCAGAGCCTCGTCCTCGAGGAGTCGTCGGGCAAGCTCTTTCCCGCGAGCGACCGGGCGCGCGATGTGCGCGACGGGCTGATGGGGCGGGTACGCGAGGCGGGGGCGCGCGTCTGGTTCGAGGCCCGGGTGCGCGCGCTCGTGCGCGAGGACGAATCGTGGACGGTCGTCCTGGACGGAGCGCCCGCGCTTCCGGTTTCCGCCGTGGTCCTGGCCACGGGGGGCCTCAGCGTGCCGGCGACCGGAAGCGACGGCGCGGGCCTGAGGATCGCGCGCGAGCTGGGTCACGAGGTGCACCCGACCTATCCGGCGCTCACGCCGCTCACGGCCGATCCGTCTCCGCACGCGGAGCTCGCGGGTGTCTCGCTCGACGTGACGATTCGCGCGCCGGGCGCGCGCCCCCGCTTCGAGACCACCGGGGGATTCCTCTTCACGCACCGGGGATGGAGCGGTCCGAGCGTGCTGAACGCCTCGCACCTCGCCGTCCGCGGCCTCCCGGGCGGGAGTCGCCAGGAGCTCCTCGTGCAGTGGACCGGCCTCGACGCCGACGCGTGGACCGCACGGCTCGGCTCCGGCGCCACGGTCAGGGCCGCGCTCGCCGGGGAGATTCCCCGCCGGCTGGCGGACCTCCTGTGCGCGGAGTCGGGCGTCGAGCCGGACACGCCGCTTTCCGCGCTTCGCCGAGAGCACCGGCTCGCGCTGGTCCGGGCCCTGACGGCGTACCCGCTTCCGTGGACCGGAGACGAGGGGTACAAGAAGGCGGAGGTCACCGGAGGCGGCGTCGCGCTCGCGGAGGTCGACCCGCGCACGATGGAGAGCCGGCGCGCGCCGGGCGTCTTCCTGTGTGGCGAGATGCTGGACGCGTTCGGCCCGATCGGTGGGCACAACTTCCTGTGGGCGTGGGCCACCGGCCGGGCGGCGGGGGTGGGGGCGGCGACGCGGTCGTCCGCCCCCTGAGCCCGGCCTACCCGACGCGGCTCACTTGATCCACCACGGCGTGCGCTGTCTCGTGGGCATGTGCGCCACGCCGAACGTCGCCATCTCGCGGAGCCGATCGGGCGTCGACGCGTCGCCCGCGTAGCAGTGCGGCTTGAACAGGCCGTACTGGAAGTATCCCTCGTAGTGGGGATTCTGGGTCGTCTTCATCCACGCCTGGAGCTGCCGCACGGCGACGTCGAGGTAGTAGGTGTCCATCGTCCCGACATAGATGTGCAGCTTGTCCACCAGCTTGGGGCCCACCGTGCTCCAGTTGCTCTTCAGGTACTCGAGCAGGTCGTAGTGGTCCCGCCAGTAGCCGGCGACCTGGTGGTCCATCGCCCCGGTGCGCTTGTCGAAGACGGGCTTGAAGTAGCCGTCGTCGCCGAGCGGGCCGAACACGGCCTCCCAGATGTCCTGCTGCTCTCCCGAGCGTCCGCGCGTGCCGGAGACGAGCTCGAAGTAGTTCCGCTGGCGTGACGTGGTGCGGATCGAGCCGTCCGTCTCGCGGGAGTTGGGGATCGGCGTGGTCACCCACCCGCGCGTGCGCTCGTACGCATTCGCGTCGGTGTAGATGTTGTAGCCCTCGACGTTCGTGAACGTCACCGGGTCGGGGCAGTACGACCACGTGCCGCCGAAGAAGTCGGGGTGGAAGATCTGGAGCGCGAGTGACTCCCACCCGCCCGTCGATCCCCCGGAGAGCCAGCGCGCCCAGGGCTCCTCGATCGTGCGGAACCGCTTCTCCACCTCGGGGATGAGCTCCTGGAGAATCGCGTCCCCGTAGGGGCCGACGTTCACGGAGTTCACGGCGTACGAGTCGTCGAAGTACGGCGTGGGATGCTGGAACGTGACCACGATCATCCGCGGGAACTCCGGGTTCGTCCACGCCCGGTAGAGGTCGGTCCCTTCGCGGAAGCCGAGCGGAGGCCGCAGCGAGAAGTGTCCCTGCTCGTACAGGACCGGGTAGTGCGTGGTGTCCTGGGCGTAGCCCTCGGGCAGCAGCACGGTCGCGCCGAGATAGATGGGGCGGCCCCAGAACTTCGTGAGCATGGGGCTCTGGAACTTGAAGCGCTTCACCCAGCGCGTATCCGCCGGGACCTGGACGGGCGGGATGACGTGTGACGCGACGAGATCGATGCTCCATCCCGTCTTCGGGTCGAGGTGCACTCTCTGCACGTCGCTGTACAGGTTGCCGGGAGAGCGCCGCCACTGCTGGCCCTCCCACTGGTCGTCGTGCATCCAGACGGTGTGGCCGTCGGCACGCTTGAACTCGGAGTACCGGTTGACGAAGCCCTGCACGTAGTAGTCGCCGGCGGGCAGGGCGGCCATGCTGTCGAGCGGGAATCCGAGATCGTTGCCGTCGATCGTCGCCCACGCTCGCGGCGCCAGCCGCTCGACGTCGTGGCCGAAGAAGGGGATGCCGGTGCGGCCGACCTGGAAGCGAGGCTCACGGCCGCCGGTCCTGGAGATCATCACGTAGACGCGGCCCGTGACGGGCCCGTCCACGGCGCTCGCCGGGAAGCTCACGCGGAAGCGTGTGACGGGTGCCTGGGCCTCGGCCGATGCGGCGGCAAGGCCCAGGAGGAGAAGCGCCGTGGCGGCCCGCGTCAACGCGCGAGCCGAGCGCTTCCGTGGATGATCGGGTAGGGTCCGAGCGCCAGCATGAGGACGGCGAAGACGCGCTGCATCTTCGCCTTGGATCGGTGCGTCGCCAGCCATGTGCCTGCCACTCCTCCGAGGATTGCGGTGCCCATCATGGTCATGGCGGGAAGATTGCTGTCAGCATAATAGCCGGTGACGGCTTTCCTCGCGCCGCCCCACGTCGCAGCTTGTCAGGATTGGATGACGACGTGAACGAGGATCGGCGCGTGGCCTGTCCGTGGCGGCCGATCCCCCTCAGGAGGTGTCGGTCATGATCCGGACGATATCGGCCGGGCTGGCGCTCGCCACTCTGCTCGTGCTTCCCCTCGACGCTCAGGCCCAGCAGAAGCGGCCGCTCACCTTCGAGGACTTCATCGCCGTCCGCGTGCCGGCGTCACCCGCGATCTCGCCCAACGGCACGTCGGTGGTCTACACGGTCACCGACTATTCCTTGAAGGACGACAAGGGGACGACGCGGATCTGGATCTCGCCGCTCCAGGGCGGCGCCGCGCGTCCGTTCACGAGCGGGCCGGGCTCGGACAGCGACCCCGTCTGGTCGCCCGACGGCTCCGAGATGGCGTTCGTCTCCACCCGATCCGGCACGCCCGAGATCTGGGTGCTCCCGATGATGGGTGGCGAGGCGCGTCAGGTCACGACGCTGGAGAGCGGCGCTTCGAGCCCCGTCTGGTCGCCGGACGGCAAGACGATCTACTTCGTGAGCGATGTGAAGTGGCCGGCGACCTCGACGCTCGACAGCCTCCAGGGCGAGTATGCGACCCACGCGCGGATATGGGACCATCTTCTGTACCGGCACTGGAACGAGTGGCGCACCGGCGTGCACCAGCACCTCCTCTCCGTGCCGGCTTCCGGAGGCGCCGCAACGGACCTGACGCCGTGGGACAAGGACGCCCCGACGACCACGCTGCCCGGCGACGGCGACGTGGCGGTCGCTCCCGACGGCTCCGAGGTCGCGTTCGTCATGAACCCCGATTCCACGGCGGCGACGAACACCAACAACGACGTCTTCGTCATGCACCCCGACGGCACCGGCCGGCGTGCCGTCACCTCGAACCGCGGCGACCAGAACACGCCGAGGTACTCGCCGGACGGGAAGTACCTCGCCTACCGGTCCCAGCCGACGCCCGTCTTCGAGTCGGACCGGACACACCTGATGATCCTCGACCGGAGCTCGGGACAGGCGACGGACCTCACGCCCGACTGGCCGCTCTCGGTGGGCGAGATCGTGTGGGCGCCGGACTCGAAGGCGATCTACACGACGGTCGAAGAGCGCGGGCGGGTCGGGATCTGGCGGATCGAGGTGCCGAGCGGAACGCGTACCCGGCTCGTCTACGACGGCACGGCGGGCTCGATCTCCCTCGGGCCGAAAGGCCGCACCCTGGCCTTCATCCGCTCGACGGCGAACCGCCCGCAGGAGGTGTTCACGGCGTCGAGCGACGGGGGGAGCCCGCAAGTGCTCACGCACTTCAACGACAAGGCCGTGGCGAACCTCGACATGAACCCCGCCCAGGACTTCGCGTTCGTGGGCGCCATGGGCGACTCGGTGCACGGCTTGCTGATCGAGCCCCCGGGCTTCAACCCGTCGAAGAAGTACCCGCTCGTCTACCTCATCCACGGCGGCCCGCAGGGAGCGTGGCTGGACGAGTGGCACCCCCGTTGGAACTACCAGATGTTCGCCGCGCCCGGCTACGTGCTCGCCGCCGTGAACTTCCACGGCTCGACCGGCTACGGGCAGGCGTTCACGAACTCGATCTCCGAGCACTGGGGCGACCGGCCGTACGAGGACCTGATGAAGGGCCTGGACGCCGTCGTGAAGCGCTACGCGTTCGTGGACTCGAGCCGCATGGGCGCCGCGGGCGCGTCGTACGGCGGCTACATGATCTACTGGTTGGAGGGCCACACCGACCGCTTCAAGGTCATGGTGGATCACGACGGCGTCTTCAACACGACCAGCATGTTCGGCTCGACGGAGGAGCTCTGGTTCCCCCTGCACGAGTTCGGCGGCACGCCGTACGGGAAGCAGCGCAGCCTCTACGAGAAGTGGTCGCCGCTGAACTTCGTGAAGAACTGGAAGACCCCGATGCTCGTCGTCCACTCCCAGCACGACTACCGGCTGGATCTGTCGCAGGGGCTCCAGGCGTTCACGGCGCTGCGGATGATGGGTGTGCCCTCACGGTTCCTGTACTTCCCCGACGAGTTCCACTTCGTGACCAAGCCCAGGGATCGCCGCCTCTGGTGGGCGACGGTGATGGACTGGCTGGGCGACTACCTGCACCCGGAGGGAGGGAGCCCGACCCGCTAGCGGGTCGCTGAAAGAGGGGAGTACCCCGCGCGCCCGCCGTTTCCGCCTCAGTGCCCGGTCTCGACCGCCTTGGCGGCCGGCACCCCGCGCTCCAGCCGGCTGTAGTCGAGTTGGCTCCCCTTGAAGCTGTGCGGGACCAGGTAGACGACCGTCATGACCAGCGCGCCCGCGATCACCGCCGCCCGGGCGGAGCGCGGCGTCGGCGTGCGCGTCCGGGTCCTCCACAGGACCGTGCAGGCGCCGGCCCACGCCAGCCACATGAGGAGCATCTTGTTGTCGGTGAAGTCCCACCCCCATGGGACGCCCGTCCAGAACGCGCCGAATGCGTACTTCTGTACGAACGGCCCCAGGAGCAGGCCGCCGACGCTCATCAGGCCCAGCGCGACGGCCGCAAGGCGTCCGATCCCGGACGGGAGGATGAGCGCGCCCAGGGCCGCACGCATCCCGAACAGCATGGCGAAGAACATGCATGCCACGTGGGCGATCAGGAGCGGCAGGGGCACGGGATCCTTGTAGCGCATGACGATCATCCCGTCGCCCGCCGCGGCCCGAGCCTCCGACGGGATGCGCACCGTGTCGCTCGCCGTCGCGATCTCGAGGCTGTACTCGAGCTTGCCCGCAGCCGGCTCGGCGGGCAGGTGGGCGACCAACTCGGCCGTCCCATCCTTCCCGGTCGCGCGCGTCATCGGCACCGTGGTGAACGGCTCGTCGGTCGGATAGCGGCGATAGATCACGCGCCCCACGGCGCCCTCACCGGGATCGGGCACCGCGACCCGAAGATCGTTGGGCGTGGTCTCCGTCCGGGGGAGCGAGTAGGGGAGAGAGGCGCCGCCGATGTCCAGCGTGCCGCGCATCGGGTACGTCGGCCCCGTCCGTTCCTGGTAGGACGCCGCCGCCAGCATGAGCATCGTGGCCAGCACCCAGAGGGTGACGTGGACCGCGCGACCTGAGTGGGTCGGCGGTGGGGCGGAGACGTCGCGGTTGGACGAGGTCGGGTCGGAGGCATTCATGTGAGCGTCACGCTATGCGCCCACCACGGGTCCGACAAGGCAAATCTGCGTAGGTCCGGGACCGAGCGCGACGACCCGACGCTTCCTCGAAACCCGGTTTTCCGCATCTCCGTAGGGTCCGGCAACCCGCTCTCACAGCTTCCTCGAGGAGCTTCACCGTGCGCTACCGTGTTCCGCTCGTCTCCGCGCTGCTCGCCGCCGCTTCACTCGTTGGGTTCACGCCTCGCCGTGCCGCCGCCCAGGGCCTCAAGCTCGCCGTGGGCGACGTGGGTCTGGGCATCGGGGACGTGCCCCGTCTGGACGGGGTGAGGCTGAACTTCCGGGACAGGAATCTCGAGCTCGTCCGCGGGATCAACGCCACGATCTGGAACCCGTACGAGGACGCACACGGCGTCGTGAAGGGGATCGCGCTCGGCCTTCCCCTCACCGGGGCGGCGGAGATCCACGGTCTGGCGTTGGGTGGTGGCGTGGGGGCCGACCGGACGTTCTCCGGCATCGGCGTCGGCGTGATCGGCATGGGGGCCGGACAGGGCGTGCGGGGCGTCGCGATCGGGGGGGTCGGCATCGGTAGCGGCGGCGAGCTCGACGGGATCATGGTGGGTGGTGTGGGCGCGGGAGCGAAGGGTCGCATCCGCGGGGTCATCATCGGGGGAGTCGGCGCCGGGACCGGGGGGGACCTGGACGGGATCGCCGTAGGAGGCATCGGGCTCGGCGCCGGTGGAAATCTGAGCGGTCTGGCCGTCGGCGGCGTGGGTGTGGGCGCGCATGGGAACGTGCGCGGTGTCATGGTCGGGGGCGTCGGCGTCGGTGCCGGCGGTAACGTCACCGGGCTCATGATCGGAGGCGTCGGCGTCGGCGCCGGTGGGGAGATGAAGGGGCTCGCGGTCGGCGGTGTCGGCGTCGGCGCTCCGACCATCACGGGCGTCGCGCTCTCGGGGGTCGCCGCCGGGGGCGATCGCGTCCGCGGGCTCGTCATCGCGCCCGCCTACTTCAAGATCCAGGACGGAGGGACGCTCCGCGGAGTGTCGGTGAGCGCGGTGAACCGCGTGCTGGGGAGCCAGCATGGGCTCACCATCGGTCTGGTGAACATCGCCGACGAGCTGCACGGCCTTCAGCTCGGGGTGATCAACATCGCTCGCAACAAGGACTCCTTCAGCGTCCTGCCGTTGGTGAACTGGCACCGCTGAGGGACGATGGGCCCTACTCGAACATGTCGAAGGCCCTCTCCATGTCTTCCTTGGAGTAGATGCGGAACGCCATGAGCGTGTGCGTCCTCTCGATTCCCTTCACGGACGCGAGCTGCTCGGTCACGATCCCGGCGATCCGGTCCCAGTCCGCCACGCGCACGATGGCGACCAGGTCCCAATCCCCGGAGACGGAGTAGACCTCGGCGATTCCTTCGATATCGGCGACGGCACGGCCGACGGCCGGAATGTGATCGCGCGCGACGCGCATGAGGACGACGGCTGCAACCATGGGTTCCCCCAGGGCTCGGCGGTGAACGCTTTTCGTGCCTGCGTCGCGCGCCGCACGCGGCGAGGCCTTCTCGTAGCCCGAAAGGTAGTGGGCGAAGCCGGTGCGCGCCCGGCGGGGGCGACGTCTTGATCGGGAAGCCGGCCATCCATGAACTTGATCGCTCCGACGGCCGCTCCATCTCCCTCCCGGTGCGACGCGGCCGCGGCACCACACCCGGCAGGGGACACCATGACGAACGACGAGTTGAAGCGGCGCCTCCTCTCGGAGACGATCGTGACGTTGAGCCCGGCCGAATGGGCCGAGGTCGAGGGGGCCTTCGAGGAGGTCGAGCGGCACGGCACGCTCATCGCCGGCGACCTGATCATCGCCCGCGACGGAGGCGGGCTGGTGGCCGTCGAGGAGCCCTCTCCCAGGGAGCGCGTCGTGCGTCGCCTCGCCGATGATGCGGCGGTGCGGGCGTTCGTGAAGGACCGGCTCGACACCTACGAGCGCATGTGGGATGGCTGCGGATGCAAGGTCGAGTACTACGGCTGAGCCGCCTTCGTCAGGCCGTCTCGACGACCTCCGAGGTGCAGAACGGACAGCGGGTCGCCTTGGCGGAGATCGACGAGGCGCAGAAAGGGCAGTCCCGTGTCGCGGGTGCGGGCGCGGGTCCCACCTCCTCTCTGCGCTTGAGCCGGTTGATCGCGCGGATGAGCAGGAAGACGGCCACCGAGACGATCACGAAGCTCACCACCGCATTGATGAACAAGCCGACGTTGAGCGTCACGGCTCCGGCCTCCTTGGCTGCCGCCACGGTGGGGTAGGGGCCGGGCGTCGATCCCGCGTGCAGGACGAGCATCTTGTCGGCGAAGTCGATCCTCCCGACCAGGAGGCCGAGGGGGGGCATCAACACATTGTCCACCAAGCTCTTCACCACGGTGCCGAACGAAGCGCCGATGATGATGCCCACGGCCATATCCACCACGTTGCCTCGAAGCGCGAACTCCCGGAACTCTTTGGCGATGCTCATGTCGCCTCTCTGTCTAGGGGGTCCCTCACCGGGACGGCAGTGAGGTTAGATTCCGACGGGCCGGACCCGGCGTCAAGCGGCCCGGCGGATATTCTTCGGCAAGTCTTCACCCGAGGAGGCGAACGTGGACAAGAAGGTCCTGAACGCTCTCAACGAGCAGATCCGTGCCGAGCTGCACTCGGCGTATCTGTACCTGGCGATGTCGGCTCACTTCTCCGAGCGCAACCTGGACGGCTTCGCGAGCTGGATGAAGATCCAGGCGGGCGAGGAGGTCGGCCACGGGATGCGGCTCTACGCCCACCTGCTCGAGACGGGGGGCCACGTCAGCCTGAAGACGGTGGAGGCGCCGCCCGCCAAGTTCGGGAGCGCCCTGGAGATCTTCGAGGCCGCGCTGGCCCACGAGAAGAAGATCACGAAGATGATCCACGACCTCTTCGCCTTGGCCCGTGAGAAGGGCGATCACGCCACCGAGCTCGTGCTCCAATGGTTCGTGACCGAGCAGGTGGAAGAGGAGGACAACGCGGGCAGAGCCGTCGAGCAGCTGAAGCTGGCGGGCGACAGCACCGCAGCCCTGCTCATGCTCGACCAACGCTTCGGGGCGCGCCAAGGGGAGTGACGATCTGCCCCAGGTCCGAGCGGAGGGGGCGCCTCTGTCCGTGACGCACGATGAGATGGGGCGCCCCGCCGCCCGGGTGTCGCGCCGCGGCGCCGTCCGCTGGACGGACCGGCTGCACCCGTGGATCTATCGCAGCGACGTGGTGGAACGGCCGAACTCGCCTGCGGGCGTTGTCGATGTCGTCGAGGAGCGCCGCCGCCCGATCGGCACCGCGCTGTGGAGTCCTCATTCGACGATCTCTCTGCGCATGCTCACGCATGAGCCGCGGGACATCGACGGCGCATTCTGGGCCGAGCGTATCGGTCAGGCATGCCATCTGCGCGACGATATTCGACCCGACGCGACGGCGTACCGACTCGTGCATGCCGAGGCGGATGGGCTCCCCTCGCTCATCGTGGACCGCTACGCCGACTATCTGGTCGTGCAGTTCCTGTCCGCGGGGATCGACGCGTTCCGCATGGAGATCGTGGACGCGCTCCGCGCGAGGCTCGAGCCGCGGGGCATCATCGCCCGCGACGACGTCCCGGTGCGTCGGTTGGAGCGCTTGGCGGGGGAGCCCACGATCCTCCACGGAGACGTGCCGGATACGGTGGAGGTACGGGAGGGGAGCGTGCGATGGATTGCGCCACTGGGCGCGGGCCAGAAGACCGGGGCGTTTCTCGACCAACGCGAGAACCGCATCCGCGCCGGCACGCTTGCACGCGGCCGGGCGCTCGACGCGTTCGCGTACCACGGGTCGTTCGCGCTGCACCTCGCTCGTGCGGGTGCGGACGTGGTGGCCGTCGACTCGTCGGGAGAAGCCCTCGAGCGCGCCCGTGAGAACGCGCGCCTGAACGATCTGGACGCGAAGATCGAGTGCGTGGAGGCCAACGCGTTCGATCTCCTGCGCGAATATCACGACCGGGGGGAGCGCTTCGACACGATCGTGCTCGATCCGCCCGCGTTCGCCAAGCGGAAGAGCAACGTCGAAGCCGCTTTGCGCGGCTACAAGGAGATCAATCTGCGGGCGATGCGGCTCCTCTCACCCGGCGGCCACCTGCTCACGTTCTCGTGCAGCTACCACATCGGGCCGGAGCTCTTCCGGACGATGCTGCAGGACGCGGCGGCGGACGCCGGCCGGGCCGTGCGATGGCTGGAGTCGAGGGGGCAAGCGGCGGATCACCCGGAGGTGGTGCAGATTCCGGAGAGTGCGTACTTGAAGGGGGCGGTGCTCCAGGCGGTGTAGGGGAACCCCACGGGCATTCACATGTCTACATGACGCCATGAAGAGATACGAATTGTCGCGAGGGCTCGGCGGGTGGCGTGGACGAGTCGTGGTGGGCTCGACATTGCTGCTGAGCGCGGCGGCGTGCGCCAGGGGTGACGGTGTAAGCACCGCGCGCGGCCGGCAGATCTATGCCACGTGCGCCGCGTGCCACGGAACGAAGGGACAGGGGAGCCGGAAGATCGGTGCCCCGAACATCGCGGGCCTGCCGAAGTGGTACATCGCCCGGGAGCTCGAGAAGTTCATCGCCGGGCGGCGCGGATTCGATTCCGCCGACACGGTGGGACGGACGATGTCGGTGGTCTCGACCACGATCGACGGGGACGACGACCTCGAGTCCGTCGCGGACTACATCTCGAACCTCCCGCACCAGCCGGCTGAACCCACCATCCAGGGCGACACGGCCGAGGGGAAGATCGAGTACCAGGCGTGCGCGGCCTGTCACGCGGACGACGGGAAGGGGAGGGAGAGCGCGACGCAGGGGAGCGTGCCGCCCGTCGCCGGCCTCGCCGACTGGTACGTCGCCGCTCAGATCGAGGCGTTCAAGAAGGGGTGGCGAGGGGTCACCGCCACCGACCTCCCGGCCGAGAAGATGCGGGCCGTGGTCATCCCGCTCGACAGCGCGGCCATCGCCAACGTGACGGCGTACATCCGGACGCTCGGGTAGCGGGTCGCCGAACAACGGGAGCTTGGCTCGGACTCTCCCTACGCCCGGTCCCGCACTTCGATCCTGTACCGGCACCGCTCGCCGCCGCGCAGGATCGACTCCGTGACCTCGGCGTGCGCGGCCGCTCCGGTGACGGCCGAGAACATCCGTTCCGCGAATCCTTCCGAGCAGTAGCACAGGACGCCGAGATCGGCTCCGGGCTCGCCGGCGGTCAGCGGGCAGACGCACTTCGACTTGTTCTCGTTCACGAGGATGACACCGCCCTTCGGATCGTATTCCACGATCCACCCCCACTGCCCACGCAGGTGCTCGAGGAAGCCGGGGAGATCACCCTGGAAACGATCCACGGTGGTGTCCATCGCCAGATCGTCGTAGTGCGCGACGGAGCAACGCTTGAGGACGCGCCTCGCCTCTCCGGGATCGATGCTCGCCATCAGGGGCAGCAGGGTCGCGATCCACTTGCGGGGCATGCCCGGCCCCTCGGCGGGTGTGTCGAGCTCTTCGGTGGAAGCGTCGCGCACAGGGGCGCCACCGCACGAACAGAAACCCATCAGGCACGCCGTCCTCAGGAAGGAGCGGCGGCTAGGCGTCGAGCCGGGCGTGTCCATGCGAACCTCAGGTCGTGTACAGATCCGCCCTCGTGGCGGGCAGCGGCAAGGTGCCGTTCTCGGCCGGCTTGCCCCAGAGCGTCTGAACGATACCGGACGTGCCGGCCTCGAACGAGTGGGCGCAGCCTGCCATGTAGATGCGCCACACGC
>CAZFIS010000049.1:0-9679 GCA_964519125.1 uncultured Gemmatimonadaceae bacterium | reverse complement strand
GTCGCCCACGAGCTTCCTCGCCTCCTCCTGGTTGGCTTCCAGCCGCCTCACCCAGTGCCGGAGCGTTCGGGCGTAGTGCTCACGCAGGCTCTCCACGTCGCGCACCTCGAGCCCGATTCGCTCGCCGGGCGCAATGACCTCGGCGACGCTCACCAACTCTGAGTCGGGGAAGACGTAGCGCTGGATGAAGGAGACGAACGGACGCAGCGCCAGAGACCTGAGGCGGGCGAGCGGGCCGAGCGGTCCCTCCAACGAGACGATGCCGTGATTGAGGAAGAGTCCGCCGGGCCTCAGATGCTGCTCGGCCACGCGGAAGTACGTCTGCATCCTCCTCCGGCCCACGTGCTCGACCATGCCGATGCTGGAGATCTTGTCGAAAACGGCGTCCTCGGGCAGGTCGCGATAGTCCATGACCTCGATCCTGCACCGGTCCGAGAACCCTGCGGCCGAGATGCGCCGGCGGGCGACCTCGGCCTGCCGCTCGCTCAACGTGATCCCCAGCGCCTCGACGCCATAGTGCCGCACGGCGTGCAGAACCATCGCCCCCCACCCGCACCCGATGTCGAGCAGGCGCTCACCGGGGCGGAGCCGCAGCTTGCGGCAGATGTGGTCGAGCTTGGCTTCCTGTGCGCGGTCGAGGTCGTCGATCCCGTCGGCGAAATAGCCGCAGGAGTACACCATCCGTTCGTCCAGGAAGAGTCGGTAGAAGTCGTTCCCGACATCGTAGTGGCCCCGCACGGCGGCGGCGTCACGCTCGCGGGAGTGCCGTGATCCGCGAGGCGCGCCGGCCGTGAACGGTCCGATGCTTCCCGTCCCTCCGCCACGAGGCAGGCGGGCGGCGCGCGCCATGATCCGCAGGAAGACCGACGGACGACGGATCCGCTCCAGGACCTGGTCGGCCACCGCGGCTGCGGCCTCCACGTCGCCTTCGATGTCGATGTGCCCGCGGGCGTAGGCCGCGCCCAGGGACGCCTCCGTCGGGGGGAGGCACATCCTGCGGAGCGCACCCGGGTGGCTCAGGACGAGCACGAACTCGGGCTCGTCGGGTGGAGGGTCGAGGGTTCCGTCCCAGAAGCGCACCGCGAACGGGCGCGTGGGGACGGGTCCGAAGAGATCCTGAAGGATGCGGCGGGAGCGGCGAAGCGCCGACCGGAAGTCGGCCACCGATGGTGTGAGAGGGGGCTCGGAAGACGGCCCAAGCGCCAGGCTCCTCTCCTCCGGCCGCGGCCGAGTGTAGCTGCGGTCGGTGCTTCTCGTCTGCTCACTGCTGCGCGTCGAGGCCATGGGCATCACCTCTTTGCGGTCGAACGGAGGACACACAGAAGATTTCATGGACGCGCCGTGAACGCTACCCCCCCGGCGGTTGACGCCCGGCGGCCCGCGCCCGTAGCTCTCCATCGGAGGGCGTGCAGCCACGCTGCCCGCGCACACCGTCCCACAGGAGGGAGGCACATGGCGCGCGACGGCAAGATGGGCGTGATCAGTTTGGCCGCGATCGGCATCGGCGGCATGGTGGGCGGAGGGATCTTCGCCGTGCTCGGGCTTGCGGTCCAGCTTGCGCGCGGGGGTGCTCCAGCCGCCTTCCTGATGGCGGGCATCGTCGCGCTGCTCACGGCGTACGCATACGTGCAGCTCACGGTGGCCTTTCCCAGCCGCGGCGGCACGGTGTCGTTCATCAATGCGGCCTTCGGGTCGGGGATCTTGAGCGGCACGCTCAACATCCTCCTCTGGGTCAGCTACATCGTGATGCTCGCGCTGTACGCGGAGGCGTTCGGCTCCTACGGGGCGAGCTTCTTCTCCAACGCGCACCAGGCGCTCGCGAAGCACGCGCTCCTCAGCGGCGCGATCGTGGCGATCACCGTTCTGAACGCTCTGGCGGCCGACCTGATCGGACGAGCGGAAGACCTCATCGTCGGCCTCAAGCTCCTCATCCTCGTGGCATTCGTCGCCATCGGATTCACTCAGGTGAGCGCCTCGTCGCTGGCGCCCTCCACGTGGGCCTCCCCTGTCGGGCTGATCTCGGGCGGGATGATCATCTTTCTCGCCTTCGAGGGCTTCGAGCTGATCGCCAACGCCGCGGAGGACTCCGTCAATCCCGGCCGCGACATGCCGCGTGCCTTCTACGGCTCGGTGCTCTTCGTCATCGTGCTCTACGTCCTGGTCGCCATGGTGACGGTTGGCAGTCTCCCGATCTCGAAGATCGTCGCCGCGCGCGACTATGCGCTGGCCGCGGCGGCTCGACCCACGATGGGGCAGATGGGCTTCACCATGATCGCTGTCGCCGCGCTCCTGTCGACCGCGAGCGCGATCAATGCCACGCTCTACGGCGCCGCCCGGCTCTCGTTCGTGATCGCCAAGTCGGGTGAGCTTCCCGAGATCCTCGAGAACAAGGTCTGGCACAAGCCGCTCGAGGGCCTCCTCATCACGAGCGTGGCCACCCTCGTCCTCGCGAACCTCTTCGACCTCACGAGCATCTCGCTCATGGGCAGCGCCGGCTTCCTCCTCATCTTCGGGGCCGTCAACCTGGCCAACGTGCGGCTCTCCGAGAAGACGAAGAGTCGGGCATGGATCTCCTGGGTCGGCCTCGTCGCGTGCCTCTCGGCGCTCGCGCTGCTGCTCTGGCACGTTCTCTCCACGAGTCCGCTCAAGGTGCTGACGTTCGTTGTGATGCTCGGGCTCTCGCTCGGGGCGGAGCTCCTCTACCGCACGGTGCGCAAGCGGGGCATCCACGTGCACGAACTGGCCAAGGACGACG
Source organism: uncultured Gemmatimonadaceae bacterium (assembly GCA_964519125.1). GTDB lineage: Bacteria > Gemmatimonadota > Gemmatimonadetes > Longimicrobiales > Gaopeijiaceae > SZUA-318. The sequence continues at coordinate 6,924 of CAZFIS010000049.1, read as the reverse complement.
ACCGTCCGTAGCATGCTGCCGTTTGCTGTGCCATTTCTGCCCGATGAGGAGGAGCCATGAGCTCCCGGAGATCCGTCCTCGCCGTCCTGGCGATGCTCGTCTGTCTGATCCCGGCCGCGCGCGCGGCCGCGCAGACGCGGGATCGCTTCAACGAAGACCTCCTGAAAGCCGTCACCTTCCGCAACGTCGGCCCCTTCCGCATGGGCGCGCGGATCGCCGCCATCGCCGTTCCAGCGTTTCCGGCCAAGGCCCACCTGAGCACGATCTACGTCGCGCCGTGGACGGGAGGGCTGTTCAAGACGACCAACAACGGGACCACCTGGACGCCGATCTTCGACAACCAGAGCGCCAGGCTCACGGTCGGGGCGGTCAGCCTGGCGCCGTCGAACCCCAACATCGTCTGGGTCGGCACGGGCGACGCGTTCACATCTCGCAGCTCGTACGCGGGCGACGGGGTCTACAAGTCCACGAACGCAGGCAAGACGTGGACACACATGGGCCTGAAGGACTCCCAGCACATCGCGCGCATCCTCATCGATCCGAAGAATCCGGACGTCGTCTACGTCGCCGCCATGGGCCACCTCTACTCCAACAACGAGGAGCGCGGCGTCTTCAAGACGACGGACGGGGGAAAGACCTGGAAGAAGGTCCTCTACCTGGACGAGAAGGTCGGGGTGATCGACCTGGTGATGAACCCGAAGGATCCGAGCGTCCTGTACGCCGCGACGTACGACAAGCAGCGCCTCCCGTGGCAGCTCGTGGACGGCGGGCCCGAGAGCGGCATCTACAAGACCACGGACGCCGGGGTGCACTGGACGAAGCTCACCCAGGGGCTTCCCACGGGGCGGATCGGGCGGATCGGGCTCGCGCTCTATCCGAAGAATCCGGACGTCGTGTACGCGCTCATCGAGAACGCGAACCCGCGTCCCCCGACCCAGCGCGAGATCGAGCAGGCGCGGCGCATGGGCCGGCCGAAACCGCAGCCGGAGGTCGGCGGGCAGGTCTACCGGACCGGCGACGCGGGGGCGTCGTGGACCCGGATGAGCCCGGACTCGGTCAATGTCAGCAGCAAGGGGCCTTACTACTTCAGCCAGATCTTCGTCGACCCCAATAACGACCAGCACATCTTCACCACGGGCGTTTCGCTCGGCAACTCGACGGACGGCGGGCGCACGTGGCACGACGTCACATGGCCGCCCACACGGCTCTTCGCCAAGATCTTCGGCGACGTGCGCACGCTCTGGATCGACCCCGAGAACTCGGACCGGATGCTGCTCGGCAGCGACGGGGGCGTGGTCGAGTCCTACGACGGCGGCAAGACGGCCGACCACTTTGCGAACCTCCCCATCGGGGAGGTCTACGAGGTCGGTGTCGACAACGAGCAGCCCTTCGACATCTATGCCGGCCTCCAGGACCACGAGAACTGGAAGGGGATCTCCAACGGACCGCAGGGCTACGTCGACACGTGGGACTGGACGGCCGTGGGCAACGGAGACGGCATCTTCACCGTGGCCGATCCGACGAACAGCCGCTGGATCTACACGACCGAGCAGTACGGCGGGCAGGCCCGGGTCGACCAGAAGCTCGGTATCCGGGAGAGCATCCGGCCCGTGCGGAACGAGAACGGGAAGCCTCCCTATCGGTTCATCTGGAGCACCCCGATCGTCATCTCGCCGCACAACAGCCAGATCATCTACACCGGCGCACAGATGCTCCTCGAGTCGGTCGATCGCGGGGAGCACTGGCAGGCGATCAGCCCCGACCTGAGCACGGATCCCACCGACAAGATCCTCCCCGAGTCCGAGGGGGGCATCCCCGGGGGGATTCCCTGGTTCGCGATCTCGTCGATCGCGGAGTCGCCGATCCAGGCCGGCTTGATCTGGGTCGGCACGAGCGATGGGAAGGCATGGGTGACGAGGGACGATGGCGCTCACTGGACGGACTTGACCGCCAAGCTCACGGCCGCCGGAGCCAACCCCGACGCGTTCGTCAGTCGCATCGAGGCGTCCTCGTACGACGAGGGCACAGCCTACCTGACCAAGAGCGGCTACAAGCTCGACGACTTCCATCCCTACATCTACAAGACGACCGATTACGGGCGGACGTGGACGTCGATCGCGGGCAACCTCCCCGACGAGCCGATCAACGTCGTCCGGGAGGACGACGTGAACCCGAACCTCTTGTTCGTGGGTGACGACGCCGGGCTGTTCGTGACGATCGACGGCGGAGCGCACTGGGTGCGGATGACGAACATCCCCAACGTGCCCGTGCGCGACCTCGCGCTCCAGCGGCGCGACAAGGACCTGGTCGTCGGCTCGTACGGACGGAGCATGTTCATCGCGAATATCGCGCCGCTCGAGGAGCTCTCGGACAGCGTCCTCGCCGAGGATGTGCACTTCTTCGACGTGCAGCCTGCGGTGGAGCGGGTGCCGTGGCGGTTCGGAGCGAACGACTACCTCTTCGGCGACCGCCACATCGTAACGCCGAACGCGCCCGACGGGATGCGGATCGACTACTACCTGAAGACCGCGGCCCCCGACAGCGCCACCGTGACCGTCACCGACGCATACGGACAGAAGGTGGCCGATCTGCGAGGGGCCGCCGAGGCAGGCATCAACACCGTGCTGTGGAGCATGCGCAAGGGCGGCCGGGGTGGACGGGGGGGTGGAGGTGGGGGGTACGGCCGCGGCGGTGACCCCGTGGAGCAGCTCATGGCTCCGGGCGACTACACGGTCACGCTCCAGGTGGACGGACGGACGCTCACGCACAAGGCGCGCATCACCGGTACGCAGGGGTGGTCGATCGGGCCGCGTCCGCACGTGATCCGGTAGGGTAGGCGCCTCGCGCAGGGGCACGGCGGCGAGCATGGGGCGACCTCCGCGAGGGGGCCGCCTCCACTCGCCAGGCTCATCGACACTTTCTATGATGGGGACGCGAATTGGCGAACCCCGCTGCCCTCGGGAGAGTCCATGGCCAGCTTTACCCTCCGCATCAGCGGAGCCTGACGCCGTGACCGTCATCGTGAACGGTGTGCCCATCGACGACGCGGCGATCGAGCGCGAGGCCGAGCGTCTGCAACCGGACTACCTCCGCTACATCGAGCAGAGCGGCTCGCCGATGGACGAGCGGGCGCTCCTCGCCCAGCTCCTGGACTGGGCAGAGGAGAACCTGATCGAGGCGGAGTTGCTCCGGCAGGCCGAGCGCGCGGATCCCGTCGAGCTTCCGGACACGCTCGTGGAGGGGGCCATGCGCGAGATCGAGGCGAGCTACGGCGGAAGAGAGAAGTTCGAGCAGTGTATGGCCGTGGCGCCGGAGAACCTCGACCGTCTCCGGGACGACATCGTCGCCGGGATGCGCACGGGGCGCTTCATCGAGCGGCTCACCGCCGGCGTGCCCGCACCGGAGCGCGAGGACATCGAGCGCGCGTACCGGGACGCGCCGGAGCGGTGGCGGGCGCCCGAGCTGATTCGCGCGCGCCACATCGTCAAGAACGCCGCCGACGGGCTCGACGACGATGCGATGAGGGAGCCGCTCGAGCGGGCCAAAGCCGAGCTCGACGGGGGAGCCGACTTCGCCGACGTCGCCGACCGGTACTCCGACTGTGCGGGCAACGGAGGCGACCTGGGCACCTTCGCGCGCGGCCAGATGGTGGAGTCGTTCGAGCGTGTCGTGTGCGCGATGCGCCCGGGTGAGGTGAGCGATCTCTTTCCCACCGAATTCGGCTGGCACATCGCCCAGCTCATCGACCGGACGCCCGCGCGGACGCTTCCGCTCGAGGAGGTTCGCGAGGCCCTCGCCGAGATGCTCATGGAGGAGAAGAGGCGGGCCGCCGTGGAGCGTTTCATCGACGACCTGAAGGCGCGCGCCACGATCGTGCGGGCTGGCGCCGAGCCGCCGGTGGGCGCGTGAGCACGGCCGGCCGCCCTCCGGAAGCGCTCGGCGAGCCCCGATCGGAACCGTTCGCCCCGCCCCACCCGTGCTGCGTGCCGAGCGTGGAGCGCTCGCGCATCCTCACCGAGTCGGAGACGTTCGCGCGTGAGCGACGCCGCGCGGCGCACGGCTCGACGGAGGATATGGTGCGGCTCGACGGGGGGGCGTTCCTCATGGGCACGGACGACCAGGACGGCTTCCCCGCCGACGGTGAGGGGCCCGTGCGCCGGGTCACGGTCGCGCCCTTCCACATCGACGTCTACGCCGTGACGAACCGTCGCTTCCGGGAGTTCGTCCAGGCCACGGGTCACCGAACCGTGGCCGAACGTCTGGGATCGTCGTTCGTCTTCCACAACCAGCTTCCGCCCGACTCCGGGCAGCGGGGCTCCACCGTCGAGGGCCTCACCTGGTGGCGCGACGTCCCGGGCGCCGATTGGCGCCACCCGCGCGGCCCCGACTCCTCTCTGGACGGGCACGACGACGATCCGGTCGTGCACGTCGCGTGGAGCGACGCGGAGGCGTACGCGCGCTGGGCCGGGAAGCGCCTGCCGACCGAGGCGGAGTGGGAGTATGCGGCCCGCGGCGGACTCGAGCAGAAGCGCTATGCCTGGGGCGATGATCTGACGCCGGGCGGCCGCCATCTCTGCAACATCTGGCAGGGCGACTTCCCCGAGCACGACACGGGCGAGGACGGCTGGGCCGGTCTCTGTCCCGTCGACGCCTTCCCGCCCAACGGGCTCGGCCTGTACGGCGTGGCCGGCAACACCTGGGAGTGGTGTGCCGACTGGTGGAGCGCCACGTACCACATGCACGCCACACGAAACGATCCGGCCGGTCCTCCCTCGGGCGATCGCAAGGTCATCCGGGGAGGCTCTTTCCTCTGCCACGCCTCGTACTGCAACCGCTACCGGGTCGCGGCACGTACCTCCAACACGCCCGGGAGCACGATGATCAACTGCGGATTCAGATGTGTCAGGGACGTCGCATGAGCAAGACGAGCTCGCGGAGAGAATTCCTGAGGATGGCCGGTGCCGGGGCGATGGGCGCCGGGGCGATGGCCATGGGCACGCCACGGCCGCTCTGGTCCGAGCCGCCGGGCGGCGGCGGAACCTCCGACAAGCCCAACGTCCTCTTCATCGCCATCGACGACCTCAACGACTGGCCGGGCTGCCTGGGCGGCTACAAGGGCACGATTCACACGCCGAACCTCGACCGCCTGGCGGCGCGAGGCATGCTCTTCACGAACGCGCACTGCGCGGCGCCGTCGTGCAACCCGTCGCGCACCGCGATCATGACCGGGATGCGCCCCGACCTCACGGGCGTCTACGGCAACTACGACAACTGGAAGCACTCCCCGGTGCTCCAGGGCGTCGAGACGATTCCACGTCACTTCCGCAACGCCGGCTACGAGGCAGTGGGGGGCGGCAAGATCTTCCACGCGCTCGCGTGGATCCAGACCGCGTACGGCCTCGACCTGAACGATTTCGACGCGTGGGACGAGTACTTCCCGTCGAAGCATCGCTCGATGCCGGAGACGGTCTGGCCGCAGGGCGCCACGGAGGACGCGGTCAAGACGTGGACCTGGCCTCCGGTGGCTCGGGGCAACGTGGGTCCGAGGCCCCAGTACTACTTCGACTGGGGAGGCTTTCCCACGCACGACGGACAGCTCGGCGACTACAAGGTGGTCGACTGGGCGATCGCGGAGTTGGGCAAGAAGCACGACAAGCCGTTCTTCCAGGGCGTGGGCCTGCACAAGCCGCACATCCCGTGGTTCGTGCCGCAGCGGTACTTCGACATGTATCCCCTGGACGAGATCGTCCCGCCGGACATCCGCCTCGACTGGGAGGTCCACACGCCGCCCCAGGGGATCGGCATGGTGAATCGGCGCTGGCACAAGTGGGTGCTCGAGAACGATTTCTGGCGCAAGGCGATTCAGGCCTACCTCGCCGCGATCACCTTCACCGACAACGACGTCGGCCGACTGCTCGACGCGCTCGACGCGAGCCCTTACAAGGACAACACGATCGTCGTGCTGTGGACCGACCACGGCTTCCATCTCGGGGAGCGCGACCACTGGGAGAAGTTCACGCTTTGGGAGCGCTCGACGCACGTCCCGCTGATGATCTCGGCGCCCGGCGTGACCACGCCCGGGGCACGCTGTGACGAGCCTGTGAGCACGCTCGACGTCTATCCCACGCTCAACGAGCTGTGCGGGCTCCCGAAGAAGGACGGGCTCAGCGGTCTGAGCTTGATGCCCCAGCTCCGCGATCCGTCGTCGGCGCGTCCGCGGCCGATCGTCACGACGTGGCACGGCTCGCACGCCGTCCGCGACAAACGCTGGCGCTACATCCTGTACGCCAAGGGTGGCGAGGAGCTGTACGACCGGAGCGACGATCCGGGTGAGTGGAACAACCTCGTCGACGACCCGAAGTACGCGGACAAGAAGGCCGAGCTGCGGGCATGGCTCGAGAAGATCGTACCGACGCACCACGAGCCGGTGGGACGGGGGACCTGAGGAGTCTCTCGCTCCGAAGCGAGGCGGACGCCAGGATGGGCCCACCCTCCCGCTCGTGGGACTGCGTCGGGGCTCGTGCGAGCGACGATTGCGTCGGTGCGCCTCCGAGCGAGCACGAGCCCCGATGCAGTCCGGGGCACTCGGTCAGGTGATGACCTACCGCAGCGATCCCCCGAGCTGATACGCCACGTCGTTCCAGCGCAGCTCGTTCCTGAACTGGCGCAGGTCGGTGGCGTTGTCGATGACCAGGAATTCGATGCCCGCCATCGAGGCGAAGTCCTCCAGATGCTCCATTGTGAGCGCTAACGAGAGCCCCGTATGGTGAGCGCCCCCGGCATAGATCCACGCGGCCGCGGCGGTGTCCAGGTCGGGCTGGGGCTTCCAGAGCGCGCGTGCCACGGGGAGCTTCGGCAGGTCCTCGAACGGCTCGATCACGTCCACGACGTTCACGACCATCCGGAAGCGGTTGCCCATGTCCA
>CAZFIS010000048.1:0-23438 GCA_964519125.1 uncultured Gemmatimonadaceae bacterium | reverse complement strand
CCACGACCAGGCGTGCGTCGGGTGAGCCATCCGCGAAAACGACCTGCGTGCGTCCCTCGGCGAGGCGGCAGCGCGTGCACGAGAGCGCGACGTCCCGCAGCTCTTCGTACGAGTCCGGGAGGAGGGGCAACCCCTGCGCGGCCGGCTTCGAGATGGTCGACGGAACGCGCTCCCCACCTCGCGCGCCCGGCGCTCCCACCTTCGTCGGCTCCCCGCCGGTCGCCGACGACCGCGGGGTCGACGAGGACGCCCGGGAAGTCGCGGCGAGGCGCAGCGCTTCTTCCCGGGTCATTCCTTCGAGGAAGAGGCGCCCTCCCCCCATCTCCTGCCTCTGGCGGAGGAGGCGCGCCGCGTCGCTCCTCGGATCGCTCACGATCCCACTTCCCTGAGCGCCGCGACCCGGTCGAGAACCCGCTCGGCGACCTCGTCCTTGTCGAGCAGAGGAAGTTCCTCGGCAGCACCACGTCTGGCTAGAAGCGTGACCCGGTTCGTGTCCACCTCGAAACCCGAATCATGCGCGCCCGCCTCGTTCGCCACGATCAGATCGAAGCCCTTGGCCTCGAGCTTGACGCGCGCGTGCGCGACGAGATCCTCGGTCTCCAACGCGAAGCCCACCGCCACGCTCCCCTTCTTGCGACGTGCGAGCGCGGCGGCGGCCACGTCCGGATTGGCAGTCAGGGACACGTCGAGCCGGGAGCCGACGTCCGATCGCTTGATCTTGCCCGGGGCGATCTCGGCGGGACGGTAGTCGGCGACGGCGGCCGCGAAGATCGAGACATCGGCCTCGTGGACGCGCTCCACGACCGCGGCGTGCATCTCCCTGGCCGTCTCCACCCTTACGAGATCCACGCCGGCGGGAGCCGGCAGCGCGCTCGGCCCGCTCACGAGCGTGACGCGCGCACCCCTGCGCCAGGCGGCCTGCGCGAGCGCGTATCCCATCCGACCCGAGGACCGATTGGTCAGGTACCGGACCGGATCGAGCGGCTCGCGGGTCGGGCCGGCGGTCACGAGGACACTCGCGTCGGTGAGCGCTGCGTCACGGCCCAGCGCGCGTCCCACGTGCTCGACGATCTCCCACGGCTCGAGCATCCGGCCCGGTCCCCCACCCTCCCCCACCGCCAACGGCCCCTCGGCCGGCCCCGCGACGTGGTAGCCGAGGACGTCCCGCAGGTGGGCCAGGTTCATCTGCACCTGACGATGAGAGAACATGAGGTCGTTCATGGCCGGGCACACGACGACAGGTGCGCGCGTGGCCAGGAGCGTCGTGCAGATCAGGTCGTCTGCCCGTCCGTGTGCCGCCCTGGCCAGGAAGTCGGCCGTGGCGGGCGCGACACACACCACGTCGGCCTCGTGTCCGAGACGGATGTGCAACGCGGCTCCGGCCGTCGAGAAGAGCTCGGTGAGGGCCGGCCGGCCCGTCACCCCCTCGAAGGAGAGAGCGCCCACGAACCGCTGCGCGGCGGACGTGAGGACCACATCCACCACGGCGCCGAGCCGCGTGAGATCCCGCGCGATCTGCACGGACTTGTAGGCCGCAATGCCTCCGGTCACGCCCAGCACCACCCGGTGGCCCTCCCACGGGCGGCGGGGACGCAGGAGCGGTCCGGTCGCGACAACGCCTTGCGCTGTTCCCCCGGACCGCGCGCCGGAAGGAGCCGCGGCCTCGGCCACGGCTATTCCTCGCGGCGGCGGCGCTTGACCAGCCGGAACTCGATCTGACCCGACGTCAGCGCCTCGAGAGAGCGAGTGGTGAGCTTCTTCTCCTCACCCAGGGGCAGTGTTTCCCGGGGGAGGGTGTTCAACTCGCGTGCGTACTTGGCCGCCACCAGGACACCGAGGTACTTGCTCTCGCCGCCCTTGGCGACCTCGCCCGGAGTGAATACGCGCATGGGATGCTCCTATCCGCTGATGTTCGAGTAATCCCGCTCCAAGAGTCGGCCGATGGCCGACTGGAGGGCTTCCAGCTCTTCCGCCAACTCTGTCCTCCGTGCGGTTCGGTGCAGCTCCGCACGGACGATTCCCCAGATCTCCTCCAGCGTACGATCCAGATCGTCGTTGACCACGACGTAGTCGAACTCCGTCGCGGCCGCGAGTTCCTCCCGCGCGGTCCGCAGCCGGCGCGCGACCGCCTCGCGGTCTTCCGTCCCCCGCGCAGCAAGGCGCTGCTCCAGCACCTCCAGGGAGGGTGGCAGCACGAAGACGAGCACGGCTTCGTGCATCGTTCGCCGGATCTGCCGCGCCCCCTGGACATCGATGTCCAGCACCACGTGCTCGCCCCGCTCGGCAGAGCGGACGAGCTCCGAGCGGGGCGTACCGTAGAGCTCTCCGTGGACTTCCGCCCACTCGGCGAGCTCACCCCCCTCGACCATGGCCCGGAACGCGGGGCGATCGACGAAGTGGTAGTCCACCGTGTCCCGCTCCTCGCCGCGAGGGGCCCGCGTCGTCGCCGACACGGCGAAGGTATACCCCGCGCCTCTCCTGACGAGCGCCCTGGCGAGGGTGGTCTTTCCCGTTCCGCTCGGTGCCGCGAGCACCAGGGGAAACGCACGCGCCCCGGCGCTGCTCACTCGACGTTCTCCACCTGCTCGCGAAGCCGCTCGATCTCCTCCTTGAGCGCCATGGCCGCCTGGGCGATCTCCGCGTCGTTCGCCTTCGATCCGATCGTATTGGCCTCGCGGTGCATCTCCTGGATCAGGAAAGACAGCCGCTTGCCCACGGGCTCGGCGCTGTCGGTTTCCAGGGCCTCCCGGAACGCCACCAGGTGCGCCCTGAATCGGACGATCTCCTCGTTGATGTCCCACTTCTCCGCCAGATATGCGATCTCGCGCGCGAGTCGGTCCTCGTCCACGTCCACCTGCTCCGAGAGCTCACGAACGGCGGCCCGCAGGCGGTCCCGCTCGGCCGTGAGCCGCTCCGGCGCCCTCCGCTCCACCCTGGCAAGCCGGGGAGCCATCGAGTCCAGGCGCGCCTCCAGATCCTCGCACAGGCGTACGCCTTCGGCGTCCCGCAGCGCGACCACCGCCCGAGCCGCCTCCTCGACCAGCTCCTGGATCACTCCCCCCTCGACCTCCGGGAGGTCCTCCGGCTCGGGAACCCGGAAGATGTCGCCGAAACGCAGCATCATCGACAAATCGACCTCACCGGGCAGGGCCAACTCGGCCCTCAGGACCTCCAAGGACTCACGGTACTGGCGAGCCTTGTCCATGTCCACCCGAGCCACGGGAGCGTCCGCACGCGCGCTCCGGTCCAGCGACAGCGACGCGCTCACGTGGCCACGGGACAGGTGTTTGCGCAGCGCATCGGCGATTTCGCGCTCGAAGCGATCGAACCCGGACGGGGTCTTGATGTTGGCGTTGAAGAAGCGGTGGTTCACCGTCCTCACCTCCAACCTCAACCGCCCCGCAGGCGTGTCCCGCTCGGCTTCCCCATACCCGGTCATGCTCCGGATCATCTGGCAGGCCCGTCTCCAGTTGCGGATTGCACGCTCCGGAGCCACCGGCTCCAGAGCCATGAAAGATAACCCCGGGTGACACACGTCCGAAGGAGTTCGTGTCCCCGCCCGAGATGGACGCGGCCGGGCGCGCTCAGTTCCACATCGTCCAGCGGACGCCGTACACCGCGCGGGTCGCCGGCAGGATCCGGCCCGGAATGTCCTGTAGATTCTGCCGCAGCGCGAAGTTGTCCCAGGCGATGAAGACCCTCACGGTGACGACGCGGATCTGGAGCATGCCGTACCAGTCCTGGAAGAACGGGACCGTGGCCAGCGACGGGGTCGTCAGGCCCGTGATCGAATCGGTCGTCTGGTCCGTGACCTGCCGGACGGACATCGGATCGCGCCCGCGCACCCCGATCCTCGCCCAGATCTCCAGGTCGTGCGTCTTCATGAACGTGTTGTGGAAGGCGAACGCCCCCTGGTAGATGCGCTTGGGAAGGTAGGACCAGGCTTGGTTCCACTGTTGGAGCGAGCCCTCGAGGCGCAGCCCGTGAAGCGGCATCGGGATGCTGCCGACGGCCTCCCATCCCGTGCGGGTCCCACCGGGCAATGCGGGCTGCGCCCGATCGAACGCCAGCCCCAGCGGAAGCAATGAGTCCGCGCGCTCGCGCAGGCCCGCCCAGGACAGGTCGAGGCCCCGCCACACGGCCTGGACGCCCCATCGTGACGCGGTCCGGTCCGTCACCCGGAACGTGGTGCCCAGGGAGTCGGCCGGCGTGGCGGGAAGGGACGGAGCCGTCGAGCTCGTGTCGGGCGGCAGGGGCGGTGCCATCACCGGCCCGACACGCGCGCCGTACGTCCCGGACTCCCAGGAGCCGAACGCGGACAGGATGCCGAAGAGCGGAGCCGTCCACGCACGGACGCGCCGCGCCGAGGTGCTCTTCCCCGGCCATCCGGCGCGGTCGATCTCCGCGGAGAAGCCCCCCGGCGGCCCATCCCCTCCGACGGACAGATCCATGCGGCTGGACGGCAGTCCGCCCCCGCCGAAGTGGCGGTAGGCACCTCGCGCCCACAAGCCCTTCTGCGCGAACGAAGCGAGCAGGCCCTCCTGGGCCACGCTTCCTCCCTCTCGGCTGTAGAGGGGCCTCGTGTCTTCCACCTTGTAGATCGACTTCCCCGCGTACGCCTCGGCGACCCCCGCAGAGCCGAGGCGGGTGCTTCCGCGGACCTCCCAATCGGTGCGGGTGGAGTTCGCCGGGTAGTCGGGGAGGCTCGTCTGGTTGCTCATGCGGCGGAGATCGACCGACAGGCCGGCCGCATTGCCGCGGTGAAGCTCATAGCGCACCCAGCTTCCGTTGCGCTTGCCGGGCTCGTTGCCGTGGGGGCCGCGTGTGTCGCTGCGTTCGAGCGAGAGCGCGATGCTGCCGCCAAAGGCGGTGGGATCCGCGTACGTTCCGCGCAGGTACGACGTGTTCAGGTCGCCGGTGCCCGCCTCCACGAGCGAGTACGGTCGCCCGTCGTCGTACCTGTAGCTCTGCATCCGGATCACGATCTCGCCCGGATTGCGCTCGAGGCGCACCCGATCGATGCCGCCGAGCCCGATCCTCGCGAGGTCGGCGACGCCGCCCTCCAGCGCGAGCACATCCATGCCGTCTCTCAGGACGCGCACCCGACCGCCTCCGACGCCGAACGCGCTGATCCCAAGCGGCGTGCCGTAATCGCCGCCCAGGAGCGGCACCATGCCCGGAACATCGGCCACGAGCTCCGCGAGCGTGGTGGCCCCCGAGGCCTGGATTTCTCCGCCGTTCCACGTCCAGACGCCGCGGGCCCATCCGGCCGGGACCTCCCCCTCGGGACGGGGCAGGTTGTAGAAGATCGTGTCCGCCTGCGTCGAGTCGGCGCGGGTCGTGTCGCTCTTGGCCTTGGCGAGCGTGTCGCCGCGAATCGTATCGGTGCCCGCCTTGCGCAGCGTGTCGGCACGTGCCGTGTCGGGTTTCGCCTTGTGGAGCGTATCGGGGCGAGCCTGCCCGGCGGCGGGGAGGACGGCGACCGCCATGAGCGTGGCCGCCGGAAGCACGACACGCATCAGACGTGCGAGCACCCCGGCCCGGGACCGGGGCGTCAGGGATCGAGAGCGAGGCACGGTCAGCGCGCTCGGCCCCGCACCCATTCGACCAGCAGGCGCGTGGGCACGCCGTGCCCGCCCTTGCGCTGGTACGGGATCTTGGCCTCGCCGCCGAAGGCCGTGCCCGCGACGTCGAGGTGGGCCCACGGGACGTCGCCCACGAATTCCGACAGGAACGCCGCCGCGGTGATCGTCCCACCGGGACGGCCGCCGATGTTCTGGAGATCGGCCGTCTCGCTCTTGAGCTGCTCCCTGTACTCCTTCCACAGGGGGAGCTGCCAGCAGCGCTCCCCTGAACGCTCCCCAGCGGCCCGCAGCTCCCCGACGAGGGGCTCGTCATTGCCGAGAACGGCGGAGGCGTGGTGCCCGAGGCCGACGATCACCGCTCCGGTCAACGTGGCGCAATCCACCATGGCCGCCGGCGCGAGCCGGGTGCCGTACGCCAGGGCGTCGGCCAGGATGAGACGACCCTCGGCATCGGTGTTGACGATCTCCACGGTCTTGCCCGCGAGCGTGCGCACCACGTCGCCCGGCTTCACGGCCGTGCCCGACGGGAGGTTCTCCGACGAGGGGACGATGCCGACCACGTTCGCCTTCACACCCAGCTCGGCGACGGCCTTCATCGCACCGATGACCGCCGCCCCGCCCGACATGTCGAACTTCATCTCCTCCATGCCCGACGCGGGCTTGAGCGAGATGCCACCGGCGTCGAACGTGAGACCCTTGCCCACGAGCACGAGCGGCGCCTCGTCCTCCTCCCCTCCCTGGTATTCCATGACGATGAGGCGGGCCTCCTCCTCTGATCCGGACGAGACCGTGAGGATCGCGTTCATCCCTTCCACGCGCATGCGGTCCTCGTCGAACACGGTCACGCGGAATCCAGCTTCACCCCCGACCCGGCGAGCTTCCTCGGCCAGGTGAGAGGGCGTGGCGATGTTGCCGGGCCTGGCCTGGAGGGTCCTCGCCAGATTCTCCGCCTCCGCGAGCACGATCCCCACCTCGGCGCCCCGCCGAAGGGCGTCCGCGTCACCGGCCGCGAACAGGTCCACCTGTTCGACCGCAGCAGAAGGGACGTCCTCGTCTTCGACGGTCTTGAGCTCACGGAACGACCAGGCCGCCAGGGCTGCCCCCTCCGCAGCCGCCTGCGCAAGCGCCGCGTCGCCCACGCGCCCATCCCCATCGAGCCAGGCCGCAATACGCGACACGCCGATCCCCTCGGCCGTGCGGACCGTTCGCGCCAGGAATCGCCGCACCCTCTCCCCGTCGAGCGCGTCTGGCTCACCCGTTCCGAGGAGCAGGATCCGCGCCGGACCTCCGGATGTGGACGCGTAGAGCAGCACACGGTCTCCCGGGCGCCCCTTCAGGTCCCCCCCCTCGAGCACGCGCCGAAGCGAGCCTCCAACGTGCGCGTCCAGTCGCTCGAGGAAGCCCGTCGGCTCGAGAGTGCCGACCGGAACTCCGACCGCCAGCAGCGGCGTGTCGTGGGTCAGCGGATCGATCTCGAGGTAGCGGACCTGCATGAGCCGGGACTCCGGAAGGTCGGTGCGGGCTCGCCCCGGGGGGCGGGTCGGATCCGCGCCCCGGGCTGAGCTTCCCGGGGGCGCGGCAAGGGCCGCAAGTTATTCCGAGTCGCGCAAGGCGGGCAAGACGAGCTCCCCGATCTCAGGCCGGCTCCGGCGTCGCTCTCGATCGCCAGACGGGCGGCGGCGGCCCTTGCGGCGTATGGCAGGCCAGGTCGGCGGCGGTCTCCGCCACCAGATGATCGACCACCGCCCCGAGATCGCCAGTTCGCCGGAACACCGTGCGCTGACGATCCGCGCTGGATCCCTCGTCCAGGATCTTCGCCGCGTATTCCACCTGTGCACGAGTTCCCAACTCGTCCAGGACGTCGTCCAGGAACTCCCCGATGAGATCTTCGATGAGCCTGCGCAGCGGGACTTCCGCCTGCTGTCCGAGATCGATGAGCTTCCCGTCCAGGCCGTAGCGAGCCGCCCGCCACTTGTTCTCGGAGAGCAGGGTGAGCGGATACGCTCGAAACGTCAGGTTGTCGCAGCGCAGCTTCCAGAGCTTGGCCACGATGGCCTGAAGGATCGCGGCGATGGTGATGGCCTCGTCGACGCGCGTGCACATGTCGCAGAGGCGGAACTCGAGCGTGGGATAGAAATGCGAGGGCCTGAGGTCCCACCAGAGCTTGGACGGATCCTCGATCGCCCCGCCCCGCATCAGCGCGGAGACGAGGTACTCGTAATCCGCCCACGTCCGGAAGGCGGGAGGCGTCCCCGTACGCGGGAAGTTCCGCCACTGCACGCTCCGGTACGAGTGCAGGCCCGTGTCGCGGCCCATCCAGAACGGCGAGCTCGCCGACAGGGCCAGGACGTGCGGCATGAAGTAGCGGGCGATGCGCATCGTGTGGATGAGGAACTCCCGCTCCTCGATTCCCACGTGGACGTGCAGGCCGAAGACGAGGTTCTTCCGGGCCAGATCCTGGAGGTCCGCCTCGATACCGAGGTAGCGCTCGAGCGGCGTGATCTCCTGGTCGATCCACGACGAAAACGGATGGGTGCCCGCCGCCATGATCGCGAACCCTTGTCGGCCCGCGAGATCACTCACGGCGCGGCGGAGCCGGATGAGCTCGCTGCGTGCCTGCTCTGGGGTCTCGCACACGCAGCTTCCCACCTCCACCACGGATTGGTGCAGCTCAGGCTTGATCCCCTTCACCGTCACACGCCCGTCTTTGAGCACGTGCGTGATGTAGGAGCGCAGCTCGCGCGTGTGCGGATCGACGATCTGGTATTCTTCCTCGATCCCGAGGGTGAGGGACGGGGCTCTCATGGCGGCCTCCCAGGGCAGGGCGACGTCCGAGAATCGACCCGAGCAGGCCTCGAGGAGGGGTCGGGGAGTGTGCCCTGAATATAACCCCGGGCCGGAGGCTCGGGTCCCTTTGGGGCTCCGGCGAACCCGGAAAAAATGCCGCCTCCCGGAACCGAGGTACCCTCCGGGCGCCACCCGATCGGCCCGGCTCCTGGACGGGTCGGAAGGCATGGACTTTGCTATATTTCTGCAATAGCCTCCCCCAGGCGGGCCCGAGTTGGGCATCACGAGCATGGCCGGTCCCAAGATCGACCCTCCATCCCCGGCGTCTTCCGCCGCGGAACGGGCCCCCGAAGGCCTGTTCCGGCGCAGTCCGGTACCCATGCTCCTGGTCGACGGACGCTCCCGGCGGATGGTCGACGGCAACGAGGCGTTCTGCCGGCTGTCCGGCTACGAGCGCAGCGAGCTGAGCGGACGAAGCGTGCAGGAGATCCACACCGGCGAGGCCGCCGAAGTGGACGAGCACCTCCTCCTGGCCGTGGCCTGCGGGGACGATGGCCCGCGCCACTATTCGCTCAGAACCAAGGAGGGCTCGGAGCTCAACGTGGACATCCAGGCGGTACCGCTCGAAGGCACCCGCGGGCGCCTGCTGGCCCTGTATGTCCGGGACGCCCGGGGCGAGCGCGAGGCGGAGCGGGATCGGAGCGCGCTCCAGTCCCAACTCTGGATGGCGCAGAAGCACGAGGCCGTGGGACGCCTGGCGGCCGGGATCGCGCACGACTTCAACAGCCTGCTCTCCGCGGTGATGCTCACCACCGAATCGCTCCGAGAGCGTCTTGCGCAGGACGAGGAGGCATGCGGAAATCTCGACATCATCGCCGAAGCCGGGCTGCGGGCACGCGAGCTCACGGGAGAGCTCCTCGCCTTCAGTGGACGTCAGATGCTCGAGCCCCGACCGCTGAGCCTCAACGACGTGGTGCGGGCGATGGAGAGCCTGATCCGGCGAACGCTTCCGGCCGACATCGACATCTCGATCCATCCCGCGAGCGAAGCTGCGGCGGTGAGCGCCGATCCGGCGCAGATGCAGCAGGTCCTTCTGAACCTGGTGCTGAACGGCAGGGACGCCATGCCGGATGGCGGCCGTCTCGTCATCACCGTCCAGGAAGTCGAGTTGGACGAGGAGTTCGCCCGGGACTACAGCTTCGTCCATCCCGGGCCCCACGTGATGCTCAGCGTCACGGACACCGGGATGGGCATGGACGAGGAGACCCAGGCCCGGATCTTCGAGCCCTTCTTCAGCACCAGGGAACGTGGAAGCGGGGCCGGCCTGGGCCTGGCCACCGTCTACGGGATCGTGAAGCAGAGCGGCGGGACCATCTGGGTCACGAGCCAGCCCGGGATCGGGACGACGTTCCGCGTCTACCTGCCGCGCATCGACGAGTCGGGCCTCGAGACATACACACCCGAGGAGCGTCGGAGCGGAAGCGCGGGCCGCGGAAGTGAGCACGTCCTGTTGGTGGAGGACGATGAATCGGTCCTCAAGCTGACGGCCAGGATGCTTCGGGACCTGGGCTACCAGGTCACCGAGGCGCACTCCGGGGACGAAGCGCTGGAGATCCACGACGAGCTGTGGCCGCACAGCGGACCCCACCCCATCGATCTTCTCGTCACGGACGTGGTGATGCCGGGGACGTCCGGGTTGGAGCTCGGGCGGAGAATTCGCTTGAAACGAGAAGATCTAAAGATCTTGTTCATATCAGGTTATCTAGATCCGTCAGGAACCGAGGAGAGCCGGGTTCCCATCGAGCCGTTGCTGCCCAAGCCCTTCACGAAGCTCGAGATGGCGCAGGCGCTGCGCACACTGCTCGACGGGTAGGTAGCCCTCCACGCGGACCGTAAACCAACCCCCTTCCATCGCCTTGCCCGGTCCTTACTTTCGGTTTATATTCGGTATCCGTCGCCGACCTTTCGTCGCTCCTCTCTTTCTTCGTCCCCGTCCTCCGTCCCATCCCGCCATGTCCGAGTCCGGCTCCAACGCGCATGGTGTTCCCACCCACCCAAACATCGGGTGGGCTCAAGGTATAGGAGGAGCCCCGGACGCCGGGTGGATTCCTCCGGACACCGGGCACGCTCCAGATGTCCGGACACGCGGACGCGGGTCGGCGACAGGGTTTCCCGCCTCTCCGACCCCTCCGTTCTCACGGGGAAGCCGGCAGGCGCTCTGCCTCTGGCTCCCCACGTTCGAGCTCCGCCTCGAGCTGGTCCGGTCTCCCGGGCTGGACAGCACGTCCGTGGCCCTCCTCGCACCCGGAGAGAGCGTGCGTCGAACCGTATGGCAGGTTTCGGAGAGAGCCTCCACCTCGGGGGTCAGGCCCGGGCAGCTCGTCTCGCAGGCGATCTCCCTCTGCCCTTCCCTCACCCTCCTCGAGCCCGATCCGGCCCACTACGACGCGGCCGCCGAGGCCATGATCGAGACCCTGGCCGATCTCACGCCGGTCGTCGAGCCCGCAGGGAGGGGACGGATCTTCCTGGGCATGGACGGCCTCGAGCGCTTGTTCGGCTCACCCGCGCGGCAGGTGGAACGCGTACTCCGCTCCCTCTTCCTGATCTTTCCCGCTCCGTTGGTCGCCGCCACGCGGGCGGGCATGGCACCGGGAAAGTTCGGGGCGTGGGTCGCCGCCGCGTCCGCCCGGGAGGGTGAGCCCGTCCTGGTCTCCGAGGGCCACCTCCGCTCCTTCCTGGCCCGCTGCCCCGTGGGCGTGCTTCCGGTGGACCCCCTGATGATCCAGCGGCTGGAGCGCCTGAGCATCACCACCCTGGGCGAGCTCGCGCGCCTCCCCGGGCCTTCCCTGGTGGCGCAGTTCGGCGAGAGCGGCCGCGAGGCCCTGGCCTGGGCCACCGGCCGCCGCATCGACCCGGTGCGCCCGCGGCACCGCCCCCGTCCCATCCGCGTCTCCCTGGATTTCCCCACGCCCGTGGGCATGGTGGGTACGCTCCACGGGGCGCTGGACCGGTTGGTGGAGCGGGCCCTGTCCCGCCCCGCCCGCCGGGGCCGCAGCATCACGGGCATTCGCATGGGCGCCCACCTGGAAGGAGGCGGCTCCTGGTTCGTAGAGGCCATTCTACGGGAGCCCACCGCCGAGCGGGCGCGCATCTCCCATCCCCTCCGGGCGAAAATGAGCATCTCCCCACCCCCGAGGGCGGTGGAGACCCTCCTCCTCGAGCTCTTCCAGTTCGGGGCGCCCACGGCCCAGACGGGCCTCTTCGATCGCAGAGACGAGGCCGGTCGAGCTGAGGGGGGCCGGGATCTGGCCCGGGGAGACGTGCCTCCTTCCCTCCGGGACGCGGTGAGGGAGTTGAAGCTGAAGCTGGGCCACTCTCCCCTGTACCGCGTGGTCGAGGTGGATCCGTGGTCGCGGATCCCCGAGCGCCGCCATGCCCTCCTGAGCTTCGACCCGTGAGCGGCGAGCCGCGCCTGCTCCCTCTGGGACGTCCTCGCCCCGTGGACGTCCGGACCGGAGAGGACGGTGAACCGCTCTTCGTGCGCCTCCAGGGACGTCCCTCCCGGCGCGTGGAGGTCGTTCGAGAGCATTGGCGCATCGATGACGAGTGGTGGCGCCGGCCCATCTCCCGGGACTACCGTGCCGTGGTCCTGGACGACGGACGCGCCGTCACCCTCTATCACGACCTCATGGACGGAAGCTGGTATGTCCAGACAGGCTGACGCCCCGCTCATCATACGTATCGAGCCCCTCCGACCGCGTGGACTCCGGGTGCGCATCCACCTGGAGCGGGGCGAGCCGATGGAGGTCTCCCTGGAGGCCCTGGAGCGCAGCCACATCGGCGTCGGCGATCTCTTACCCGCCAACCGGCGCCATCACCTCCTCAACGCCGATGCGGACATCCGCGTGCGAGACGCCGCCCTCTCACTCCTCTCGGATCGTGCCCGCACGCGCACCGAGCTGCACCGGAGGCTCCTCGCCAAGGGATTCCGGCCCGCACGCGTGGACCCCTGCCTCGACCTCCTCGAGCGGCGCGGGCTCCTCGACGACGACGCCGTCGCGGCTGCATTCGTCCGCGACCGCCTCCACCACCGACCCCGCGGACGGGCGCGTCTCTCCTCCGAGCTGCGTGCGAAGGGCATCACGCCCGAGAGGGCCCAGCATGTCGTCGACCGGGTCTTGAGCGAGGAGGAGGTCACGGACGCGTCGCTCGCGCGCGAGGTGGCGAACGGTTGGCTCTCACGACAGGGGCCGAAGGTACGGCGTGCGCTGTCCGCGGCCCCGCGCGACCCCGAGCGGGAGAGGGCGCGTCGGCGCCTCTACGCCTACCTCGCCCGCCGGGGCTTCGGCGGCGACGCGCTCCGCGGCGCCATGGCGTCGGTCCTCGGACACACGTAACGGACGGTCCACGACGACCCCGGAGACATTGACCGAACGCTCACGCGTGAGGAGCTTCCGCTCTGGCGGCTTCGGCCGGCCCAGCTTCAACGCAAGGAACGAGGCGATGGCACTCCGTGAGCGCACGCGGCCCTTCCGAGCCGCTTCCCGCACCCTGGCGAGCCTCCTGGCCCTGCTCGCCCTCGCCGCGCCCCTTTCGGCGCAGAGCCCGAAAGAGATCGTCGATCGGGTCGACCGGCTTCTTCGGGGCTCGTCGAGCCACGGCAAGATGGAGATGCGCATCAAGACCGAGCATTGGTCGCGCACGCTCGACATGGAGGTGTGGTCGCTCGGCACCGAGTACTCGCTGGTTCGGGTCACGGCCCCTCCACGAGAAGCCGGCACGGCGACGCTCAAAGCCGGCAACGAGGTCTGGAACTACCTCCCCCGTGTGGACCGCACGATCAAGGTGCCGCCTTCGCTCATGATGGGCTCCTGGATGGGCTCGCACTTCACCAACGACGACCTGGTGAAGGAGAGCCGCATGGTCGACGACTACGACATCGCGATCTCGTTCGACGGAGAGCGGAACGGCGTCGAGGTGTGGGAGTTCTCGCTCACGCCCAAGCCCGAAGCAGCCGTCGTGTGGGGCCACATCGAGGAGCAGGTGCGCAAGAAGGACCTCATGCCCACCTGGGCGCGCTACTACGACGAAGATGGGAAACTCGTCCGCACGCTCACGTTCTCCGACTACAAGACGATGGGTGGCCGGCTCGTCCCGAGCGTCATGAAGGTCGTGCCGACCGACAAGCCCGACGAGTACACGATGCTCGTCTACAAGGAGCTCGAGTTCGACGTCGGGGTGACGAAGGACTTCTTCAGCCTCAGGAACCTGAGGGCCCGGGGCGACTAGCATGCGTGTGGGCGAGGCGGTGTGGTGGCGAGTGGCGTGGCGCAACCTCCGGCGCCACCGCGGCCGTACGCTGATCACGGTGTCCGCTCTGGCGCTCGGGTACCTCGCCGCAGTCGTGATGGCCGGGCTGGACGACGGCATGACCGCGGAGCTCGTGCAGAACGGCACGCGCCTCCTCAGCGGCCAGGTCCAGATCCACGCGGCGGGCTACCTGCCCGACCGGAAGATGTACGCCACCATCGGCGGCGACGCGGGCACGAACGTCGACTCCCTCATCAAGCGCATCGATGCCGACTCCGACGTCGTGGCCTCCGCACCGCGGCTGTACGGGGGCGGACTCGTGTCGGCGGGAGACCGCACAGAGGCCGGCCTCCTTATGGGCGTCGATCCGGCGCTCGAGCCGAAGGTGACCACGATCCTCTCCACCATCGACCGAGGACGGATCCCCAGGGCCGGCGCGCACGAGGTGGCGCTGGGCTCGGAGATGGCCCGACAACTCGGGGTGAAGCTGGGAGACGAGATCGTCCTCGTGGCCCCGGCCGCGGACGGCTCCCTGGGCAACGACCTGTACACCCTGGTGGGCATCTTCCACACCGGCACCCTGGACATCGACCGGTCCTACGCCATCCTTCCTCTTCCGGACCTCCAGACCCTCATGGCCATGGGCCCCCGCCGGATCCACGAAGTGGCCCTCGACGTCACACGCCCTCGTCAGGTGGATACCATCGCTCGGAGCCTGACGCGACGGCTGGCCGGAAGTCCTCCCCCGCTCGACGTGCGCTCCTGGAGGCAGCTCCGCCCCGAGCTCGCCCAATCCATCGACCTCATGAGCGCCTGGAACTTCCTCATCATCGTCATCGTCTTCGGGATGGCCGTGTTCGGTGTGGCCAACACGATGATCATCGGCACGTTCGAGCGGAGGAAGGAGTTCGCGGTGGTCCGCGCGCTCGGCACCACGGCTTCCGGCGTCGGGCGGACCGTGGTCTACGAGGGGATCATGGTCGGCGCCCTCGCGCTCGTGGCCGGCGTGCTCATCACCGCTCCGGTGATGTGGTGGTGGCACAACGCTCCACCCGACCTGAGCCGGGTCGTGGGAAGCTTCTCGATGAGCGGATCGGTATGGCGACCCATCCTGCGGGTCGACTACTCCGTCGAAATCCCGGTCCTGAGCGCGGTCGCCCTCTTCCTCACGTCGGTCTTCGCCGCGCTCTATCCCGCATGGAGAGCCACCCGGGTCCCCCCTGCCGACGCGCTGGCCGACCGATGAAGCTCCACGCGCTCCTCCTGCTGTCGCTCCGCAGCGTCGGACGCAACCTGCGGCGCAGCGTCCTGACCGCCACCGCCATGGCCCTCGGGCTGGCCATCCTGATCTTCTTCCGGGCCATCGGCGAGGGCGTGCACGAGCAGTGGATCGACTCGGCGGTCCGCCTCGGCACCGGACACGTGGCGCTCCAGGCGCCGGAGTTCCTCGAGACGGGGAGGCTGGAGCACCGGCTGGACTCGGCCCGGGTCCGTGAAATCATCGGAATCCTGGATGACCCCTCCTTCGCACGGGACGTGAAGGCCTGGGCCCCTCACCTCACGGTGAGCGGCCTGGCCAGCTCGGCGGCCTCCGCCGTGCCGGTGCGCATCGAGGGGGTGGACCCGGCGCGGGAGCGCCGCTTCTCCACGCTGCCCGGCCAGATCCAGGAAGGCCGCTACCTGGAGCCCGGCGACCGGTTGCGCGCCTTCATCGGCGACGCGCTCGCGCGCAGGCTCAACCTCCGGGTGGGCGATCGCTTCGTCCTCACCGCCCAGACGACGTCCGGCCAGGTGGAAGGACAGATGGTGCGGGTGGCCGGCACGTTCCACACCGGAATCCAGGAGATCGACGAAGGACTCATCCACGTCCCGCTCGAGACCGAGCGACAGTGGCTCGGCGTGCCCGGCGCCGTCACGACCGTGGCCGTACTCCTGCACAACTCCCGGGAGACGGACGGTATGGTGCGGCGCCTGGAGAAGGCGCTCGGTGGAGCACGGGGCATCCGCGTCGTGGGTTGGCCCCAGTCTTCTCCGGAGATGAACTCGGCCGTACACATCGACGACTACGGCGATTACATCTTCCACGCGGTGCTCTTCGCGATCATCGCGCTGGCCATCCTGAATGCCGTGATGATGTCGGTCCTGGGCAGGAAGCGGGAGTTCGGCGTACTCCAGGCGCTGGGCCTCACCGGGGCGGAGACGGGGTGGGTGGTCATGGGAGAAGGCCTCTTCCTGACGGCCGCGGCCGGGCTCGTCGGGATGGTACTGGGCTTCGCCTTCACCTGGGGCTTGTTCCGCCATGGGCTCGACTTCACCGCGTTCATGGGGAGCATGACCATCTCGGGCGGTATCATGAATCCGGTCGTCATCCCCCTCTTCCGTGCCCAGCAGGTGGTGCTGGCGGTGGCGTCGATCGTCGTCGTCGGTGTGCTCGCGTCCCTCTACCCGGCCCTGCGCGCGTCGAAGCTCGACGTGGCGGAGGCGATGAAGTTCGACCAATGACCGAAGCCAACGGCGCACGCCCAGCCATCCGGACCGAGGACCTGTGGAAGGTCTACGCCCAGGAGCCGAACCCCGTGGAAGCGGTGCGGGGCCTCACCTTGACGGTCGAGCGCGGCGACTTCGTGGCGATGGCGGGGCCCTCGGGCTCCGGAAAGACGACGGTCCTGAACCTCCTGGGAGGCCTCACCCGCCCGACACGCGGCCGGATCTGGGTGGACGACGAGGAGCTCTCGGCGATGGACAAGAGCCGCCTGGCGAACCTCAGGCTGGAGCGCATCGGCTTCGTCTTCCAGGCCTACAACCTCCTGCCCGTGCTGAGCGCGCTCGAGAACGCCGAGTTCACGCTCCTGCTCCGCGGCGTGCCCGCGGCCGAGCGCCACCGACGCGTGCGCGCGCTCTTCGCGGAGATCGGCCTCGAGGGCATGGAAGATCGCCGACCGGGTAAACTCTCGGGAGGCCAACAGCAACGGGTTGCCGTGGCGCGTGCCGTCGTGGGCGACCCCGCGCTCGTGCTGGCCGACGAGCCGACCGCGAACCTCGACTCGACGAACAGCGCGGCCCTCCTGGACGTCATGGAGAGGCTCAACCGGGAGCATGGCACCACGTTCGTCTTCTCCACGCACGACCCCCGGGTGATGGAGCGGGCACGTCGCCTCGTCCGATTGGTCGACGGACAGATCGCGGACGACCAACGGCGAGCGAGGCCGCCCGCGGCCCCATGAGACCCCTCGCCCCCATCCTGGCGACGGTAGCGCTGATGGCGCTCCCGCACGGGGGCGCCGGCCAGTCCTGGAGCGTCTCGGGCTACGCCCTCGGCGTCGTGACGGAGGCCGGGTCGGGCGACCTCGGCCCCGGCGGCGCGTCCTTCCTGGGCCGCGGTCGCCTGATGGTGAACGCCTCGGACGGGCCCTTCCGCTTCGAGGCCGCCTACGAGCACATCCTCCAGCGCACCCCGGCGGGCGGGGGCTTCTCGGTCACGACGCCGGGAGGCACGGGCGCGGGCACGAGCGACTGGCTCGGCCTGAAGTGGACGCTGCGCACCACGTCGCGCACCTCGTGGCGTCACGAATTCGATCGCCTGTTGCTGAGCTACGCGGCCGGAAACCTCGAGATCACGGCGGGAAGGCAGGCGATCTCGTGGGCCACCACCCTCTACCTCACGCCCGCCGATCCCTTCTCGCCCTTCGACCCCACCGATCCGTTCCGCGCCTACCGCGGAGGCGTGGATGCCCTCCGCGTGCGCTACTCGACCGGCCCGTTCTCCGAGATCGAGGCTGTGGTCCGGCCGGCCAGGACCTCCTTCGGCACGACGTGGACCGAACTCGTTCGCGGACAGAGACTCCTGGGAAGCTGGGCCGTGGGCGCATGGGGCGGAAGGTTGCACGACCAGGCCGCCGCGGCCGCGTTCGGGACAGGGTCCCTGGGCGCCACGGCGCTGCGGGCAGAGCTCGAGGTGCGACGGGACCCTGCCGGACACGCCGTGGCGCGCGGCGCGCTGGGGCTCGACCGGCGCTTCTCCGTCGCGGGTCGCGATCTGTACGTCGTCGCCGAAGCCCAGAGGGACGGCTTCGGCGCGACGTCCGTGTCACAGCTCCGCAGCGTAGAGACCTCGAAGCCCTTCGCGCGGGGAGAGATGCAGGTGCTGGGGCGCTGGGAGACGGCGCTGCAGGCCTCCTACCAGGCACATCCGCTCGTGGAGGTGAACCTCCTCGCACTCGCCAACCTCACGGATGGAAGCGCGCTTCTGTCGCCCGGGCTCTCCTGGTCCGCCACCGCCAGCGCCACCGTTCGGGTCGGAGCGTTCGTGGGCGCCGGACAGGGCATGTCCCGACCCCTCGTGCTGGGCTCGGAGTATGGATCGGTTCCGGGCGTCGGCTACGCCGCGGTCTCCTGGTTCTTCTGAGGGAGCCGACGCGTCGGACGGGCGTCAGCCGGCCCGATCCAGGGCGTTGCGTACCGCCCCGGCGAGCCCATAGACCGACCAGGGGTTCGGAAGGACCGTCGTGGCCTGGGCCAGGCGCGAAGCCCGCGGGCTGGCCGCGGGAGCGCCGTAATCCGACGTCACGATGAAGGGGGCATCGCACCCCAAGCGACGCAGCTCCGCGAACAGATCTCCCCCGCCCGTACGCGGCATCACCACGTCCGAGATCACCAGTGCGATCTCCTCGCGGTGGTGCCGCCAGACGTCCAGCGCATCCTCTGCGCGCTCGGCGGTGAGAACCCGATAACCGAAGCGCTCCAGCACCTTGACCGCGGCTCGGCGCAGCGCGACCTCGTCCTCCACCAGGAGGATCGTTTCGAACCCCCCACGCGGGGCCTCGTCAGCGCCGTGCGAGGGGCGAGACTTGAGGCCCACCTCGGCCGAGATGGGAAGGTGGAGGTCCACCGTCGTCCCGACTCCGGGAGCGCTCTCGATCGTGACGAAACCCCGGTGCTGGCGGGCCGTGGCGTACACGATCGGCAGCCCCAGTCCCGTGCCCTTCCCCACCGGCTTCGTCGTGAAGAACGGCTCCACCGAGCGGGCCCGCGTCCCAGCATCCATGCCCTCCCCCTCGTCGCGCACGCGGATCCGCACGAACGGACCGGGGCGTACCCACGGATGGATGGCGGTTTCCTCCCCACCCACCGAGACGCGCTCCATCGTCACCCAGATCGTGCCGACTCCACCGACGGCGTCCCGCGCGTTGTTGGCGAGGTTCACGACGGCTTGATGCAGGGCCACCGGATCGGCCATCACCGCGGGGATCGGCGCGGTACCCAGATCGAGACGCACTTTCATGGACTCGGGCGACACGCGCCGTACCGTCCCGACCAGCTCACGCAGCAGCGCACCCAGGTCGACGGGCTCACGCTCCTCCGAGCCCTTGCGCGCGAAAGCCATGAGACGCGAGACGAGGGCGCGGGCCCGTCGCGTCGCGTTGAGCACCTCGTGGATCGAATCCGTCTCCACCGCGCCCGAATCGACCAGATCCCGCGCGACCATCTCCGCGTTGACGGCGATGATGCTCAGCAGGTTGTTGAAGTCGTGCGCGATCCCTCCGGTGAGCTCGCCGAGCGCTTCGAGCTTCTGGCGCTCACGAAGCCGGGCCTCCATGCGGCGGGACTCGGTGATGTCGGTTCCCACGAGCACGGTGTACCGTGAGCTCCCCCCCACCAGAGGCATCGAGGAGGCGTGCCACATGATCGTCCGCGTCTCCCCACCCGTCCCCCGAAAGCTGGTCTCGACGACACGCCCGCTGCCGTCCGGCGCCAGCGCGTCGAGGAGGTCGTCGAGGGAACCGCTCTCGTGCAGGAGCTCCAGCACGTCCGAGATGTGCACCGGCCGGGCGTCACCGTCCCGCTCCAGGTCCAGGACCTCTTCGGCCTTGCGGTTGTGGCGCATGAGCCGCCCGAGGGGATCAACCACCAGCACCACGGCGTCCTCGGCGTCGAGGATCGCCGTGCTCAGCTCCCGTTCGCGACGCAGACGCTGCTCGATCTTGTCGGCCGACCGGCGGGCATCCTCGAGCGCCGCCTCGAGCCGGACGCGCTCGATCGCCATCAGGAGGGTCCGGACCACCAGGGGGCCCGGATCGACGAGTACACTCTTGGTGAGGTAGTCCTGAGCACCGGCCTGGAGCGCC
Organism: uncultured Gemmatimonadaceae bacterium; assembly: GCA_964519125.1. Lineage (GTDB taxonomy): Bacteria > Gemmatimonadota > Gemmatimonadetes > Longimicrobiales > Gaopeijiaceae > SZUA-318. Next base: position 3,631 of record CAZFIS010000048.1, on the reverse strand, counting down.
AGGAGCGGCATCTCGTCGCCCTCCGCGGCCGTGAGCACCACGAGAGGAGCGCCGGGTGCGGCCGCGCGGACGGCCCGGACCGCCTCCAGGTCGGCCGCGTCCGGAAGGTGGAGATCCACCACGACGACGTCGACGCCGCCGCGCGCGAGGCGGCTGAGCCCGTCCTTGAGCGTCGGTACGTGCTCCAAGGCAAAGCTCTGACCCGCCCCCCCGCTGCGGAGCGCCTGCTCCACCAGGAGAACGTGGTCGGCGAGATCCTCGATGAGGAGGACCTTCACCGGCGCCGGTTCGGGCAGTTGATGCAAGGCCGGAAGCCGTGTTCGCGTGAACGTCGAGGTGAATCTTTAAAGGTATGGCCAGCGTACAAGGACAGAAAGGAGGATCACCATGGCCAAGAGCCACCGACAGCACGCGCCTCGAGACCGCAAGCGTCCGTTCCGGGTGCCCGAGCCGCCCTGCACACCCAAGCCGCCGCGGAATCCGCCGCCCCCGAAGCCGGCCGATTCCGGGTGCTCGACCGGTCCGGATCCGCGGGAGATCCTGAAGCGGCTCCGGAAGCGCTAGCAGGCCCGGGCAGGCCGGCCCCTACGCACCCTCCTCGGCACCCACCTGGTTCTCGAGCACGAACCGCGTCAGCCCGGCCACGGTCCGGATTCTGAGCTTGGCCATCACGCGCTCGCGGTGCGTCTCCACGGTGCGCGGGCTGATCCCGAACTCCTCCGCGATCTCCCGGTTCGTGCGTCCGTCCGCCACCCGCACGAGCACCTCGCGCTCACGCGCCGTGAGCTGCTCCAGGCGCGTGCGTTGCTGCTCCCGCTCCAGCTCCTCGCGGAGCGCGACGCCGAGTTGGTGGGTGACACGGTCGGTGAAGTACTCCTTGCCACTGTGCACCGCCTCCACGGCCTCGCGCAGCTCCCCGGGCCCCACGTCCTTGAGGATGTACCCGTCGGCGCCCGAGCGCACCGCCTCGAGCACGTACTCCGGATTCTCGTGCATGGAGAGGATCAGGATGGCCACCTCGGAACCCCTCGCCCGCAGCTCGCGCGCAACCTCCAGCCCCGTCTTGCCCGGCATCGAGATGTCGAGGACCAGGAGATTAGGATCGGTGCTCTCGACCAGCGGGAGCACCTCATCTCCGTCGGAGACTTCTCCCACGACCTCCAGGTTCGGGATCCGCTCGAGCACGTAGCGGATACCTTCACGCACGACCGTGTGGTCGTCGGCGATGACGACACGGATCTGCTCTTCGCTCACGAGATCACCTCACTGGCTCCTTCCGGCCACGGGTACGCGTACGTGCACCCTCGCCCCCCCGTCGGGGCCATTTCCGAGATCGAAGCTTCCACCCACCCGCGTGATCCTCTCGCGGATTCCGGCCAGCCCTCCCCTCGCCCGGCGGAGCGACGCCGAATCCTGCTCGGGGAATCCGACCCCGTCGTCCGACACCGTGAGACGGACCTCGTCGTCCTTGGCCTCGACCGTCACGGCCACGCGCGAACACTCGCCATGACGCACCGCGTTGGCCAGGGCCTCCTGCAGCGTCCGGTAGAGCGCAAGCTCGGCCCCGTCGCCGAGCGGAGGGAGCGAGGACGGCATCTCGAAGTCGATGGCGAGGAGGTTCTGGCCGCCGAAGTCGCGACCCAGGGCGCGCAAGGCGGGCAGCAGCCCCAGGTCGTCGAGCGCGGTCGGGCGCAGGTTGCGCGTCACGTTGCGGATGCTCTGAATCCCCACCGCCACGAGACCCCGCGCGCGGTCCAGGGACGACGCCATGGCCTCGTCCCCCTGCTCGCGCAGGAGGCCGAGCTGCATGTTCACGGCGGCCAGCACCTGGGCGGTCTCGTCATGGAGCTCGCGGCTCAAGCGCTCCCGCTCCTCTTCGTGCTGGCGTACCATCAGCCCCTGGAGCCGCTCGAGGTCCATGGTCCTCGCCGCGAGGCTGCGGTAGAGGTCCTCGTTCTCCAGCGCCGCTCCGACCTGGTGGCCGAACGCGACGAGGAACGGTGTGTCCAGCGCCGTGAAGGGGTCGCGTGCCTCGCCCACCACGACGAGCGCCCCCGCCACATCCTCTCCGCGCAGCACGGGAAGCGCCGCCACATAGGGATGCCCCGATCGCGGCAGAGGCCCGTCCTCGTCCGATTGGCGCGCCACCTCCGGCACACGCGTGGAGCGGACGCGCTCGACGGCCCGGGTGGCCGCGTCCGGTGGACGCTCGTAGGGCCACAGGGCGCAGACCCCCGCACCGTGGATGAAGGCACCCCCGTCGGCCCCACCCCCGAGGAAGAGGGCCGAGCCGTGAACGCCCCGCAGGCCCAGCGCTCTGCGGAGCACCGCTTCGGGCACACTCTCCTTGCTTCTCCCTCGGTCCTGGAGCTCGCCGGACAGCGCCGTCAGCGTATGGAGGCCCTGATCGAGATCCTCCAGGACGAGGAGGAGGATGCCGAGCCCCATGCACAGCTCGAAGATCATGTCGAGGTAGTAGCCCCACGGGCTCCACACACCCCTCGCCCGCAGGAACGGGTAGTCCAGATGGTGCAGCGCCCAGAGGCTCAGCATGACCGTGAGGAAGCGCGCCGCCGGCGAGCCGACCTCCCGGTCGTAGCGGAAGAACGCCCAGGCGGTGAGGCCGGTGGCGGCGCTCAAGAAGACGACCGCCGGGCCGGCGGCGAGTATGAAGTCGTTCAGCCGGTAGATCGCCACGTACGACCAGACCGGCGGAAAGAGAGCCAGGAGCAGATAGCCCCGCCGCCAGGATGCCTGCCGGGCGAAGACCAGCGCGGCGCCGAGCAGCGCCAGCCCCGTCCACCCGGTGACGACCTGGTGCCAGTACAGCCAGGCGTACGTGCCCGTGCGCAGGAAGCTGATGATCGCGCCGAGGCGCAGCCCGTACAGGATCCATGCGGCGGCCCACCAGCCGAAATAGAGCTTGTGGTAGCGCCGGTACAGGAAGACGCACACGACCACGAGCCCCAGGGTCACGATCGCCTGTAGGTAGGCCGGGTTCAGCTCGTCCATAGAGGATGCGGGCATGGAGAGATCCATGGACCGGAAGATCCACGCCGCATGCGAGTGTGGCAACGTGCCCCCCGCAGGAAAGTCCCCTAGTCGCTCCGACAGACAGAAGCCTTCCACGTATGTATCTTGGAAGAGGTCTGGCCGGGATTGGACAGGGAGTCAGGCCCGTTCCATGGCAGGAGGATTCACGCATGAGTTCAGCGCCGGCCGTCGCGCCTCCAGCACTCTTCGCGGATCGCGTGTACCGTCTGGGCACGGAGGAGGCCTTCAAGCTCGGGGCGCTCATCCGGGACGTCGAGGCCGATGGCGATCGCGTCATCCGTTGCAACCTGGGGCAGCCTGACTTTCCGCTCCCCACCCACATCGCACGCGCGGTGAAGGCAGCCCTCGACCGCGGCCTCACCACGTACTGCGACCCCCAGGGAATTCCGGAGCTGCGCGCCGCCGTCGCCCGATCCGTGGGCGCCAGGCGCGGCCTCGACATCGATCCCGAGCGCGTGGTGGTCTATCCCGGTGGGCGGCCGCCGATCCCCTTCGCGCACATCGCATACTGCGAGGCCGGATCCGAGGTGATCTACCCCTCCCCCGGCTATCCGCTCTTCGAGTCGTTCATCCCGTA
>CAZFIS010000047.1:0-24236 GCA_964519125.1 uncultured Gemmatimonadaceae bacterium | reverse complement strand
TGGCGTCGGTCATGACGGTCATCGTGTCATTGACCGTGCCGCCCTCGAGCAGGATCGGAACATTCGCCGCCGCGAGCTTGCTCTCAAGGCTCGACTCGAAGACGGAGTCCTGCGGAGCGGACTCGTCCAGGAAGAGCGAGCCGGAGATCGAAGCGGTCGTCTTCAGCGTGCACGTGAAGGGCACGACCTGAAGCTCACCGGTCGCCAGCGTGACGGACTGGGAGGTCGTCGCGCACGTGTAGTTCGTGGCGTCGTAGCCCGAGATCGTCACGGTGTACGCGCCGGCCCGCAGCCCCGTGAAGGGATCGGTCTGGCCGGTGTTGTCCGTGGTCTTGCTCGCCGACGTCCCCGGTCCGCTGACCGCGACCGTCACGCCCGAGAGGGCGGCGCCAGAGCCGTCCTTCACCGAGCCGATGATCGCCGACGTGCGGATGTAGGAGCCGGAGAAGTCAACCGTCACGACCTGGGCGGCGCTCGCGATGACCGCGGCCTTGGCGGAGGTTGCGAAGGTGGCGTCCGAGGGGAAGCCGCTGATGCTCACCGTGTACGCGCCGGCCGGGACATTACTGAACGAATAATTTCCCGAACCGTCGGTCGTCGCGGTCGTGCCGGACGACAACGTCACGGTGACACCGGAAGCTCCCGTGGCCTCGATCGACACCGTGCCGGAGATCGTGCCCGTGACCGGCGTGGTGATCTTATTGCCACCGCCGTTGTCGCAGGCCCCGAACGCCACGAGCGTCGCGAGAGCCAAGTACTTGAGTCGCTTCATGTCACCTGATCCCATGAAGAATGGACGAATGCCCCGTAGGGGCGGATGTAGCCGAGCTTCCGTGTTGCAAGAGGGGTGCCAGGGAGCGATATATCCTAAGTGACTGTGTAATAATCACTTACGCACACTGCCCGCGTTCGGGAAAGCGTCAGAAAACCGAGAATCATCAGATTTCTGACGGTTCCTTCACCGGGTTCCTCGAAACGGGTGACGCACCGAACTGGACGCACCCTCCGCCGTCACCTCGAAACTGCCGTCACTACGAGCGAGCACGTCCAGCGTTCCTTCGCGGTCCGTGCGGCGCACGGGCACCCCCGCCCTGCGGAGCCGGGCGAGCACCCGCGGAGACGGGTGTCCGTAACGATTGTGGCGTCCGACGGAGATGAGCGCCACGGCCGGGTGGGCGCGAGCCACCCAGATCGGGTCGGTGGCAGTAGCACTCCCGTGGTGGCCGATCTTGAGCACCTCGATGCCCCCGTGCAAGCTCGGCGCCAGGGCCCGCTCGACCTGGGAAGGCGCATCGCCCATGAGCAACGCGTCGAAGGCGCCGTACTGGACGTGGAGGACCACGGACACCGCGTTCGTGGGAGACTCTCCGGGCTCCAGCGGGCCGACGCCCTCGGGCCACGGCGCCATCACGTCGAGCGTGACGCCGTCCATCTCGATGACCTCGCCGTGGTGCGCCTTCCTCCATGGAATTCCGCGCGCCCGGGCCGTATCCAGGATGGCCACGTAGGAGCTCTTGCCGGCGGCGTAGGCCGGATCCATGACAGCACCGACCGAGAACGAGCGCAGAACCGGGATGGTCCCGCCGATATGATCGAAGTCCGGGTGGGTCAGGATCAGGAGCTCGATGCGGCGGATCCCAAGACGGCGGAGATCCCGGACCACGGTGTTCTTGCCCGGATCGCGCTCCTCAGGATCAGCGGGACCGGTGTCCACCATCACCCAACGACCATACGGCGTGCGCATCACCAGCGCGTCGCCCTGCCCCACATCGAGCACGAACATCTCCATCGTGCCGCGGGCCTGGAGCCCCAGCAGCACGGGCCACAGGGCCAGCGCCGCGAGCGCCGACAGGACAGCCACGGTTCTGCGTACCCGCGGCCGGACGTTCTCTCCCCGCAGGAGCACGGTCCCCGCAAGGGCCCCGATCCCCGTGATCCACACCCACGTTCGTGGAATCCACAGGCTCGCCCACGGAAGCGAGGCGATCGCGCGCACCCCCGCCGCGAGAGCGATCAGGACCAGATCGACCCCGCCTGCGAGGAAATGGCCCGCCGCGTGGGACACGAAGTCGGCCGCGAGGGACAGGAGGGCCCCGGGCAAGGCCACGGTCACCAGCGGCGCCGCGAAAAGCGTCGCAGGAATGCCGACCAGCGAGACGCGCTCGAAGTGCCAGGCCACGACCGGCAAGGTCGCCAGCGTGGCCGCCGCCCCCGCGGCGACGGCACGGGCGAGTCCGCTCGGGAGCCGCCGGCGGACCAGCCCGTCGCGGATGCCGGGCGCCCAGGCGACGAGCCCGGCGGCGCCGGCGAACGAGAGCTGGAAGCCGGCACCCGCGACGCGCGCGGGGTCGAGCGCGAGAAGGAGAAGCAGCGCGGCAGCGAGGGCGCCCCACCGAGCGGAGGAGCGGCCGCGCATCCCGGACAGGCTCACGAGCGTCAAGATGAGCGCCGCCCGACAGGCGGCGTCGGGAAAGCCGATGAGCGCCACGTATAGCCATGCGGCCGCCGCCGCGAGCAGGCCGGCTCGGCGGCGCTCCATGCCCGAACTCCGCAGAAGGACGAGCAGCAGCCCCGCCACGACGCCGACGTGGAACCCCGAGATCGCGAGGAGGTGGGCCGTGCCCGAGCGGGCGAACGCGTCCCGGAGCGCCGGGTCGAGGTGGCTCTTGTCGGAGAGCACGAGGGCCGACACCAGGGGGCCCTCGTCGCCGTACAGGGTGTCGAGCCTGACGACGAGCCTACCTCGCCAACGCGCGAGACCTCCCGCGGCCACGCTGTCGGGTTCCGTGGTGAACGCGGAAGCGGACGCCACCTCCGACGACGCGTGGGATGCGGTGGCGCCGGAGACGAGGCTGGCTGCGGCCACGAGGATCCATACCCCGCGCTCGGCGGGACGCCTGGATGCCGCGATGGGCCAGAGAAGGAAGGAGAGGAGAAGTGGCGTCAGGGGGGTGGGGACGCCGGAATGGGTGAGGGCCACGCCCGCGAAGAAGACCAACGCGAGGCGGCCGACGGGAGGAAGGCCCGACCACCTCACGGTGGCGGCGCCTCCCGACATGCGGCGTCAGGGCTCACTCGTGCCCGGCACCTCCTTCCTTCTGGGCCCCCTGCGACCCGCTCTCGAACAGGTCGCGCTGGGTACGGTCCACGAAGCGTGTACGCTCCTCCTCGTCCTCCGCCGCCAGCCGCGCGCGCAGGATGCTGCGCACCCGGAGATCGGAGCGGACCCCGGCCACGAGCATGATCAGCATCCCGAACAGGAGCGCCGCGAACGCCACCGTCGTCAGCGAGACGTGGTAGAACGTGACGAAGCCGAGATGGAGCGTGACCGTCTGATCGCTGTTGAGCGCCGCGAAGCCCATGGAAAGCGCCACGACCAGGAGCACCCCGAGCACCGAGAGGACGCGGCTCATGTCATGTTTCCGCGTAGGCGGGCTGAGCCACCTGGCTTCCGACGAACGTGGCGCCCGTCGTGCGCTCGAGGCGCACATGCATGTAGGAGCCCACGACCTCGGCGTCCCCGGGGAACGCGACGACCTTGTTGCGGCGCGTGCGACCGAGCACCTGGCCGTCCCCCCGGGCCTCCTTCTCCACGAGGACCTCCTCCACCCGACCGACCTCGGAGGCGTTGATCTCGGCCTGGATGGACCGGCTCACCTCGATGAGCTCCTCCAGCCGGGCCTGCGCCAAGCCGGCGGGGACGAAGTCCTCCTCCGGAAAGCGCGTGGCCGGTGTCCCCTCCCGGGAGGAAAATCGGTACGTGAACGCGTCGTCGAACCGGACCCGCCGCATGAGCTCGAGCGTAGCCCGGAAGTCCTCGTCCGTCTCCCCGGGGAAGCCGACGATGATGTCCGTGGACAGCGCAATGTCCGGCAGGTCCGCGCGCACGCGCTCCACCGTCTCCAGGTAGCGCTCCACGGTGTAGCGCCGCACCATCCTCTTCAGGACGCGGTCGCTTCCCGACTGAGCCGGAAGGTGGAGCTGCTCGCATACGGAAGGCTCTTCGGCCATCACCTCGACGAGGTCGGGCGTGACGTCGTTCGGATGCGGCGACGTGAAGCGCACGCGCCGGATCCCCTCCACCCTCGCCACGGCACGCACGAGATTCGCGAAGCTCCAGCGTCCCGAGCGGTACGAGTTCACGGTCTGTCCGAGGAGCGTGACCTCGCTCACGCCGTCGAGCGCCAGGGCCCGCACCTCCGCGAGCACCTCCTCTGGCGAGCGGTTCTTCTCCGGGCCTCGCACGTAGGGCACGATGCAGAACGTGCAGCGGTGGTCGCACCCGCGCTGCACCGTCACCCATGCCGAGGGCCCTTCCCCGCGGCGCTGCGCGAGCCCCTGGTAATTTTCGCCGAGGTTCAGGTCCAGGACCGTGAGCCGCCGTGAATCCGGGGGCGGCCCCACGCGATCCGGGGCCAGCAGTGCCGAGAGCGACGCGGGCAGCTCTCGGTACCCGTCCGGTCCCATGACCAGGTCGACGTGGGGAGCGCGACCGAGCAGGTCCGAGCCCATCCTCTGGGCCATGCATCCCGTAACGCCGATGACCATGCCCGGGCGCTCCTTCTTGAGCGCTCCGAGCTGGGCCACGCGCCCGAGGACCCTCTGCTCGGCATGCTCCCGAATCGCGCACGTATTGACCAGCACCACATCCGCCTCTTCGGGCGTGGCCACGATCTCGTAGCCACGCTCCGCGAGGATGCCCTCCATCAGCTCGCCGTCGCTGATGTTCATCTGGCACCCGTACGTTTCGACGTACGCGCGTCGGGTTCGGCCGGTGTCGCTCATGCGCTCAATTGGAGTGAGTCGGTCGGGACCACGCAATATACAGATGCCCCCCCTCGCCTCGCAGCGTGCCCGACTCGAGCCCCCGCGCTCCGCCCAGCGGGGGCTCCTTCACGCCAACGCGCAGATAGTCGCCCGTGAGCGCCTGTCGCCCATCCCCCTCGAGCACGACCTCGGCCGGCTGGCCGATCCGCGCGGCGCGGTACGCACGCCCCTTCGCCTGCGCCAGCGCCCGGAGCTCGCGGCTGCGCTCTCCCGCCACCCTCTGCGGCACGGGGTCGGCGAGCCCCGCCGCCACCGTCTCGGCACGGGGAGAGAACGGGAAGACGTGCAGATACGTGAAGGGGAGTTCCTCGACGAGCGAGCGCGTCGCCTCGTGATCGGCGTCGCTCTCGCCCGGGAAGCCCGTGATGATGTCGGCGCCCAGCCCGAGCAGCCCCACGCGTTCCGCGATCCGGAGCGCACGGCTGCGGTACTGCTCCCGGGTATGCCACCGGCGCATTCTTCGCAGTACCGGATCCGCCCCGCTCTGGAGCGGCATGTGCAAGTGGGGAGCCACGCGCCCTCCCGATGTCTCGAGGAGCTCGACCAGAAGGTCATCGACCTCGGTCGCCTCCACGCTTCCCACACGGAACCGTACGTTCGGCACGCCGTCGAGCAGCCGGGCGAGCAGCCGCGACAGTGTGGTCGCGGGCTCCAGGTCCTGTCCGTAGTGGCCGATATGGATGCCGGTAAGCACCAGCTCCGGGTGGGTGCGGGAGAGCACACGGGCCTCCGCCACGACCTCCTCCGGCGCGCGCGACCGCGACACGCCCCTGGCCAGGCGTGTGGCGCAGAACGAGCACTTGCGGTCGCAGCCGTCCTGGATCTTCAGCCATCCGCGGGCAGCGCCTCGGCGGCGCCTGAGGAGCATGCCGCCGATGGGCTCGGAGTCGATCCGGTCGAGACTCCTGCGCAGCTCGATCTGGACCAGATCCCCCCCCGCGAGCGAGCGAGCGACGGCGACCGGGTCGTGGCCTTCGACCACGGCGTCCACCGCGTCCAGAGCACGGTACTCAGGCGCCCTCAACGCCGCCGAGCAGCCGGCCACCACCACGCGAGCCCCGGGATTCTCCCGGCGGAGGCGGCGCACGAAGCGACGCGCTTCGGCGTCCGCCTGGTTCGTGACCGTGCACGTGTTGACCACGCAGACGTCCGCGTCTCCCCAACCGTCCACGGGCACGGCACCGTGCGCTTCGCCCTCCTGGCGCATGCGCTCGGTGTCGTACTGGTTCGCTTTGCAGCCGAACGTGTGATAGTAGACCTTCACGGGAACGTTCGGCGGAGCGCGGCTACAGCCCGGTGACCCGCAGCGTCAGCGTCCCCCTCCAGAAGTGCTCCGTGAGGGTGGGGTCACGGCGCGTACCCCGCTCGAGGGAGAGATCCACCCCGGCCAGCGTGTAGTCGCCCGTCTTGTGGAACGAGACACCGAGGCCGGCCGAAAGGGCCGTCTCGATCGGCGTTCCAGCGCCTCCCGGCGCGAAGGGAAGCTGGCTGTGCCGGTATCCGAGCCGGATCGGCGACGTGCGGCCGAACAGCGTGGCCTGGGTCAACTCGAGACCGAATCCGAAGCTCGTGGTCGTGCTCGCGGCGCTGCCGTCGTTGAACGTCCCCCCCTTGACCGCGGCCCAATTGGCGCGGGCCACACCCCCGGTGAGGGTCACCCCGCGGGCCAGCAGGGCGCTTGCGCCGATCCGGTACTGGAGCGGAAGGTCGTAGGTCGCGTCCCCTCCCTGGGTGTCGCTCGAGGCCTTGGCGTGCAGCGTGCTCCCCAGGGTGACGCTCCCCGCCACCCGCGCGATGCCTCCGAACCGGACGGACGCCCCTCCCGAGACCAACGATCCCGAGTAGGACCAGAAGCCCCCCGCCTGGTACGTCGACACCAGCGAGTCGAGGGGAAACGTTCGCTCGAGGCGCTTCGTGGTCGATCCGGTATAGCGGCCCACGGTGAGGCCGACCGACAGCCGGTTGCCCAGGTTTCGCGCGAGCCCGAGGCGAACCGAGGAGACGCCGCCCTGCGAGACGTAGACGTCCTGGACCGTGGTCGTGGTGTCGTAGAGCGCGACCTGCTCCGTCCGCTTGGCCTCGAAACGCTGGTCGAGCACCGACCCGAGCGTGAGGCTCAAGACGCCCACGCGCGGAATCGGATAGGCCAGGCCCATGAGCGGGAACAGCGTGCTCTGGAAGCTCCCGGATTCGGACGGGGAGCTCCGATCGAAGTTCACCCACGAAGGGCGGGCGGTCATGATCATCGTCGGAAGGCCCAGATCCGCCGCGGCCGCGGGATCCGTCGGAAGGAGATCCCCGCCCATGAGACCGATACCCATGCCTCCGAGGGCGACGGCGCGGGCGTCGATCGCATCCATGGGCGTGCCGATGCCCACCGCGTTGAAGAGCGACTGGGCGGCTCCGCCCTGGACGGTCGCGAGCACCAGCGTGAGGGCCATTCCGATCGTGCGTTTCGCGAGCGCGGGCCTCATGGGAGCACCACCGCTTTGCTGCCCGTGATGATGAGCTTCAGCAGGGGAGGTTGGGCGCCGGAGGGGCCCTGGAAGGTGGCATACGAGACCGACGCCGGCTCGCTCGCGGCCAGAAGGGCGAGCACGTGCGAGAGCGGCAACCCGGCGGCGGTGGTGTCGCTGGAGATCAGATCCCGCACGAACCCCGTGATCGGCACCTCGACGTCCACCCCCCCCGGTCTGTTGAAGTAGAAGGACGGGACGCGGAAGCCGGTCGAGGACGCGAGCATCGACGTACTCAGCGGTGCCTTGGGCAGCGCCTCCGGGCTGAGGACCCGCCTCACGTCCAGACCTACGCTGTCGCTCGGTTGGAAGGCCGGATCGCTGAAGTCGGTGTGGAGCACCAGCGCCGCGTAATTCACCTGGTCGGCCGTCAACTTCATCGGACATGCGACCACGGCGCACAAGACCGGAAGGTTGTCCAAGCTGTCCGGGACATTGATACGCATCACGGTCCGCCAGGCGGGCACTCCCCCCACGCGCACCTCGCCCGTGGGCGCCGGGGGCGCGGGCGAGTACATGAACGTCATATGCGCGAGGCTGCTGGTCAGGTACAGGGTCGTGTCCGTGTTGATCTTCGTCTTGGCCACGAGGCTGGCCGACATACTGGTGACGTGCAGGCGCGTGTCCGGACTGAGCGAACTGACGACGATTCCGTCGACCAGGGTCGCCGTGTCACCGAGGGACGCGACCACGGTCGAGTCGATGTTGAACACGATCGAGTCCCCCGAATCGGGCGTCCACGTCGTTGTCGTGAGCGGGACGATCTTGCCGCCGCCGGGCTGTGACCAGGCCTGGTGGTCCCCCGTCGTGTCGACCGTCATCGTCCATGAGACCGACACCGGATCCCACTTCTGCTGGAGGGCCCCGAGTGCCAGTGTGAGCTTACCCGGGACGTTGCTGGTCGCCGTGTCGAATTGCACGACCACCCGTCCCCCGACCACACTCACGGCCGTGTCGGTGATCAACGTGCCTGCGGAGTCCTTCACGAGTGCGTCGGTGGCGAAGCCCGAGAACTCCGCGATGGCCTTCGCTTGCAGCCCCCCGAAGGTGCTCGCCACGACTGCCGTGCCGAGCTGGTACGGATAGCCGAATCCCCCGTACACGGCAAAGTCGGAGCCGAACTGCGACCAGGGCAGCCGGATCTCGACCGTGGCTGGCTTGGCCGGAATCAGGGCTTGGTCCAGCGATGTGGGGGTCTTGTCGGCACACGAGACCAGTCCCAGGAACAGGAGCCCCGCGAGGCCCACCTTCATCATCCGAGTCACGTCGTTTCCGAAGCCTTAGCAGATCGCTCGTTAACCAGGTTGCCAGATCCGGGGAAGCCGAGGTGTGAGCCCGGTCAGGATCTCGTAGCTGATCGTCCCGGCCAACTCCGCGACCCCGTCCAGGGTGATGCGCTCCTCACCGTCCGTGCCGATCAACGTCGCCACGTCGCCGATCTCGACCGCAGATAGGCCGGTGATGTCTACCACCGTCACGTCCATAGAGATCCGTCCCACGATCGGAACGCGCCGGCCGTGGAGGAGCGCGCTCCCCCGATTTCCCAGCGCCCGGGGAAGTCCATCCCCGTATCCGATCGCCACCGTTGCCCACCGCTCGGCGGAACGGGCGCGGTACGTCGCCCCATACCCGACGCTCGTCCCGGGGTCCGCGTCCCGCAGGTGCACCACGCGAGCCCGGACCGAGACGACCTCCTCGGGCTCCGGGGTTCCGGCGCCGGCACTCCCTCCATAGAGGAAGATCCCGGGCCGCACCGCGTCCGCCGCATACTGGGGACAACGCAGTGCCCCCGCGCTGTTGAGCGCGTGAATCAAGCGCCCGTGCTCCCTCCCACCCGACGCGTTCAGCGCCGCCTGGAAGCGTTTCCACTGTTCGTGGATCGTCTCCGGCTCCTCGTCCGCCGAGTGCAGGTGCGTGTAGCACCCTTCCCACCGCGCACCGGCCTGCTCCGCCGCCAACGCCGCTCGCACGGCCGGCTCCAGGCGGTCCCAGTCGAATCCGGCGCGCCCCATGCCGGTGTCGATCTCCAAGTGGAACGCGGGGGCGGAGCCCGCGCGCGCCAGCACCGCAAGCCGTTCCAGCGATCCGAGGTCGGACATCGAAACCGTCAGGCCTCCCATCCCCGCCGCCTCCAGGGCGTCCGGCGGAGTCGGGCTCAAGACCCAGATGGGCCGCGCCACGCCCAGAGCCCGGAGATCGAGGCCTTCGCGAACCGTGGCGACGCCGAAGCCCCAGGGCCCGGCGGGCTCGAGCGCGTCCACCACGCCCGCCGCGCCCAGGCCGTACGCATCGGCCTTGACCATGGGCACGAGCTTCACGTCCGGACCGACGCTGGCGCGGATCCGGTCGAGATTATGGCGAAGGGCCTTTGACCGTGCTTCGACCCAGGCCCGGGTGCGCGGGTCCGTTGACATGAACCCGGAAAGATGCGAGAACCTAGCGCCGGAGCAACCCGTCGGCCGTCGCGGGAGCCTCCGCACGTGCCCTGTGTCCAGCGTACCCGGCAGTCCATCCATGACCGATTCCCGTCCGCACAACGATCCCGAACGCGAGCCGCCGAGGTTCGAGGGCCCGGGCGCGCTCGAGCGTTCGGAGGCGCTCGTGCGCTTTTTGCGGAAGCACTGCTCCTGGGACCGGGCGCAAACGCCCCGCACGCTGATTCCCCACCTCCTCGAGGAGGCGCACGAGGTCGTGGACGCGATCGAGGACGGCTCCGCCGACCACCTCGAGGCCGAGCTCGGCGACCTCCTGCTCAACCTCGCCTTCCAGATCGTTCTGGCGCAGGAGGAGGGCACGTCGGACGCCGACGCCGTGTACCGGCGCCTGGAGGACAAGATGGTGCGGCGCCACCCCCACCTCTTCGGCGGAGGAGAACGCAGGGCGTGGGAAGCCCTCAAGGCCGAAGAGCGCGCAGAGAACCAGGGAGTGCTGCACGGGCTTGCCCGCGGCCTCGACGCCCTGACGAAGGCTCATCGCATCCAGGAGCGCGTGAGCGGCGTGGGCTTCGACTGGGAGGACTTCCACGGAGCGTGGGACAAGGTGGCCGAGGAGCTCGAGGAGGTGCGCGAAGCCCTGGAGGAAGGGGCCCCCGAGGCCATCGAGGAGGAGCTGGGCGACCTGCTGTTCTCCGTGGTGAACCTGACCCGCCTCGCGGGCGCCCACCCGACCACGGCGCTGGAGGCCGCGAACCGGAAATTCCACGCCCGCTTCGAGCGTCTCGAGGCGTTGGCACGAGAGCGGGGGATCCGCATCGAGGATTCTTCGCTCGACGTGCTCGACGGACTCTGGGAAGAGCTGAAGCGAGGCTGATGCTGCGGCGGGCGGCGCCCGACGCGGGTGCCGCGGCCGCCCCTCAGTAGCCCGCGGACTTGTCGACCGTGTTGAGGAGCGGCGCTCCGGCGAGCCAGCGCCGTACGTTCTCCACGATGAGCGCGGTCTCGCGGGCCCAGAAGCCCTTCGTCACGGCCGAGACGTGCGGCGTGAGGAGCACGTTGGGCAGCGACCAGAACGGGTGTCCCTCGGGAAGAGGCTCCTGGGCGAAGACGTCGAGCCCCGCCCCGCGGATGCGGCCCGACCGAAGCGCATCCTCGAGGGCGCGCTCGTCGACCAGCTTGCCGCGCGCGACGTTGATGAGGATCGCACCCTCCTTGAGCCGCCCGAGAGCTTCGGCATCAAGCATGCCCTGGGTCTCGGCCGTATCGGGCGCGCACAGGACCACCACGTCGCTCCGCGAGAGCACGGCGGTGAGCCCCTCGGGCCCGTGCCCCACCTCGATCCGGTCGGCCAGGCTCCCGCCGCCCGCCATCGTCTCGAGATCGACCGTGCCCGGCGCGGCCGGGGTTCGCTTGCACGCGACCACGCGGGCTCCGAGCGAAGCGACTCGGCGTGCGACCTCACGGCCGATTCCGCCGAAGCCGACGATGCCGACCGTGCATTCGGGGAGCTCACGCAGCGTTCCCCCTCCCGCGAAGTACGGCTCCGTGGTCCAGACGCCCTCGTGCTGGCTGCGAGCCGCGAAATCGAGCCCGCGCAGGAAGTGCAGGATCATCCCGAGCACGGTCTCTGCCATCGGCGGCGCGTGCACCCCCGCCGAGTTCGTCAGGACCACCGCGCTCTCCTTCATCCTCGGCGTCAGCGAGCTGCCCACGCCGGCGGCTCCGGAGTGCACCCAGCGCAGCTTCGTCCCCACCTCGAGCAGTTCGGCCGGAATGCCGAAGCCGAAGTAGACCTCCGCCGGCCGCACCGCGTCCACGAGGGCGGGAGAGAGTCGCGAGGAGCCGTCGCCGGATCCGTCCGTCCACTCCTCGACCACGAACAGCTCCCACCCCTCGCCGAACGCCTCCCGGATGCGGTCCGGCACCCAGGCGGGCATCGCCCAGGCGGCCCTGAGGTCCATCATGTCGAGGATGGCTCTCGGCATTGCGCTTCCCTACGGCGTCAGACGGTTCATGAGGCGCGGGAACGGGATCAGCTCGCGCACGTGGCGCTTGCCGGTGATCCAGGCCACCGTGCGCTCGACGCCGAGGCCGAACCCGGAGTGGGGAAACGTCCCGTAGCGACGAAGATCCAGGTACCAGGCATACGCTTCCTCGGGAAGCTTCTCCTCGTGGATGCGTGCCCGGAGGCGATCGAGGTCGTCCTCGCGCTGGCTGCCGCCGATGATCTCCCCGTAGCCCTCCGGCGCGAGCAGGTCGTTGCACAGCACCGTGCGCGGGTCCTCCGGGTTCTCCTTCATGTAGAAGGCCTTCGCCGCCTTCGGGTAGTTGTATACGAAGACCGGCAACTCGGCGTCCTCCGTGAGCGCCACCTCGTCCGGAGCGCCGAGGTCCTGACCCCACTCGATCTCGCTCCCACCGGCGCGCAGCCGCTCCACGGCGTCCGTGTAGCTGACGCGCGGAAACGGCGGCCTCACGTTCTCGAGCTTCGACGTGTCGCGCTCGAGAAGCTTCAGCTCCTCGCCGCAGCGCTCCAGGGCTCGCTCCACCAGGTACGAGACGAAGTCCTCCTGCAGACGCATGTTGTCGTCGGAGTCCGCGAACGCCACCTCCGGCTCGACCATCCAGAACTCCGTGAGATGGCGCCGCGTCTTCGACTTCTCGGCCCGGAACGTCGGCCCGAAACAATACACCTTGCGGAACGCTGCAGCCGCGGCCTCGACGTAGAGCTGGCCCGTCTGGGCCAGGAAGGCCTTCTGGCCAAAGTAGTCGGTCTCGAAGAGGGTGCCGGCGTGCTCTCCGATCGACCCGGTGAGAATCGGCGTGTCGATGCGCACGAACCCCCGGCCGTAGTAGAAGTCGTGGACCGCCTGCTCCACCTCGGCCCTGACCTTCAGCCCGGCTCTCTGCTGGGAGGAGCGTAGCCAGAGGTGCCGGTGGTCGAGAAGAAACTCGACGCCGTGCTCCTTCGGCTGAATGGGGTACTCCGCCGCCACCGCGAGAAGCTCGAGGCCGCTCACGGAGAGCTCGACTCCGCCCGGGGCGCGGTCATCGGCGCGCACATCTCCGGTGAGTGCGACGGTGGACTCCTGCGTCAGCCCGCCGAAGGCCTCCCACGCGGCCTCGTCGACCTCCTTCCGGACGAGCACGCCCTGGACGACGCCGGTCCCGTCCCGCAGGACCACGAACGCCACCTTCCCGTGCCCCCGCGTGGTCTCCACCCATCCGGACAGAGTGACGCGCTCGCCGACGTGCCGATGCAGATCTTTGATCTCGACCATGGGTCCATTTTCGTTTCAGATGAGGTCTCCGAGGCCGCGAACGTTAGCGCATCCCGAACCGGTCGATCAACCGGCCCGGGCCGTTCGGCACCGCGGCGTGGAAGCCGGCGCTCAACCCACCTCGAACATCTCCAGCCGGTCGCGCCAGCGCGCCTCCAGGTGCTCGCGCACGCGCGCGTGCTCGGGCGAGGCGAGGTCCGGATCGAGGCCCACGAGGTCCCTGGCCGCCGCCTGGGCCCTCACGAGAAGATCCTCGTCCCGCAGGAGATCGGCGTAGCGCAGGATCGGATCGCGCCCGTGCTGCTGGGCACCGAACAGGTCTCCCTGGCCTCGAATGCGAAGGTCCGCCCGCGCGACCTCGAAGCCGTCGGAGGTGTCGCGCAGGATCTCGAGGCGCTCGGTAGCCTCGTCGCCGGCCTCGGCGATGAGGATGCAGTAGCTCTCCGCTGCCCCCCTCCCCACTCGGCCGCGGAGCTGGTGGAGCTGGGAGAGTCCGAAGCGCTCGGCGTGCTCCACGACCATGACCGACGCGTTCGGCACGTCGATGCCGACCTCGATGACGGTCGTCGCGACCAGCAGGTCCAGCTCACCGGCGAGGAAAGCGCGCATGATCCGGTCCTTCTCGTCGGACGCGATCTGGCCGTGCAGGAGCCCCAACCTCCGGTTCGCGAAGACCTCCGAGCGGAGACGCTCGTACTCCTCCGTGGCCGCGAGCAGGTCCACCTTCTCGGATTCGGCGACGAGCGGATAGACCACGTACGCCTGGTGGCCGCGCTCGATCTGCTCGTCGACGAAGCGATAGACTCCGGCGCGCCCGCGCGGCGTGCGCAGCGTGGTCTTCACCTCGCGCCGGCCGGGCGGAATCTCGTCGAGGATGCTGAGGTCGAGGTCGCCATACAGTGCCATGGCCATGGACCTGGGGATGGGCGTCGCGGACATGATGAGCACGTCGGGGCGCTCGTTTCCCCGCTCGCTCAGCGCCATCCGCTGCCGGACCCCGAAGCGGTGCTGCTCGTCGACGACCACCAGTCCGAGACGCTGGAAG
The DNA here is from genome assembly GCA_964519125.1 of uncultured Gemmatimonadaceae bacterium. Taxonomy (GTDB): domain Bacteria; phylum Gemmatimonadota; class Gemmatimonadetes; order Longimicrobiales; family Gaopeijiaceae; genus SZUA-318. The sequence goes on along the minus strand of CAZFIS010000047.1, from coordinate 10,132 downwards.
TCCACACCGTCCTGGATGAGCGCGTGGGTGCCCACCACGAGCGGAGCGCCCCCCGAGGCCAGCGCCTCCAGCGCGTGCCTTCGCTCGGCCGTGCCGACGCTTCCGGTGAGCAGGAGGACGCTGAGCCCGAGCGGCTCCAGAAGCGCCCCGAGGGTGCGTGCATGCTGCTCGGCCAGGAGCTCGGTGGGCGCCATCAGCGCCGCCTGCCATCCACCCTCCACCGCGAGGAGCATGGCGAAGAGCGCCACGATGGTCTTGCCCGACCCCACGTCGCCCTGAAGCAGCCGGTTCATGCGCCGCTCCGAGGTCATGTCGGCGTAGATCTCGCGGAGGACCCTGGTCTGGGCCTCCGTGAGCTCGAACGGCAGCGTCTCGTGCAGTGGCCGGATCAAGCGGTTCGTGCGCCGGTGCGCGATGCCCGGAGCCATCTCCGTCTGGCGATGGCGGGCACGCGCCTGGACCAACTGGAGGAAGAAGAGCTCGTCGAACGCGAGGCGCCTGCGCCCCCTCTCGGCGTCGCTCAGGCTCCGCGGCCGGTGCAGCGCGGCCAGCGCGGCCGCGAGGCCCTGTAGCCCGAGCGCGTCGAGCTCCGCGGCCGTGAAGACCTCGTCGTCGTCCGCCCACGCCAGGAGCGCGTCCAGGTTCCGCTCGAAGATCGTGCGCAGGACCCACTGGGGCACGTCCTCGGAGGCCGGATACGTCACGAAGATCGTGCCGGCCGGCTCGACTTCTCCTCCGCCTCTCGACAGGATCGTGAACTCCCGCGGTTGGAGCTGGCGCCCGTGGAAGAACTTCACCGGCCCGGTCACGAGGAGGACGTCACCCTCGCGGATCTTCCGGTCGAGCCACGGCTGTCCGGGCCAGGCCACCGTGATCATCCCCGACTCGTCGCGGAGCACGGCCTGGAAGATGCGCAGGCCGCGCCGCGTGGGGATCACCCCCTTGCTCCGCACCCGGCCGATCGCCGTGGCGTCCATGCCGACGTCCAGCGAGCCGATGGGATGGACGGTCGACGCGTCGTCGTAGCGGCGCGGCACGTGGTAGAGGAGGTCGCGGGCCGTGCCGATCGCGAGGCGGGCGAGGGTGTCGGCCCGCTTGGGCCCCACTCCCTTGAGGAACTGGACGGGACGATCGAGCTCGGAGTAAGCGTTCACTCCGGTAGCCTACGAGTCGGCGAGCACGCCGTCCACGAACGCGCGCGGATCGAAGACCTCCAGATCTTCCGCGCGCTCCCCCACCCCTACCAGCTTGACCGGCACACCGTACTCCTGCTGGAGCGCGACGACGATGCCGCCGCGCGCCGTCGAGTCCAGCTTCGCGAGGACGATACCCGTCACACTCACCGCCTTCCGGAAGATCTCGAGCTGCCGGACGGCATTCTGGCCCACCGTGGCGTCGAGGACCAGCAGGGTCTCGTGCGGCGCGCCCTCCAGCCGTCTGCGAATCACACGGTCGATCTTCGCGAGCTCGTCCATCAAGGCCCGATTCGTGTGGATGCGCCCGGCCGTGTCGATGAGCACCACGTCGATGCCGCGGGCCTCGGCCGCGTCGATGGCGTCGAACGCCACCGCCGCCGGATCGCCGCCCGCCTGCCCACGCAGGAATTCCGCCCCGATGCGCTTCGCCCACGCCTCGAGCTGCTCGACCGCGCCGGCCCGGTACGTGTCGGCCGCGGCGACCAGGACCGAGCGCCCCTCCCGCACGAGGTGGTGGGCCAGCTTGGCGATCGACGTGGTCTTGCCGACTCCGTTGACCCCGACGACCAGATAGACCGTGGGTCCCGACTCGGCCGCCTCCAACTCGGCTGCCCCGGACACAGACAGGATCGAGAGGATCTCCTCCCGCAGCACGCCGCTCAGGCCTTCCCGCCCACGCGCCTTGCCCCGGCGCGCGGCCTCCTCGACCCGCTCGACGAGGCGCATCGTGGCGGGCACGCCGAAATCGGCCGCCAACAGCCGCTCTTCCAGCGTCTCGAGGGTGTCGTGGTCCATCCCGCCGGCGACCACGCGTACGTCCGTGAGGGCCAGGTCCACCACCCGGCGCCAGATGCCCTTCTTCCGTTCCGGTCGCTTCTTGAAAAGGCGTGCCATCGCCTGAAAGGATAACGGGTCGCAGAAAAGTCGCTGAACACGAAGAGGAGCGGGGACGGCCCGCTGTGAGACGGCTGGATGGGACGCGCTTCTACTTCTGGCCCCTGGCCTCCTCCGACTGCGAGGGCTGGGGTGTAGCGCCCGCCGCGCTCGCCACCGTGCGGACGGGCCCCGCGCCGGGAATCGACTCCAGGAGCGCCATGCGCGCCGTCCTCGCGCGTGTCCAGTCGGTCTCGTCCTGCTCGGGAACCGGATCCCCCGACGGGAGGTTCACGGCGAGTGGATTGACTTGGTGCCCGTGCCGGAGGATCTCGTAGTGCAGATGAGGTCCCGTGGCCAGACCGGTCTGACCCACGTACCCGATGACGTCTCCCTGGTGGACACGCGAGCCCACGTGCAGGCCTCTCTTGAAGGCCTCCAGATGCCCGTATCGGGTCTCCCACCCGTTGGGATGGCGGAGTTCGATGAGGTTCCCGTACCCCCCGTCCCATCCCCGGCGCACCACCACGCCGTCCGCCGTGGCCCACACCGGCGTGCCCGCGGCGGCCGCGGAGTCGACACCCAGGTGCGGCCGCCCGATGTGCAGGATCGGGTGATACCGGTCCCGCGAGAACCGTGACGAGATCCTCCGGTACGAGAGGGGTTTGCGCATGAACGCGCGCCGCACGGACTTGCCGTCCCGATCGTAGTACGAGCCTTTGCCGTCGCCGTTGGGGTCGAAGTAGATGGCGAAGTAGGGAGTCCCTGCGTTGACGACCTCCGCCGCCAGGAGCCTGCCCGTGCGCATCGAGCCGTCGGGCCGCACCTCCTCCTCGTACACGAACCGGTACGTGTCGCCCTGATGGATCTGGCGCGAGAAGTCGATCTGCCATTGGAAGACCGCGTCCAGATCGTCGATCAGCCCGAGCCGATCCCCGATCGGCAGCGCCGCCAGGCTCGGGTTATCCACCACGGACTCCCACAGGGAGTTGTCGATCCTGCCGGCCGCGTAAAGCGTGTCCAGGTAGGTCGGCGTCGCAATGGTGCTCGCGCTCCACCCGTCCGGGTTGCGCGTGAGCCGGATCGTCGTGTCCGCGTTGAACTCCACGTCCACGCCCCTGAGCCACCCGTCGTCCGCGCGTCGGCGCAGCGTGATCTCGGTGCCGGCCCGCATGCGACGGGGACTCGCCTGCTGCCGGAAGGCCAGCAGCAGATCGTATTGCTCGTTCGGCCGTATCGCGCTGCCGAGAAGCTTGCCCAGCGTCTCTCCCTGCTGCAGGGAGAGAACCTGGACGCTCTCGGCCGGGCGTGCGTAGATCGTGGCGAGCGTACCCGCGTCCGGAGCGGGAGAGGAGCACGCGCCCAGCGCCGCGACCGCCAGAGCGGCCGCGAGCCGACACCATCCCGTCCCGCCTTTCGCTTGCACCGATCCCGTGCCTGGTTGAGTTCTATCCCGGCATCGCCGGGTCCGCCGCCACCTCAATCCATCTGCCGACGAATGAACGTGGGAATGTCCAGCTCCACGAGCTGCTCACGCGTCACGACCCGCTCCGGGAACCGCCCCAGTGGAAGCACCGCCTCCGCCCGGCCTCCGCCCATCGCCGCGCGCTGCTCGAGCCGGGGCTGCTGCGCGTGGATCACCTGCTGCGGAAGCGGCTCCGGAACGGGCTGGGACGGACGATGCCGGCGAAAGTCCGGCCGGATCACCTTGTCCTCTTCCTTGGAATCGAATCCCGTGGCTATGACCGTTACACGGATCTTTCCCTCCAGATCCGGATCGTGCACGGCTCCGAAGATGATCTCGGCCTCGTCCCCGGCCTCTTCCTGAATAATGGAGGAGATCTGGGTGACCTCGTCAATGGCGAGATCGAGCCCGCCGGTGATGTTGATGAGCACGCCGCGCGCCCCCCGGATCGACACGTCGTCCAGCAACGGAGACGAGATCGCCTCCTGCGCCGCCTCCTGCGCCCGGTTGTCGCCCTCGCCGAAGCCGGAGCCCATGAGCGCCGGCCCACGGCACGCCATGATCGTGCGCACGTCCGCGAAATCGACGTTCACCTCACCGCTCACGCGAATCAGGTCGCTGATGCCCTGGGTCGCGTGCAGCAGCACCTCGTCGGCCTTCTTCAGTGCGTCGCGGAACGACGTTCCCTTCGGAACCACCGAGAGGAGACGGTCGTTGGGGACCACGATCATCGTGTCGACGCAGCGGCGCAGCTCGGCCAGCCCCTGGTGCGCCTGGCGGTCACGCTTCTTGCCCTCGAACGAGAACGGCTTGGTGACGATGCCGATCGTGAGCGCCCCCATCTCTCGGGCGATCTCGGCCACGATCGGAGCCGCACCCGTGCCCGTGCCACCACCCATTCCGGCCGTCACGAAGACCAGGTCGGCTCCGTCGAGCGCGCGGCGTACCTCCTCCTCGCTCTCGGACAAGGCCTGGCGGCCGATCTCCGGACGCGCCCCGGCACCGAGGCCGCGGGTCAGCTTCTTGCCGATCTGGAGGGTGACCTGGGCGCGGGAGCTCTTGAGCGCCTGGGCGTCGGTGTTCATCGAGATGAACTCCACCCCCTCCAGGTCCTCGTCGATCATGCGATTCACGGCGTTGCCCCCCGCGCCACCGACGCCGATCACCTTCATGCGGGCGTTCTGGGCCGGAGTCTCCTCGAATTCGAAGATCATCATGGTTTGCTCCCCTTCCTGGTGGAGTGTGAACGAATCGGTCGGTGTCGTCGCCATCGGTCGGCCTAGAAGAATTCCCTGAGCCACGTGCCGAGCTTGGTGAACACGCCGGACGTGAGCGTGGATGCCCCCTGCCCTGTCTCCGCAAAGCGGTCGGCTCCCCACAGCGCCAGCCCGGCCGCCACGGAGAACTTCGGCCGGGCGACGGAGTCGGCGAGGCCGCCGAGGCCCTCCCGGGGCACGCCCAGGCGAACCGGTGCGGCGAAGACCTGCTGCGCCAGCTCGACGATGCCGGGAATGGCCACCGTACCCCCGGTGAGAACCACGCCGGCGCCGAGCTTGTCCAGGAGTTCCTGGTCCTGCAGCTCCGTCTGAATCAGCCCGAACATCTCGTCGAGGCGCTGCTCGATGATGTGCGCGATGAGCTCGCGGGCGACGTGGCGCCGCTGGCCCGGCGAGGGACCCGGAACCTCCACCGTCTCCCTGGGATCCACGAGTTGGGCGAACGCGGTTCCGTACTGTTCCTTGGCCTTCTGGGCCTCGGCCCACGGAATCGAGAGCCCGTGCACCAGGTCGGCCGTGAGCGTGGCGCCGCCGAACGGGAGAATGGCCACGTGGCGGATCTTCCCTTCGTAGTAAGCGGCCAGGTCCGTGGTGGATGCCCCGATCTCCACCATGGCGACCCCCACCTCCTTCTCGTCCTCGGTGAGGACCGCGCGCGCGCCGGCGAGGGGCTCCAGAACGAGCTCCTGCACGCGGTACCCCGCGCGATTCACCGCCTTGCGGATGTTGGCACCCGCGGTCACGGCGCAGGTCACCAGGAAGACCTCGGCCTCGAGGCGCACCCCGCTCATGCCGAGCGGATCCTTGATGCCGCGCTGATGGTCGACGCGGTACTCCTGCGGGATCGCGTGCAGCATCTCGCGGTCCGGCGGCAGTGCCACGGCGCGGGCCACGACGTGGACGCGCTCGACGTCGTCGGGCGTCACGTCCTCGTCGGCGACCGCGACCACGCCCATGGAGGTCGAGGCACGCACGTGGTCGCCGCCCATTCCGGAGTAGACCCGGTCTACCGTCGAGCCTGCCATGAGCTCGGCCTCCTTGATGGAGGCCCGCACCGACTCGGTGATCTCCTCGATGTTCGTCACGAGGTCGCCCCTCAGCCCTCCGGTGCGTGCCTGACCCACGCCCAGGATCGTCAGGCCGGGCCGGCGCGGATCTCCCGATATCTCTCCGATGACGGCGCAGGTCTTGCTCGTTCCGATGTCCAGGCCCGCGATGAGATTGGCTCGCATGATCTTCCCGTTCAGTGGGAGCGGCGGACCACCACCTGGTCCGCATACCTGAGGTCGATGACGTCCGGCGGGTGGCCGGGGTCGCGCCCGAGCGCGTCGGCCAGCGCGGCGAGTCCCTCCCGGAGGCGGCGGGGAGGGGTGTCCGGGCGCAGGAGGAACTCCACGGGCGGATTGCTCCAGCGCGCGCGAACGGTGTGGTCGGGCGTCTCCGAGACGACCGACAGCATCTGGTGGAACGCCGTGTCCGCCTCCATCAGGCGGCCCACCTCCGCAGCGAGTTGTCGGCTCCGGCTCGGCAGGAGCCGGGCTCCGGGCGCCGGTCGATCCACCGACTCCATGATGGGCAGGTCCAGGTGATGCCGAGCCGGATCGATCGGCAGACGCACGCCATCCGCGTCGATCGGCACGAGCGTCGGTGTTGGCACGAGCGCGACCGGACGGCGCTCCATGACGTCCACCACCAGCGTCGACGGAATCTTCCGACGCACCTTGGCGATTTTCACGAGCGGGTCGGCCTCGAGCCGCTCGGCCAGGACATCGGTGTTGGTCCACACCGTCGTCTCCGGCGTCAACTTCAGATCGGCGAGCGCCTCTGCGCGGGTCACGAATCGGAGGCCATGGAACTCCACGCTGCGCACCCGGAACGTCTCCATGGAGGAGAGCGCCGCCGGAACACGGCTGCCCGCCTCCCAGAGGCCCGCGGCCGCGAGCGTCCAGAGCAGGATCTGGACCTGGCTACGCATGGATCCGCGCCCCCAGCCGGCGCAGGACTTCGGGCCCCACCGTGTCCACCGATCCAGCCCCCAGCGTCACGAGGACGTCACCGTCCTTGAGGCTGTCCGCGATGGCCTCGGCGAATCCGGCGAGCTCCGCGTGATAGCGAACGTCGGCCGCGCCGGCGGCGCGCGCGGCGGCGGCCACCAACGCCCCCGTCACACCGGGGACCGGCGCCTCCCGTGCGGGAAAGACGTCGCTGACCCACGTCACGTCGGCCTCCGACAGCACCTCGCCGAACTCGGCGGCGAAGTCGCGCGTCCGTGAATACAGGTGCGGCTGGAACGCCACCACGAGGCGCAGCCCCGGGAAGGTGGCGCGCGCGGCGGCCAGCGTCGCGCGGATCTCGGTGGGATGGTGCGCATAGTCGTCCACGACCGTGACGCCCCCGGCATCACCCAGACGCTCGAACCTGCGCGCCACGCCCTGGAACGCGGCCAGAGCTTCGACGATGATCGCCCAGTCGACGCCGAGGTGGCGGGCCACCGCCGCGGCGCCAAGAGCGTCGCGCAGGTTGTGGCGTCCTCCGAGCGCGAGCGTGAGCGCGCCGACCTCGACACCCTTCTCCACGAGCCGGCACCCGGTCGATCCCGGCTCGACCCGCACGTCGAGAGCCCGCAACTGACTTCCTGCCGAGATCCCGTACGTGAAGGCCTCGTCGTCCAGGCCCGGGAGAAGGGACGATGCTCCGGGATCGTCCGCGCATACGATGGCGACTCCACCGGCCCGCAGCCCGCGCAGGAATCGCTGGAACCCTTCGCGCACACCCTCCAGGTCGCCGTAGATGTCGAGGTGGTCGGCCTCCAGGTTCGTCACGACGGCGACGTGCGGCCGGAGTGTGTGGAACGATCGGTCGTACTCGTCGGCCTCCACCACGTAGAGGTCGTCCGAGCCGAAGCGCAGATTGCCGCCCCACGCCGGCACCCGCCCACCTACGAAGCCGGTGGGATCCAGCCCCGCCCACGCGAGGATCTCCGTGGCCATGGCGGTCGTCGTGGTCTTCCCGTGCGTACCCGCCACCGCCACCACGCGCCCGCGGTTGACCCAGGCGCCGAGCGCCTCCGCTCGCTTGAGGACCGGGAGCGCCTGCTCGCGCGCCTGGAGCAGCTCGGGATGGTCGATGGGTACGGCCGACGTGACCACGAGCGCCGTGGCGCCCTGCGTGTGGTGCGCGTCGTGCCCGACCCACACGGTGGCGCCCAAACGCTCCAGGTCGCGCAACGCCCGACTGTCCTTCACGTCGCACCCGCTCACCTGGCCCCCTGTGCGCAGCAGCAGCTCTGCGAGGGCGCACATGCCCGCGCCACCGATCCCCATGAAATGAACCGGCCCCGCGGCCGCGAGCGTGCGCAGATCCACCGGGTTCATGCGTCGCCCTCCGTCGAAGAAAGGAGGGAGGAGACGTCGCGTGCGATCTCCTCGGCAGCCTGCGGGCGGGCACGGCCGCGAGCGGTGGCCGCCATCGCCGCGCGCGCTCCGTGGTCTTCCACGAGAGAGACAACACGCTCCCACAGCGCCGAACCCGTGAGTCCGGCTTCCTCCATCACGAGGGCCGCCCCGGCCTCCGCCAGCGCGCGGGCGTTGCGGGTCTGATGGTCCGCTGCCGCACTCGGCAGCGGTACCAGGATCGCCGGGAGACCATGGTTCAGGAGCTCCGCCGTAGCCATCGCGCCGGCACGGCTCACGGCCAGGTCGGCGCACGCGAGCGCGGTGGGCATGTCGTCGACGTAGGGGACGACGTGGACCCAGGCCGGCGCGCCCATCCCCACGAGGGCATCGCCGATCGCCTCGTGATGGCTCGGGCCCGTCGACCACAGGAGGTGCAGCTCCTCCGGCCGCGTCGCGCCACTGTCCACGACCGAGCGAACCGCGTCCAGGACCACCCGGTTCAGCGCGGCGGATCCCTGGCTCCCGCCCACGACCAGGAGGACGGTCACCTCCTGTGGGAGCCCGAACCGCATCCGCGCCTCGAGGCGCGGGACCGGTCCCACGGGCCTCACGGGGTTGCCGGTGCAGCGCGCGCGGGACCGAGCTCCGCTCGGAAGACGGTCGATCGCTTCGGGGAACGCGACGTGGATCTGGGCCGCCCATCGGGAGAGCGCACGGGTCGTCACGCCCGGCACCGAGTTCTGCTCCTGGAGAACGAGCGGGATCCGCAGGAGCGCAGCCGCCATTCCCGCCGGTCCACCGGCGTATCCCCCGGTCACCACGACCGCCTCCGGGCGCAAACGATGGAGGAGGGCGACGACCCGGACGAGCGAGGCTCCGAGCCGGGGCACGACCCCCCAGTTGCTCCAGCCACCTCCCCGGTGGAACCCCTCCACCGGCAGAAGGAGGTGAAGCTCACCGCGCTCCGGAAGGACGCGTGCCTCGACGCCGCGGGACGCCCCCACGAAGAAGGCCACGATCTCCGGATGAAGGCCACGCAGCGCGTCGGCCAACGCGAGGGCCGGATAGAGGTGGCCTCCGGTGCCACCGCCGGAAAAGACGACCACGGGACGCCGCATCTCATGCACGGGCCCCCTTCCCGGCGGAGGGACTCCGGGCCACCGAAAGCAGGATACCCAGCGCCGCCAGCATGACGATCAGATTCGAGCGACCGTACGACACCAGCGGGAGCGCCAGCCCCGTGGAAGGCACGAGGCCGAGCCCGACCGCCATGTGCAGCACGGCCTGCATGGCGATGAGGTTGGTCAGACCGATCGCCAGCAGCTCGCCGAAGAGGTCCGGAGCACGCCGGGCGACCCGGAATCCCACGAGCACGATGGCGAGGTATACGGCGACCAGGAACACCACACCCAGCCACCCCCACTCCTCCCCCACCATCGAGAAGATGAAGTCGTTGTGCGCCTCGGGCAGGAAGCCGAACTTCTGCCGCCCTTCCCCGAACCCCACGCCCGCGAGGCCTCCCGAGCCGAGCGCGATCAGGGATTGGCGTACCTGGAAGCCGGCGCCCGTCGGATCGGCGGCAGGGTTCAGGAATGCCGCCATCCGGCTCGCGCGGAACCCGACGGCGAGCTGATCCTTGAGAACCGGGATCGCCAGCACTCCGAGGAAGAGGAAGTGCCCGATGCGCGCCCCGGCGGCGAACACCACGAGAACGCCGAGGAGCGCGATGAGACACGCCGTCGACAGGTCGGGCTCGAGCGCGACCGGGATCAGCACCAGGCTCCACACCAGGAAGAAGGGACCGAGACCCCGGGACATGCTCTTGAAGTGCTCGACCTTCTTCACGGCGACCGCGGCCGTCCACACGATGACGGCCACCTTCGCGAACTCCGACGGCTGGATCGTGACACCGATGCGCAGCCAGCG
>CAZFIS010000046.1:6298-24383 GCA_964519125.1 uncultured Gemmatimonadaceae bacterium | reverse complement strand
AGCATCAGCTTCCCAAGCTGAGGGTCGCCGGTTCGAGCCCGGTCGCCCGCTCTCTTCTCCTCCCTCTCGCGCGCCGTCTCCGCGCCTTGGAACCTGTCAGTGAGCAGTCTTCCCGTCGTCGCCGTCGTAGGCCGCCCCAACGTGGGCAAGTCGACCTTCTTCAATCGGGTCGTGGGCCGTCGTGTCGCGATCGTGCACGATCAGCCGGGCGCTACGCGGGACCGCAACTTCGCCCGGGCCGACTGGGCGGGCCACGCGTTCTGGATCGTGGATACGGGAGGGGTGGTCGAGGACAGCCACGAGCCGCTGGACCGTGCCGTACGCTCCCAGGCGATGGCCGCCGTGGCGGAGGCCGACGTCATCCTCATGCTCGTCGACGGCAAGGACGGCCCGCACCCCCTGGACGAGAAACTGGCGGAAGTGCTGCGCAAGGCCGACAAGCCGGTCCTGCTCGTGGTGAACAAGGTCGACAACCTCCCCAACGACGTCGGCCACCACGACTTCTGGTCGCTCGGAATGGGCGAGCCCCTCCCCGTGAGCGCGATCTCCGGAAAGGGCTCCGGTGACCTCCTGGACCGCGTGACGGCCGCCCTCCCCGAGTCGGCACCCGACGAGGGGGGGGAAGGTGAGATCCGCGTGGCGGTGGTGGGCAAGCCGAATGTGGGCAAGTCGAGCTTCGTGAACCGGATCTTCGGCGAGGAGCGGGTCGTCGTGAGCGAGGAGGCGGGCACCACGCGCGATCCCGTGGACACGCCGCTGCGATACCACGGACAGACGCTCGTCTTCGTGGACACGGCGGGTCTGCGTCGCCAGTCCCACGTGAAGGAGTCGCTGGAGTACTACAGCACGCTTCGCACCGAGCGGGTCGTGAGGGCAGCCGACGTCTGCTTGGTCCTGATCGACGGGACGGAGGAGCTGCACGCCCAGGACGTCCGCATCCTGGAGACGGCGTGGGAGGCCGGCGCCGGCGTGATCCTCCTGGTGAACAAGTGGGATCTCGTGGAAAAGGAGACCCTCACCGCGCCTCACTTCGAGAAGAGCATCCGTGAGCGCATCCCGTTCCTCCAGTGGGTGCCGATCCAGTTCGTCTCAGCCCTCACGGGCCAGCGCGCACGCAAGTGTCTGGACACGATCCTCGAGGTCCAGGAGGAGCGGGACCGGCGGATCGAGACCAGCGAGGTCAACGACGCACTCGCGACGCTGGTCGCGCACCAGCCCCCGCCGCACTTCCGCGGGAGGCCGGTCAAGCTGCGCTACGGGACGCAGGTGTCCACACACCCACCCACCTTCGCGGTCTTCGCCAACTTCCCGAAGTCGCTCCCGGCCCACTACATTCGGTATCTGCACAATGGGTTCCGTGAGCGATGGTCCTTCATCGGCACGGACCTGCGCATCCGCATCCGGAGCAGCCGAGAGTCGTGAACCTCCTCCTTCTCGCCTTGTCGTACCTTCTCGGGGCCACCCCGACGAGCTACTGGGTGGGGAAGGGGATCTACGGAATCGATTTGAGGACCCGGGGCTCCGGAAACCTGGGCGCGACGAACACGTTCCGGGTCCTGGGCTGGAAGGCCGCGGTGCCGGTGGTGATGGTCGACGTCGCCAAGGGCTTCGTCCCGGCGTGGTCTTTCGCGAGCCTCACCGGCTCCTCGCTCATATGGTCCCTCGCGTTCGGCGCCGCGGCCGTCGTGGGCCACATGTTCTCGATCTGGGTCGGTCTGCGGGGCGGCAAGGGCGTTGCGACCTCGGCCGGCGTCTTCCTCGCGCTCGCCCCGTGGGCCGTGCTCGGTGCCTTTGCGGTCTGGCTCGCGGTGACGTTCACGACCCGGTACGTGGCGGCGGGATCCATGGCGGCCGCCGCGGTCCTGCCGCTCCTCGTCTGGCTTACGCCGCACCGGGCGGGCCCGGGGTTCACCGCGTTCACGGCGGCCCTCGCCGCACTCGTGATCGTAGCCCACCGATCCAACATCCGGCGGCTGATCACAGGCACCGAGAACCGCTTCGGACGGAACCCGGAAGGCGAGCACGCGACCGCACCCACACCGGGGAAGGGGCTGTGAGACAGTCGAAGCGGGTCGGTGTGCTCGGCGCGGGAAGCTGGGGCACCGCGCTGGCGGCGTTGCTGGCGCGGCGGGACCACGACGTGACGCTCTGGTCCTTCGAAGAAGAGGTGGCGCGCGCCGTGAACGAGAGCCACACCAACCCTTATCTCCCCGGCGTGGCCCTGCCTGCCGAGTTGCGCGCGACGCACGACGCGGCGGGGGCCGTCCGGGAAGCGGACGTCGTCGTGCTGGTGAGCCCTTCCCAGTTCGTCGGCAGCGTGTTGGACGGCGCCGCGTCACACATTCCGCAGGACGCGCTCGTCGTGAGCGCGTCCAAGGGGATCGAGATCGCGACGCTGCGCCGCATGGACGAGGTCGTGCGGGACGTTCTCGGCGCTGAGCACATGCGGCGCTTCTGTGCCCTGTCCGGACCCAGCTTCTCCGCCGAGGTGGCCCGAGAGGAGCCGACCGCGGTCGTGGTGGCGAGTGAGGCCCCGGAGGCGGCGCGTCAGGTGCAGGCGCTGTTCCAGACGGGCTTCTTCCGCGTGTACACGAACGCCGACGTGATCGGCGTGGAGTTGGCGGGCGCCCTCAAGAACGTCATCGCGCTGGCGGCCGGCGCGACCTCGGGCCTCGGCTTCGGACACAATACCCTGGCCGCCCTGATCACCCGGGGCCTGGCGGAGATCACGAGACTCGGTCTCGCCGTGGGGGCTGAGCGCGCCACGTTCTCCGGACTGGCGGGAATGGGGGATCTCGTGCTTACGTGTACAGGGGCACTCAGCCGGAACCGTACGGTCGGACAGCGGTTGGGACGGGGCGAACGCCTCGACGCCATCCTCTCGGAGATGAAGGCGGTGGCGGAAGGCGTGAAGACCGTGGAAGCGGCGCATGCCCTGGCCGCCCGCCACGGGGTCGAGATGCCCATCACGGAACAGGTCTACCGCATCATCCACGACGGAAGGGCTCCGGCGGACGCGCTACGCGCTCTGATGCTCCGCGATCCCAAACCGGAAGAGTGGTCGTGAACGAGTCCATCGCGAAGAAGGCGTACTACTCGATCGGCGAGGTGTGCGACCTCACCGGGCTCAAGCCGCACGTGCTCCGTTACTGGGAGACCCAGTTCGAGGTGCTGAGCCCCACCAAGAATCGCGCCGGCAATCGGGTGTACCGGCCCAAGGAGATCGAGCTCATTCTCCTGGTCAAGCACCTCCTCTACGAGGAGAAATACACGATCGAAGGGGCGCGCCGGCGCCTCCAGGAGATGCGCTCGGCAGGCATGGTGGAGGAGGAGAGACAGGACGTGTTGGAGCCGGAGTTCCTCTCGGGCATGAAGGTCGAGCTCGTCGAGCTGCTCCGGGTCCTGACGCCGGGAGAGGGGCAGACGTCCGAGTGACGATCCTCTGCACGAACGACGACGGGTACCTCGCCACGGGCGTGCGCGTCCTCGCCTCCGCGGCCGGCCATCTCGGATCGGTCCTGACCGTGGCTCCCGACCGGGAGCAGAGCGCCACGAGCCACTCCCTGACCATCCATCACCCCCTGCGGGCACGCCGTGCCGGCGAGGACGTGTGGGTGGTCGACGGCACGCCGACGGACTGCGTGCTCCTCGCGGTCAACGAGCTCCTCCCTTCCATGCCGGACGTGTGCGTGAGCGGCGTGAACCATGGCAGCAACATGGGCGAGGACGTGCTGTACTCCGGCACGGTGGCCGCCGCGATGGAAGCGACCGTGATGGGAATTCCGGCCATCGCGCTCTCCCACGTCGGTGACGAGCACGACGACCTCGAGGCGTGGGCTCCCCGGGTGCGCTCGCTCCTCGAGAGGCTGATCGGCAATGGCGCGTTTCCACCCCACACGTTCTTCAACGTCAACCTCCCGGCCTGCCCGCCCGACGAGTGTCGCGGCATCCGGGTCACGTCGTTGGGCCGTCGCCGGTACGCCGACTCGATCACCCGGGCGAACGACCCGTCGGGACGCGAGTATTTCTGGATCGGGGGAGGGGTCGCCGCGTGGAGCGGTTCCCACGACTCGGACTTCCAGGCGGTCGCCGACGGCTACGTGAGCATCACGCCCCTCCATCTCGACCTCACCGACTACGGGCTCCTCGAGGAGATGCGCGGGTGGGACATCTAGACGACACGCGATTTGTCGGATACCGACGCAAGCTCATCGAGGACATCCGGGCGCGGGGCATCGACGATCTGGAGATGCTCCAGCTCTTCGACCGGGTTCCGCGCCACCTCTTCCTGCCCGAGGGCGTGTGGCCAAGGGCCTACGAGGATGCACCGATTCCCATCGGCTTCGGGCAGACCGCGTCACAACCGTCGCTGCAGGCGTACTACCTGAGCCTCCTCCGGCCAGGCCCGGAGGATACGGTGCTCGAAATCGGAACGGGAAGCGGCTACATGACCGCACTCCTCGCGCTCATGGCGAATCGGGTGTACTCCGTGGAGCGAGTCCGAGAGCTGTCGCAGCGTGCCCGTAAAGCCCTGGACGCCCTGGAACTGCGTAACGTGGCGCTCATGGTGGGTGACGGTACGATCGGGTGGCGCAAGTATGCCCCGTTCGACGTCGTGGTCGTCTCGGCAGCGGCGCCCCGGGTCCCGTCGGCCCTGGTGGATCAGCTCGGGGAAGGGGGCCGCATGCTGATTCCGGTGGGATCGCTCGAGTCGCAGGAGCTGGTGCTGGTGCGCAGGGATTCGGAAGAGGTCACCGAGGAGGTGGTGGCGGGGGACTGCACGTTCGTGCCGCTCCTGGGACGCTTCGCGTGGAAGGGGGAAGTCGGGGGATGAGATGGCTCAAGCGGCTCTATGACTGGGTCCTCCACTGGGCGGACACACCGTACGGCGTGCCCGCCCTTTTCCTGCTGGCGTTCGCCGAGGCGTCGTTCTTCCCCGTGCCGCCCGACCCCCTCCTGATCGCGCTCTGCCTGGGGGCCCCACGCCGCTCGTTCCGGTTCGCGGTTGTCTCGACCGTGGGATCCGTCCTCGGAGGCATGATCGGGTACGCCATCGGCGCGGGGGCCTGGTCCGTGGTGCACGCGTGGTTCTACGCCTACGTCCCCGGGGTCACGCCGGCGGCCTTCGCTCGGGTCCAGGCCATGTACGCCCACTACGACTTCTGGGCGGTCTTCCTGGCCGGGCTCACGCCCATTCCGTACAAGGTCTTCACGATCGCCGCCGGCGTCTTCTCCATCAACTTCGGGGTCCTGGTCCTCGCGTCCGTGCTGAGCCGGGGGCTCCGCTTCTTCGCCCTGGCCGCCCTCATCTACCGGTTCGGGCCTCCCATCGCACGCTTCATCGACCGCTACTTCAACGTCCTCGCGTGGACCTTCGGCGTCCTGCTGGTCGGCGGGTTCGTGCTGGTCCGGTACGCGCTCTGAGGAGGGAGGGGGCCGGCTTCATTTGTTTCGTCGTGCCGGGCCCCTTCCTATATTGCGGAGACGGACGCCCTGTGGGCGTCGCCGTGAGCCCTCCGACGGAGTCGACCCATGAGCCAGGATGGGGAGCACACCGGCTCGGCCAACCATGACGGCACTCATCCGCCCTCCCGGGACGGGGTGCGCTCGGCTGCGGGCCGCCTTCCACCTCCGGCCTTCCCGCCCGGCGCACGACGCGGGCAGGTCGGTCACGACGTCGCCAGTTCCGCCTCGGCGCTCGGAGACGCGTTCATCTCACCGGACGACCCGATGCCGCCGCGCTCCGAGGTTCCGGACGATGCGTTCATCTCACCCGATGAGCCCATCGTCAGAAAGCGTGCCGCGGCCATCGTGTCGATCGACCCGGAGGAGGAGGTGGTCACGGGAGTGGTCACAGGAATGGGCGACGACGCCCACCTGGACCCCGGAGAGCTGGCCGCGGGGGGAGACCCGCACGTGACGGACCTGGTGGAGACGGTGGCGAAGCTCGCCGAAGCGTTGAGGCGCAAGGGTGAAGCCGGCCTGCGGACCGGACCGGACATGACCCGCTTCGAAGCCACGCTCCGCGCGTACTGCGTAGGCTACCTGGCGGGACGGCGCGCGGAGGACGAGGATGCGTAGCCCGGCTGGGAAGGTCGGAACGGGAGGCATCGCGAGGTGGACGCGGCTCCCGTCGTTGGCGATCTTCCGGTCCCATTACGCCCTCGTAGCTCAGGTGGATAGAGCGACTGCCTCCTAAGCAGTAGGTCCCGCGTTCGAGTCGCGGCGAGGGCACTTCATGATTCCCCGAGGTCCAATTGCTGTACCCCCACCGGGTTCTGGAGGCCGAGCAGCCCATTGTACTCGTACGGTTGAGCGGTCCGTTCGACCTGGAACGGAGCGTGCAGACTCTGGCCTCCCTGGAGTTTCCGCCCCGGCGGCACCCGTGGCGTGGTCTGGTCTGGGACGCGCGCGGGCGGGTCGGGTATCCCGACGCCGAGGAGATCCGTGAGCTGGTGCGGTACTTCTCTCGCTGGGACAGGGTCGCGATCGTGGCGCTGCGCGACGTCCCCTACGGCATGGGGCGTATGGCGAGCCTCCTCTCGGACCACGTCATGGCGTTCCGCTCGCTGCGGGACGGCGTGAGCTGGGCGTCCGGCGGCGCTTCCGAGTGATACGCATCCACACTCACCGCAGGAGCAGGAGAGCAACGTGGAGTACCGAGCGCTGGGACGCACGGGATGGAGCATCTCGACCATCGGCTTCGGGGCGTGGGCCATCGGCGGAGATGCCTGGGGACCGACTGACGATGAGGAATCGCTCCGCACGTTGCACCGCGCGATCGACCTGGGCGTCAACTTCATCGACACCGCCGACGTGTATGGAGATGGGCACTCGGAGCGGTTGATCGCGCGCCTGCTGAAGGAACGCGACGAGGATATCATCGTCGCGACCAAGGCGGGAAGGCGCCTCGCCCCCCACGTGGCGAGCGGTTACGACCGGACCCACCTCACGGCGTTCGTGGAGCGGAGCCTCGACAACCTCGAGGTCGAGGCGCTCGACCTCCTCCAGCTCCACTGTCCCCCCTCCGAGGTCTACGACATGCCGGAGGTCTTCGGGATCCTCGACGACCTGACGGCCGCGGGCAAGATCCGCTACTACGGGGTCAGCGTCGAGCGGGTGGACGAAGCGGTGCGCGCGCTCCGGTACCCGGACGTCCAGAGCGTCCAGATCATCGTGAACATGTTCCGCCTCAAGCCCGTGGAGGAGCTCTTCCCGCTGGCCCGCCGGCGTTCTGTCGGCATCTTGGCCAGGGTACCCCTCGCGAGCGGCCTGCTCACCGGCAAGCTCGACCGGCGGACCACCTTCGCGCCAAGCGACCACAGGAGCTTCAATCGCCACGGCGAGGCGTTCGACGTGGGCGAGACGTTCAGCGGCGTCGACTACGAGGTCGGCCTGGAAGCCGTGGAGGAGTTGCGCTCGATCACCCCGCCCGGGGCCACCATGGCCCAGACGGCGCTGCGCTGGCTGCTCGACTTCCCGGAAGTGACCAGCGCCATTCCCGGCGCGCGCAATGTGGCACAGGTGGAGGCGAACACGGGCGCGGCCGACCTCTCGCCGCTATCGGACACCGCCAGGGCACACGTGAGCTCCGTCTACGACGCGCATCTCCGGGACCTTGTGCACGGCCGCTGGTAGAGCCCGGCGACGCGGAGAGCCGTCCGCCGAAGCTCAGGAGGCACTCCGGACGAGGAACGCCCCAGGAGGGTGACGGCGGCGAACGCGATCATCGGCCCGCGTGACACCGCGGTAGAGCCCCGTAGGGCGCTCCGCGGCGCGAGCGCCCTCCTTCCCGTGCGCGCGCTCTCGATGCACCATTCGGGTTCATCATGAGCCACGTCCACGAGCTCCTCGACTTCGATCACGCCCGGCGCGCCGTGTCGGGCCTCGCGCGACCGACGCCTCTCCTGGAGGTGCCGGCGCTCTCCGAGCGCGCCGGGGTCCGGGTCCTCCTCAAGCTGGAGTGCCTCCAGGTCACCGGATCGTTCAAGGTGCGCGGCGCGGCGGCACGCCTGAGCGCGCTCAGCGCGCCGGAGCAGCGCCGGGGGGTGGTCGCGTGCTCCAGCGGGAACCACGGCCGAGCCGTCGCGTGGGTCGCGCGACGGCTCGGCGTGCCTGCCACGGTCTGCGTACCCGAATGGGTCGATCCCGTGAAGCTCGCCGGGATCCGCGACCAGGGTGCCGAAGCCGTCCTCGTCGGAGGGACGTTCGACGAAGCCGAGACCTACGCGCTCGCTCTGGCGCGCGAGACCGGCCGCACGTACGTGTCGGCGTACGACGACCCGTGGGTCATCGCGGGGCAGGGCACGCTCGCGCTCGAAGTCCTCGACGCGCTCGACGCTCCACCCTCCGCGTTCCTCGTGCCTCTTTCGGGCGGCGGCCTCGTCGGGGGCATCGCGGGGGCGCTCCGGCACCGGCTGGGCGAACAGGCTCCTCCCGTCATCGCCGTGAGCGCCGAGCGGGCCGCGGTGATGCTCCGCAGCATCCAGGCCGGCCACCCCGTCGCGCTCCCCGAGCAGGAGACGCTCGCGAGCGCCCTCGCCGGGGGAATCGGGCCGGACAACCGCCACTCGTTCGAGCTCGTGCGCACCCTCGTGCACCATCACATGGTTGTGACCGAAGATGAGATAGCGGCGGCCATGACGTACGCGTTCAACGAGATACGCATCGTCGTGGAGGGCGGGGGAGCGGTCGCGCTCGCCGCGCTCCTCGGGGGAGGATGGCGCGAGGGGGCCGCGCCCCTCGGGCGCGGCCCCCTCGTCGTCGTGCTGAGCGGCGGCAACGTCTCGCTCGAGACGCTGGCTCGGGTGGCGACGCGGCCCGGAGTGCCTTAGCCCGTCACCGCGTCACCGCCGAGTCTCTCCGCTCGTCAATGCAGCCGCACGACCACCACGTCGGACGGCGAGCCCATGTCGACCTGGATGAGCGCCCCGGTTCCGGTCCCGTTCGAGACGAAGTCGTGGATGCGGATCCCCGACTGCCCGATCGGCCCCTGGAACGAGGCGCTCTGGAATCCGGTGCCCTGGGGCGTCACCGGCCACGGATAGAGCCCGGACGGCTGCGTCGTGAGCAGGTTGTTCGTCGCCGACACGAAGTCGTACGTGGTGAACGCTCTCTGAGGCTGGGGCGCCCCGGTACCGACGAGGCTCACCGCCGCCGCGTACTCCTCCAGGAGTTGCTGGAAGGTCTTGCCCGTGACCGCCTCGAGACCGCCCGGCTCGGGGGCCGTCAGCGAGTCGATCAGCTGGCGAAAGATGGAAGAGTCGGCCTCGGGCGCCGTGCCGGCTCCGCCGTACGCGTCACCGATCCACCGGTGGAAGTGCCATCCACTCCCGTAGACCGTCTCCGTGGTAGAGTCGGCCCCCATCGGCGTCGATGTGAGGCTGTTCGGCTGACTCGACAGGTAGAAGATCGTACGGACCATGCGCAGGAGGACGCCGTAGTCGTACGGTGTCACGTTGACGCCTCCGCCGGTGCCCGCCAGATCGGCGCGCGTCACCTGGGCGCCCACGGGCGGACCCCCGTTCGCCGCCCAGGCGATGCGGGAGGACATCTCTCCCGAGATCTCCGCGATGCCCTCCTCGGCCCAATCGGGCTCGAACTCGTCGGCGTTGGCCTTGATGCTGGCCGCGAGGCGGTTGTAGAGCGAGACCACGTGCTTGGTCTCGTGCGCCAACGTCGCGAGCGCCTGATAGTCTCCGCTGTCGATGCCACCGATGAGCGAGTTGCTGAAGTAGATGATCTCGCCCTGGTTCGACGCCGCACACTGCGACGTGGGGTAGAGATCTCCCGCCCACACGAAGGCCGCCTCGCCGCTCGTCACGATCGGCGAGATGAAGACGATCTCCTTGCCGTTGCCGTCGATGTCGGGGATCGCGCCGAAGTACGAGCGGATCATGTCCTTGGCGTACGACGTGAAGTAGCTCGCCATCATCTGGACGTCGGCGAGCTTCACCGGGCTGGTCGCGTTCTGGGTGCTGTCCTGGTAGAAGGCGAGGTCGTTGTTCTCGTAGATGAGGATCCCCGTCTTCTTCGCGGCTGCGCTCGTGGTGCAGTTGCGGTTCGTGGACGTATCGAACGTGCGCTTGGCCGGAGAGCTGACGGCGGCCGCCACACGGGCGAACCGCGGGTGGGCCGGCAGCAGCTCGAGCCGGTGCGCCGCCTTGAGGTACTCGAACAGGTCGCGTTCCTTCGCGCGCATCGCCAGGTGGTCCTGCTCGGTGGTCTGGGCGACCTGGAGCGAGTGCATGAGGTTCGCCGCGTCCTGCGGGGCCAGCGCCGGCAAGCTCTGCAGCGCGCGCGTGGCAAGCTGGGGAGGAGCGCTCGCGCTCACGCCGAGCCCCTTCACGGTGACCGTGACGTGCATCGTGTCGGAGGTCTCCAACGTCGAGGGCTCGAGCACCGCGACCCGGTAGTGGTCACCGCTGCTGCCCGAAGGAAGCAGAATGCACGTCGACGTGCCCGCCGCGTCCAGGGACATGAACTGACCGGGGTTCAGCGAAACCGACGTGGTGTCGGTGCACGCCGCCGAAGGCTGCGGGAGCGTGACCGTGACGCCGGCCGTCCCGGACACGCCCGCCACCGTCGCCGTGATGATGGCCGCTCCCGACCCGGCCGCCGTGGCGAGACCCGAGCTGGATACCGTCGCGACGGAGGAGTCGCTCGTGGCCCACGTGGCCACCTGGCCGGAAATCGGATTCCCGTTCGCGCCGGTCGCGCTCGCGGTGAACTGCACCGTCTGCCCGACGGCCGTCAAGGGCGCCGTGAGCGGGCTGATCGAGACCTGGGTCACCACAGGACCGGTGCTGCTCTTGCTGCACGAAGCCGAAACCAGCGCCACCAGCATCAGGACGGGCAGGGACCTTTTCATGGCACACCTTGGATCGAGGACAGAAACGAGCGGTGGGTACGTCCGGCCCCACCCTCGGCGCCATCTCGAGTCGAGCGTACACCCACGACCACCAAAAGGATCGCGCCTACGCCGTCAATCGTTAAGCAGGGTCCATGCCAGCAACGCCCAGGCGCCGAGAAACGCGAGCCCCCCGAAGGGTGTGATGAATCCGAGCCAACGCTGCCCGGTGAGCACGAGTAGGTAGAGGCTTCCCGAGAAGAGCACGATCCCTACGACCAGGAGCCATCCGGCCCCGCGCGCGGCGCGGCCGGGCCACCGCGAGCATGCCCACGCCGCCGCAAACAGGCCCAGCGCATGGTACATCTGGTAGTGCACGGCGGTCTCCCATACGTCGAGCCGGACCGGGGCGAAGTGGCCGCGAAGGGCATGGGCGCCGAACGCCCCGAGCGCCACCGCGAGAAATGCGAAGACCGCGCCGAGTCCTCCGAATAGTCGCTCTCCCGCCATCGCCGAGATTCTCCGTCAACAGGTCGCTGAACAAGGGGAGCACCCCGCGACCCGTGCCGGCGCACGGGTGCCCGGAGCGCGACGGCCCCGAATGCCAGGCGGGGCGTATCCGGACCATATGCGTGGTGCGGGCGCCCACGCCAGGGGCGGTGGTGGCACCCGCATCAGTCGGTTATGCTACCCTCCTTCGCGGACCCCTCGGAGACGCACCCCTCTTGGACGCCGCCGCCACCCCGGTCGAGACCGAAACCGGCCCCCTTCCGGGCGCCGCGCGCATCGCCTTGGTGGTGACGCTCGCGCACAGCCTCAACGACGCGTACGCCGCATTCGTGCCTCCACTCCTGCCGCGCATCATGGACCGTCTCGGGCTGTCCATCGCGATGGCGGCAACGCTGGCCATGACGTTCTCGATCTCGTCCTCGCTGCTCCAGCCGCTGACGGGCTGGCTGGCCGACCGCCACGGACGGCGCCTGTTTCTCGTCGCCGGCCCCCTCCTCTCGGGCATCTTCGTCTCGATGGTGGGTCTGGCCCCCCACGTCGGGATCCTCCTGGCTATGCTCGCCCTCGGCGGGTTGGGAAGCGCCGCGTTCCATCCTCCGGGAGCTTCCTACGCCGCGCGGGTCTCGGAGGGGAAGGGGAGCGCGACGCGGATGTCGGTCTTCTCGTTCGGCGGGTCGGTCGGCTACGCCCTCGGGCCCCTCATCGCGGTGGGTCTCGTCGAGTGGCGCGGTCTCGACGGGATGTGGGTCGCCATGCTGCCGGCCATCCTGCTGACACCGATCTTCTTCGTCGCCCTCCCGAGTGGACGCGCCGAGCGCAGCTTCGTGCACGGTCCTCCCCATCCGACCGAGGTGCTGCGCGAGCTCGCGGGCCCGCTCGGAGTGATCTTCGGAATCAGCGCGATCCTCGCGTTCGGCCAGCGGGTCTTCTTGACGATGGAACCGATCATTGTGGCAAGGAACGGAGGCTCCGAGACGCTGGGTGCCATCGCGCTCACCGTGTTTCTCGCGGCCCAGGCCGCGGGGAGCCTCGCTGGCGGGTTCCTGGCGGACCGGATGGACCGCGGTCGCCTCCTCCTGGCGTTGTGCATCCTGGAGATCCCGGCGCTCGGGGCAGCGCTTGCCCTGCCGGCCGGGAGCTGGGGGGCGATGCTGGCGGCGGCGGCCGCGGGCTTGTTCGGCATGGCCGCCGTCCCGCCGATCGTGGTCGGCGCCCAGGAGATCCTGCCGCGGGGCGCCGCAGCGAGCTCGGGGATCGTCATGGGTCTGGCGTGGGCGACCGGATCCGTCGGGGTGCTGGGAACCGGGGCGCTCGCCGATGTGATCGGAGCGCGCCCGGCGGCACTCGCGTCCGTGCCCGTCCTCCTGTCAGCCGTCCTTCTCGCGCTGCGCCCGGCCTTGAGCCGGGTGCCCGCCGGACGGGTCTGAGCGTTTCGAAAAGGGGATCCCGATGCCGTTTCGCCTGGAGCCGGCGCGTGATCGGAAGCTCTTCCGCCTGGTCAAGCAGGCCAGCCAGACCACGCTGGCGAAGGGAGCGCCGTTGTATGCGCCGGGAGACGTCGCGCGCGACGTCTATCTGGTCCGCCAGGGATATGTCCGCCTCGTGCTGCCGGGGATGGAGCAGGGGCGGGCGGAGCGCACCGTGGCGGTCGCTCTTCCGTGGGAGATCCTCGGGGATGAGGCCCTCTCGGGAGGCCACCGGCGCTACGGGGCCGTAGCCGGATCCCGGTGCGTCGTGCAGTCGCTCCCCCAGGCCAGGGTCCTGCACGGCCTCAAGACGGCGCGGAGCAGCCTCGACGCCTACCTGGAGGGCGTGGAACGGGAGATCCACCGACTGAGGCACGCACAGGGGGGCTCGCACGGGCCGTCGGTGTCGCAGCGCCTGGCGGAGGTACTCCTCGACCTCGGTGAGCGGTGCGGCGAGCCGTCGGGAAGGGTGGTACGGCTCTCGCAGCGCTTCACGCACCAGGTCATGGCCGATCTGTCCGGGGCCCATCGGGCAACCGTCACCACCCTCCTGAACGACTGGCTCTACGAGGGTACGCTCAAGACCGGGGACGGGGGATGCCTCGTGCTCGCCAAGCCGCCGATCCTGTGGACGCTGGCGGGGTATCAGACCCCCGAGGCGGAAGCCTCGGTCGTCCGTTGACCGAAATTCCTGTGGCGCCTAGCTTTCGAGGCTTTGGCAGCCTTCGTACACAACCCCTGAAACCTGATCGGTACCGGTCTCATGGCCAAACGCTCCCGTAAGAAGGATCACGATCCCGAGGACGCCTTCATCGCATGGGTCCTCGAGTGGACCCAGTGGTCCCAGGCCCACCGCCAGTTTCTCGTCCTCGTCGGCGTGCTCCTGGTGATCGCCGCGGGGGCAGGGCTCTACTACCGGAGCTACGAGAAGTCGCTGAACCAGGAAGCGGCGCAGAGCATGGAGCAGGTCCAGGAGTCCATGTCCCTGAACGACCGCCAGGGAGCCCAGAGCAAGCTCGTCACGTTCCTTCAGCGGTTCAACGGGACGGCGTACGCGGGCGAGGCCCGTCTTCTGCTCGGCCAGATCTACCTGGAGGCCAACCAGCCCCAGCAGGCCGAGGCGGTTCTGAAGCCGATCGGAGAATCGCCCAAGACGCCCATCGGCCTCCAGGCCGCCGCGCTTCTCGGGGCGGCCTACGAGCAGGAGAAGCGCTGGGACGACGCCGAGCAGGTGTACCTGCGGATCGCCGACCGCTCCAAGCTCGACTTCGAGGTTCGGGAGGCGCTGGACGACGCCGCGCGCATCCGGGTGCAGCAGGGCGACACGAGCGGTGCGGTCGATCTCTACAAGCGGATCCTCGCCAGCCTCGATCCGACCGACCCCAACCGCAACGTCTACCAGATGCGGATCGAGGAGCTCAGCGTGAAGCCGGTCACCGAGGCTCCCGCGCACGGTTGAGGCCGGGGGCCCGGACCGCGTCTCCAAGCGCTGATCCGCTCCAAGCGTTGATCCGCAGGGCGTCGCCCTGAAGCTCTGCAGGGGGCGCCCCCGCTGAGCTGCACGCTCCTGGATCCCGAGTCATTCCAGGGGTTTTCTGCGCGCTCCTCCCACCTCACCACAACTTCGTATAATAGGTATTATGTCATCTTGCGCCGTCAACGGCCACAAGCCTCACCGGATCGCAGGCGGACCGACGGCACGCACGCGCACGTGCGCCGTACCCACCCCGACGAACCCGAGCTTGCGGGCCGCCATATACGACAGGTCGATGAGGCGGTTCTTCTTGAACGGCCCCCGGTCGTTGACCTTCACGATCGCCTTCCTCCCATTGTCGAGGTTCGTGACCTCCACGTACGTGGGAAGTGGAAGCGTTCGGTGCGCGGCGGTCATGGCGTACATGTCGAACGTCTCCCCGCTCGAGGTGCGCCGGCCCTGGAACTTGGGCCCGTACCACGAGGCGATCCCCTTCTGGTCGTAGCCTTTCGAGGTCTCGAGCACGTGGTAGGTGTGGCCCAGGGCGACGTAGGTCGGGTCGTTTCCGTACGGGCTGAGGTGCTCCTGCCTGGGCACGGCGTCCGGAATCGAGGCCGGGTCCGGAAGATCGCTCGCCACGATTCCTTCGGGCGCCGGCGGCCCCGCGGGCCCGCCGCTCGGGTAGCCCGCGAGCGAGCACCCCGAGACCGCCATGATGGCAGGAATCAGCATCACCGCGAGCCGGCCGAGCCGTCGGAGGTCCGCCACAGTCATGGGCCCACCTCCGCGTACACGGCGCGCACGAAGGCCCTCGCAGCCTTCTCTTGTATACCTGCTAAGTAATTGTTGGTGAATCTGTTATCATCGGTGACCTCGCGCAGAATCGACACTCCGTCCGGCGCGTCGGGGATCCACTGATCCACGGCCTCCAGCTCGATCTCCAGGAGGCTGAGCCCTCCGAGCGGCCCGAGGAAGCGATCGAGCTCCCACGGCCCGATGCGGAAGCGCACCTTCTCCAGAACGTGCTCGGCGGCGAGGCCGAAGAGAGCGTCGGCCACGTCGGACGGGACCACCGTCTCGACCTCCCTGCGCTTCACCCCCCGCCCGTTCTTGATCGTGAGCACCGGGCCCCGGGGCTCCCCTTCCCGTATCCGGATGAACGAGGCGCCCGTCGCGACGTAGCCCTGGCGCAGGTGGTGGCCAGGGCCCAGACCCGACCAGAGCGCGTCGGTCACGCGGACCAGGTAGCGGCGCTCGATCTCCCAGCCGCCCGCCATCTCAGGGGGCGGCCGGCTTGCGTCCCAGGACGGCGACGCGGCGCCTCAGGAACGGCACGAAGCCGGACAGGGCACGCTCGAGGACGTCGAGACCCGGCAGATGGGACTCGGCGTAGTAGGCGCGCTCGATCTGGAAGCCTGCGTCCTGCATCATCCCCGTCATCCGCTTCATCGACTTGTAGTCGACGTGGCTCACGTCGCGCTTCAGGACGATGTCGTGGTTCTTCAGGATCTCCAGGATGTGGCCCCGGTGCGGTGTCCACACGCTGAATCGGCCTCCCGGCCGCAGGAGGCGAAACGCCTCGCGCACGACGCGCCCGGAATCCTCCGGGTAGAGGTGCTCGAAGAGGTCCGCGGCGATCACCACGTCCCACCCTCCGCCCTCCAGGCCCGTGTCCGCGGCGTCCGCGCACAGAAAGCGGACGTTCTCCCTCGGCTCCGCCTCCAGGCGGCGACGGCACAGCTCGACGCTCTTCTCGCTGAAGTCGACGCCCACCACCTCCCCTACCCTCCCCGAAAGCACGAAATCGAACGTGCCCCATCCGCACCCAAGGTCGACGACACGGTCGCCCGGGCGGGGATCGTAGATCTCCAACACCTTGCGCACGCGGTAGCGCTGGAACCTGCTCTGGAGGTCGGTGAGGTGCCCGGTGTGGCCCTCGAAGTAGTCACTCCGGTCGTAGAAATCCTTGCCGATGCGCTCCTCGGTCATCGCGTCCTCACAGCCGCCCGATGAGATCCTGGAGCTTCAGCCACCAAACCCTCCAGATGGCCTCGCGCAGGATCTTCTTGGACATCTTGGAGTTGCCGGTGTCCCGCTCCGTGAAGAGGATGGGAATCTCCACGAGCTCGAAGCCCTTCCGCCACGCCCGGAACTTGAGCTCGATCTGGAACGCGTAGCCGTTCGATTGTACCCGGTCGAGCCCGACGGCCTCCAGCACTTCGCGCCTCCAGCAGTTGAAGCCGCCCGTGGCGTCGTGCACGGGCATCCGCGTGACCATGCGCGCGTACCAGGATCCGAAGACCGAGATGAAGAGCCGGCTGATGGGCCAGTTCACGACGTTGGCACGTCCGCCCACGTAACGGGAGCCGATGACTACATCGTGCCGGGTGGCTGCCTCGATGAAGCGCGGCAGGGCGTCGGGGGGATGGGAGATATCGGCATCCATCTCGAACAGGAGGTCGTAGTCCCGCTCGAGTCCCCAGCCGAAGCCCGCTAGATAGGCCCTGCCCAGTCCCTCCTTGCCGGCACGATGCAGGACGTGGATGCGGGGATCGGCCGCCGCCATCTCGTCGGCCAGCTCGCCGGTGCCGTCGGGCGACGCGTCATCGACCACGAGCACCTCCAGGCGCTCGTCCTGCTCGAGGATCAGCGGCACCTTCCGGGGAAGGTTCTCGCGCTCGTCGTAGGTCGGTACGATGACCAGAAAGCGTCCCTCACTCACCACCCCGATCCTCCCTGTCCGCGGGGGGCTCCGGGCCCACCGTCACGTGACGCAGCCAGAACGCGCCCGCAGGCACGAGCTCGATGATCGTCATCCAGATGCGCGCGATCACGGCCACCGTACCGGCCGCCACAGCACCCATCGTGGGCGTCAGGAAGGCCACCAGGGTGACCTCCCGTACCCCCGCCCCGGCCGGGGCGAAGATCGCCACGTAGCCGACGACGTATGCCGCGGCGAACGCGGACCCTACGAGCGCCGGATGGGCTGCGTGCCCGAAGCTCGCCGCCATCATCCAGAAGGCCGCCGCGTAGACGACCCAGTTGATCCCGTACAGGGCAAGCCACTGGAGTCCGTGCACGCTCCCCAGGCCGGAAGGCGCTTCCTGTCTCGCGATGCGGAACCAGAGGCCGGCACCCCACCGGAAGACCGACGGAATCGCCGTGAGCACGACCGCCAGACCGATGACCGCCGCCGCCACCCATCCCCACCGCCGCCAGGCCGGGGGGCCGGCGAACACGGCAACGAGCCCCACCCCCGTGGCCGCCACGAGCGCGAGCCCCTGCCCCAACACGGCCGCTCCTGTGGCGGTCACGGCCGGCACACCCTTCCTGCGCGCCAGCACGGCCAGGCCGGCGATCTGCCAGACCTTGCCCGGCACGTACCGTCCCAGGTTCGCGATCATGAAGAGGCGGATCGAGTCCGGCACGGACAGCCTCGGCCCGCCCAGGTCCATGACCAGCCGGCCCCACAGCGCCGCCGAGAACCCGTAACCGAGCACCAGCACAAGCGACGCGGCGACGAGCATGCGCACATCGGGCACCCAGGACGACAGATCCTGCTTCGCGAGCTGGTGCAGGCTGAGCCCCGTCCGGTCCAGGATGAACCACGTGACCAGGACGGTGAGGGCCAACTGGCCCAGGCGGACGAGCCACGTCTTCAAGCCGTGCGGCTCCGGCGCTCACCGAGCCACCCCCCCCCCCCCCCCCCCCCGGCCCACCCCCCCCCCCCCCCGCGCACCCACAAGCTAAACCCCACGATGGGGGGGTGGTTAAACAAATGAACCC
>CAZFIS010000046.1:0-6288 GCA_964519125.1 uncultured Gemmatimonadaceae bacterium | reverse complement strand
CCCGCCCAGGAGCAAGACCAGCACCACGGCGCTCACCCAGAAGCTCTCCGCCAGGATGCGTGAGTGGTACACCATGTCCACCGTGTGCGTCCCCGCGGGCACCGGCACCGCGCGCAGCGTGTGGTACGCCCGGAGCACCGGCGTCGACGCGCCGTCCACGGTCGCGTGCCAGGCGGGGTACCAGTTGTCCGAGATCACCAGGAGCGCCGCCCGGCTCGACGTCACCGAAAGTCGGAGCTCGTTGGGTGTGCGCTTCTGCCACGTGACGGTGCCCTGCACCGGTCCGCCGTCGAGCTTGATGGGAGGCGGCTCGGAGAGCACGACCTCCGAGTCCGGCTGGAAGGCCGGCGAGAGCATGTAGGGGACCTGCGCGCTGTCCGGCTTCACGACGACCTTGCCCACGAGGCGCGCGCGCGGCAGGCCGGGCACGGCGTAGAGCGTCTGGTAGGGCTTTCCGCTCACCTGCGTCTGCTGCACGATCGTCATGCCCTGGGGGGCGGATCCGGCGGAGTACGTCGGCCACAGGACGTAGCGCACGTTCAGGAGGCTGCGGATCTTGCCGCTCGTGAGCAGGTTCTGGGGAAGGCCCGACCCTGCCATGCCGATGAGGTCCCGGTAGCGCTCCAGGTCGTTGGGATGGTGGCCGGCCACGAGGTCGATGCCGTACATCGACGGCTTGTCGTCCTGGCCGGGTTGCGAGGTGGTGAGATCGAGCAGCCGGTACGGCTCCTTGTCTCCGCTCTCCCGCTTCAGGAGCGCCTGAATGTTCGGGTCGGGCTCCGCCCACTGTTGGAAATCGATGGTCTGGATGAAGGGCGCGTCGACCCTCATCTCGTCGGCGACGACGAGCACGAGGAGCGCCGCCACCAGGCCGACCGGCGCGAGGTAGCTCCTGCGCACGGCCCACGTGAGGCCCACCGCGAAGAGCCCGAGGATGGCCGCGAGCCACGCGCCCCGGCTGATGTAGGGCGCCAGCGTCGAGAGCTGCTGCTGTTGTTGAGCCGAGATGCCGGTGTCGACGACCGAGGTCCAGAACGACGCGAGCGTGCCGGACGAGGCGAGCAGCGCCAACACGACCAGCACGCCCGCTGCGACGCCGAGCACGCGGAGGATGCGCCGCCACTCGGCCGGGTCGTCTTCGGACGCCGCGCGGAAGATCCGATCGAGCCCCAGGCCTGCGAGCGTGGCCGCCCCGAAGCCCCACAGGAAGATCGCGGTCCCCGGGGCGCGGAAGAGGCGGACGCCGGGCAGAAGCAGGTAGCACAGGTGCCAGACGGGCGTGTGCGAGCCCAGCCCGAACAGCAGCGCGAATGTCCCCACCCCGGTGAAGAACCAGCGCAGCCCGCGCCGCTTCGCCCCGACGAACGACACCGCCGCCAGGATGAGGACCAGGATGCCTCCGTACTCGGCGTTGTCCTTGAAGAAGTTGCGCCCCCAGTAGGTGTCGGAGGCCCACGCGGCGCCGCCGGCGTCGTTGCCCGCGAACTCCGGAATGACGAGCCCCATCACCTCTTCCGGGTGCAGCGACCACGAGCTGGACCACGCTTCGCCGTTCGAGCCCGCCGACGCCGCGGTCGTCGCCGTGCGCCGCGAGTAGTTCATCACGTAGTGCGCCGCGGGTACGAACTGGACGGCGGCGCCGCCGAAGCCCGCCAGCGCGGCCGCGAGGAAGAGCAAGAAGCGCAGGCCCCCGACCCGTGCGCTCCCCGGCGTCTTCTCCTCCGGCCCGGAGGCGCTCCCCCGCCAGAGCTGCACGGACCGGAAGATCGCGTACAGGCCCACCGCCCCGAAGAGGAAGTACGTCATCTCGAAGTGCGTGGTGAGCAGCACGAGCGTGACCACGAGCGCCACGGCCGAGAATGTCCCGGTGCGCGGGCGCACGTAGAAGCGCTCCACCACCCAGAAGAGCAGCGGCGTCAGCGCCGTGACGAAGATCTTCCCGTCGTGTCCGGGATGGACGAAGCTCACCAGGAACGGCGCCAGCATGTAGGCGGTCCCCGAGACGAGCGAGCCGGCCTTGGAGACGCCGATCGTGCGCATCCATCCGTACATGAAGAGGCCGGCCAGGAAGATGTGCAGCACGAGCTTCCAGCCGAGAGCGCGGAAGGGCGCCATCACGAGGAGCAGAAGCGATGTCGGGTAGAGAGAGTCTCCACCCGAGAGCGCCGCCACGAAGGGCGTTCCCCCGAGGATCCGGGGCGCCCACAGCGGGAAGATGCCGGACCGGAGCTGGCTGGCGTAGAACGCGCGGGCCACGTATCCCAGGCTCAGCGTGTCGCCCCCGTACAGCATGCTGTGGCTGAACACGAAGGCCCGGAAGAGCAGCAGCGTGAGCACGGCGAAGAGCGTCACCGGGAGCCAGCGCGGGACGCTGGGCGTGGTCTTGCTGCCCCCGGGCACGGCAGGAGGCGTGCGGTGCTTCTTCTTCTTCTCGCTCATGGGCTTCCTGGCGCGCCGCCCGAGGCGGCGCGCCCCCGTCGTGTGAGTCCCTCGTAGATCTCCAGATGTCTGGCGGCGAGCCGCGCGTTGCTCCAGCGCCCGACCACCCGCGCCCTCGCCTCGGCGCCCAGGCTCGCAAGATCGCGCCTCTCGAGCAGTCCCACCACCACCTGCGCCAGGCTCTCGGGATCGGCCGGCTCGAAGAGGGCGCCCACGCTATCGTCCACGATCTGGGGAAGCCCCCCGACCCGCGAAGCGGCCACGGGCAGCTCACACGCCATCGACTCGAGCGCGGCCACCGAGGTCGCCTCCATCAGGGAAGGAAAGACCGCGAGCTCCCCAGAAGACAGGAGCCCGGGCATCTCGGCGTTGGGCCGTGCGCCCAGGAACCGGATCCGCTCCGTGACGCCCAGCTCGGCAGCCAGCGCCTCGAGCCTCCGACGCTCCGGCCCGTCGCCCACGAGGACCGCTTCCACGTCGAGCCGCTCGGCGATCAGCGGTAGCGCCCGCACGAAGTATTCCACGCCGTTCTTGGAGAAGAGTCGCCGCGGAACGATCACGCGGCGCACCCCGGACGGCGGCGCCGGCAGGGAGGGCTCCACCCGGCGGAAGAGAGAGGTCTCGACGCCGTTGGTGAGCGGCTCGACACGCACGCCGGGCGCGATGGCCTCGCCCACGCGCGCGATCTCCTCGCTCGCGGCCAGGTTGTAGTCGCCCGCCTCGAGGAATCGGCGGAAGACGGGCCGCCAGAACGGCGAGTTCGCGCGCTTCAGGAAGTGGCTGGAGTGGTACGTCGTGACCAGGGGCGCTCCCCCGAGGCGACGCCCGAGGATCCCCGGGATCACCGCTGCGATGTCCTGCGCGTGCATCACGTCGGCGGCTCTCGCCAGCGTCCTGAACCGGGGCATCGAGGCGAACGCGTGCGCAGCCCATCCGAGCGTGTTCCGCGCGGGCATCCAGGTGCGCCAGACGTGGACGCCGTCCATGACCTCGTGGGCCGCGAGCCCCGGCCGCGAGCGCGACGTGACCACATCCACCCTGTGTCCTTCGCCGGCGAGCGCGCGGCACAGGTAGTACACGTGGCTCTCCATGCCGCCGACCTCCGGAGGGAAGTAGACGGCGTGCATCAGGATGTTCAGGTCTCGGCTCCTGTCTCCAGGTCCCGGAGACCGTTCGCGCTCCCGGTCCCGACGCTCTCTCCCGTCCAGTCCTCCGTCTCTCTCGCCGCGCCGGTCAGGTCCGATAGCAGAATATCAGCGATGCGTTCGCCGGCTTTCCCGTCCCCGTAGGGGTTGCGCGGAGTGGACGCCTTGGGGCTCCGCTCCAGCGCGGCGCGGCTGCGCGCGACGATACGCCCGCCGTCCGTGCCCACGAGCTCGGCCACCCCGGCCTCGACGCCCTCCGGGCGCTCGGTCACCTCGCGCAGCACCAGGACCGGCGTCCCGAACGTGGGCGCTTCCTCCTGGATGCCGCCCGAGTCGGTGAGGACGAGGGCCGCGCGGCGCAGGGCGGTCACGAGATCGAGGTAGCCGAGCGGACGGGTGAGATGGATGCGCGGATGGTCGGAGAGAAGATCCTCCGCCGGCCCCCGCACGTTCGGGTTGGGGTGCACGGGGTACACGACCTCGACGTCCGGGACCGCGTCCGCGAGGGCCCGCACCGCGCCGAACGCCTCCCGTAGCGGCGCTCCGAAGGACTCTCGCCGGTGCGCCGTGAGGAGCACCAAGCGGCGATCCGATCCGAGCACGCGCGCCAACGTGGGGTCCTGCACCGCGGGATCGCGCCCGGCCACGGACAGCAGGGCGTCCACCACCGTGTTGCCCGTCACGTGGATGTGAGTGGAGGGCACGCCCTCGGCGAGGAGCGCATCGCGCGCCCGCACCGTCGGCGCGAAGTAGGAGTCGGCGAGCACGTCGGAAAGCCTGCGGAAGATCTCTTCGGGAAACGGCGCCCACTTGTCGTGGCTCCGGAGCCCGGCTTCCACATGGCCGACCTTCACGCGCTCGAAGTACCCGACGAGCGAGCCGACGAAGACGGTCGCCGTGTCACCCTGGACGAGCAGGACGTCCGGCCGGAACGAGCGCACGACGTCGCGGAGCCCGTCCAGGGCGCCGTGCACGACGTCGTACAGGGTCTGGCCGTCGCGCATGATCTCGAGGTCGTACGCCGGATCGAGCGCGAACGCTTCGAGCACCTGATCCACGAGGTCGTCGTGCTGACCCGTCAGGCAGACGCGCGTCTCGAGCGCGGACGCGCGCCTCCGGAGCGCCTCGACCACGGGAGCCATCTTGATCGCCTCGGGGCGGGTGCCAACCACCACGAGCACGCGAGCGCGCGAGCCCGTCATCGTCCCTTCCTGCGCATGTCCTCGAGCTCGCTGCGCACCTGTGCCACCTGCTCCGCGACCAGCCCGAAGCCGACGAACAGCGCGCCCAGCGTCTCCAGCAGCATCACCAGGTACAGCAGAGGCCGATAGCCCATGGGCGGCACGTACGGCGTGAACCCGAGCAGCGGATGGATGAAGCGCAGGTAGACGGCCACGAGCCCGACCAGGATCCCCAGCCCCACCAGCCCGAAGCCGGTTGCCCCGAACAGGAGGAGCGGCTTGCGCGAGAAGAGGAGGAGGAACCAGACGGACAGGAGGTCCATCACGCCGATGACGATGCGGAACGGGCCCCGGAACTTGGACTCCCCTGCCCTGCGCGGCAGCAGCTCGATGTCGATCTCCGTGACCCGATAGCCACGCGCGTGTGCCAGCACCACGAAGAAGCGGTGCCAGTCGTGGCGGAGCGCGAGGCCGTCCAGGATCTCGCGCCGGAAGGCCTTCATCGAGTTCAGATCGGAGACGGGCACCTTGAAGATGCGGCGCGACAGCCGGTTGTAGACCGACGACACGGCTCGCTTGTCATAGGAGCCGACCTTGCGACCCGTGACGACGTCCCACCCCTCCTGGAGCTTGGCCAGGAAGCGGGGGATCTCGTCGGGACGGTGCTGCAGGTCGGCGTCGAAGAGCACGAGATAGGTGCGGTCCGTGTGCGCCGCCGCGGTGACGATGGCTTCGGTCTTGCCCAGGTTGGTGCGGTGGCTCACCACCGTGAGCGCATCCCAGCCGGCGCCCTCGCGCCCGGCGATGTCCGCGGTGCCGTCCGTGGATCCGTCGTCGACCAGGATCACCTGGCCGTGAAGATCCAGGGCCTCGAAACACGCGCGCACCTCGCGCACCAGGTCTGCCACCACGGGCGCCTCGTTGTAGGCGGGCACCACGACGGCGAAGTCCCGGCGCATCTCGTCGGACAGACCTGCCGCAGCGGTCCGACCCAGGTCGTCCGCAGGAATATCGGGCTCGGACATGCTCACACCCTCTTGCGCATGCGCGCCGGAAGGATGCCCAACTGATCGCGGTACTTGGCCACGGTCCGCCGGGCGATCTTGACTCCGTCGGCCTTGAGCAGCTTCACGATGGCCGCGTCCGTCAACGGCTTCTTCGTGTCCTCGCCGCTCACGAGGTTCTGGATCTTGTCCTTCACCCCCCGTGCAGAGATGTCCTCGCCGCTGGTCGTAGACAGGCCGCTCGAGAAGAAGTACTTGAGCGAGAACACGCCGCGCGGCGTCTGCACGTACTTCTGGTTGGTCACGCGGGAAACCGTCGATTCGTGCATCTCGATGTAGTCCGCGACCTCCCTGAGCGTGAGCGGGCGAAGGTACTGCACGCCCCGCTCGAAGAACTCCCTCTGACGGTCCACGATGAAGTTCATGACCTTGAGCATCGTCTGGCGACGCTGCTCGATCGCCTGGATCATCCAGTTGGCGGAGTTCAGCTTGGTCGAGATGAACTCCTTGTTCTCGCCC
>CAZFIS010000045.1:14137-24424 GCA_964519125.1 uncultured Gemmatimonadaceae bacterium | reverse complement strand
ACCCGAACGGCGATGGCGACCGCCACCCAGGACATCAACAGAAAGGTCCCCCCGTAACTGACGAACGGAAGGGGGATCCCGGTGATCGGCACGATGCCTATCGTCATGCCGACGTTCACGAAGATATGTACGAGCCAGGCACCGAAGATACCCAAGAGAACCAGGCCGGCAAAGGGATCCGACGAGTCCTGCGCCATGCGTACCAATCGCCACAGCAGGTACGAGAACATCGCGATCACGAGCAGCGTGCCGATGAACCCGAGCTCCTCTCCCACCACGCTGAAGATGAAGTCGGTGTGCTGCTCGGGCAGGAAGTCGAATCGCTTCTGCGTGCCCATCAGGTAGCCCTTGCCCAGCAGCCCCCCGCTGCCGATCGCCACCTTGGACTGGATGAGCTGGTAGCCGGCCCCGCGGGGATCCACATCCGGATTGAGGAAGACGAGGATGCGGTTCTGCTGGTACTTGGCCAGGGAGCTCCACAACGGGCGGGCGATCGTGCCGGCGGCCAGGTTCGCGAGCACCACCGCCACGGACTCGAAGAGGAAGAGGCGGTAGCGGTAGAAGTACAAGAAGAGCGCCACGGCCACGATGTATCCCGACCAGATCTTCGTGTCGAAGGACAGGACGAGGCCGGCGACCGGGCTCGCCACCAGCAGCAGGAGCGCGACCGGCGTACCCGCCCAGTAGAGCATCGCGAACAGGATCCCCCCGAACGCCATCGCCGTGCCGAGGTCGGGCTGGAGCATGACCAGCGCCAGCGGGAGGCCCACCAGCGCGGCGGGAACGACGAGGTCCTTGAGCGACGACAGAGGCTCGTCGCGCTGCGCCAGGAGGCGAGCCAGAACGAGAATCGTGGCGATCTTGGCGATTTCCGACGGCTGGAAACCGAGAGGTCCGATGCGGATCCAACTCTTCACGCCGGCGGCGGTGCCCGCTCCGGTCCCGATGACCAGCGTGGCGGCCAGGAGCACGAGCGAGAACGCATACGCGGGGATGGCAACCCACTCGATCCACCGGAGCGGCACGCGCGCGAAGGCGCTGAAGGCCACAAGCGCCAGCACGAGCCAGATGCTCTGGCGGATCCAGGCGCCCTGCGTGACCGGGTCGGGGACGTAGACCACGCCCGCCGAGTAGATCATGGCCACCCCGAAGAGCGACAGCGAGAGCGTGGCCAGCACGAGCCCGCGGTCGACAGCCCAGCGGTCGAAGAGACGGATCACTGCTTGGCTCCTCCGAAGCGCTCCCTGTACCACGGCGGCACCCCTTTGCCGGCGCGGATGTAGTCCAGGTAGGTCTGCAGTGTGTCGAGGGGAATCCCGTACTTCTGTCGAAGGTAGAAGTCGGCCGTCTTCGCTACGATGGGCGCGGCCATGGTGGATCCTTCGCCGCTGTATTCGACGAGTGCCACGACGACGATCTCGGGCGGCTCGCCCGGCGGCCCGGCGATGCCCGCGAACCAACCGTGGTCGGGCGCCTTGCCCTGGACGCTGAGCGCGTTCTGCGCCGTGCCGGTCTTGCCGATGATGTCCCAGTACTGGAGCGCCGTGCCGTAGTGGGCGGTGCCGCCGAGCTGCGTCACCTTGCGCAGCCCCTCCCGCAGGGCTTGCAGGTTCGCGGGAGACAGATCGAGGCTCCACCCCTTCCCCAGATCCACCCCCTGCGCAATCGTCGGAGGAGGCGCCGATCCGTCCCGTGCCAGCGCCTCGTAGAACTGCGCCATCTTCAAAGGTGTCTGGGAGTTGGGGCCCTGCCCGATGGCCAAGGAGTACACCTCACCCTCCTGGGCCGTGTAGTCCTTGTGCTCCTTCCACCAATCTCGGCTCGCGGGAAAGATGCCCTGGGCCTCCTGCGGGAGGTCGACGCCGCATCGCTTGCTGAAGCCGATGGCGGTCGCCGCCTTGAGCAGTCGGTCG
Source organism: uncultured Gemmatimonadaceae bacterium (assembly GCA_964519125.1). Lineage (GTDB taxonomy): Bacteria > Gemmatimonadota > Gemmatimonadetes > Longimicrobiales > Gaopeijiaceae > SZUA-318. The sequence goes on along the minus strand of CAZFIS010000045.1, from coordinate 22,511 downwards.
AGGCCGATCTTCTGGCCGAGTTGGTAGAAATACACGTCGCACGAGTTGCCGATCGCCTGCGTCAGGTTCTCGTACCCGTGCACCCCCCAGCAGTGGCGGTACATCCCTCCGATGAGGATGCCCCCCGTGCAGGGCTTCGGCATGTGCTCCTGCGGGGTGACGGCCCCCAACTCGAGCCCGATCGCCGCCACGGCGAGCTTGAACGTCGAGGCCGGCGGATAGAGCCCCATCGTCGCGCGGTTGAACAGAGGCTTCTGCGGGTCGTTGTTGAGCGTGTCCCAGACCTGGCTCGAGATCCCGCCTACGAACTCGTTGGGGTCGAACGTGGGTGCGGAGTACAGTGCGAGCACGCCCCCGTCCGCAGGATCGAGCGCGACCACGGCGCCCGCCATCGAGTCCGGCCAGATGTGGCGAATCCACTGCTGAAGCTCGAGGTCGAGGTTCAGGTGCAGGTCCCTGCCCGGCTTGGCAGGATCCGCGGTGACGCCCGCGAAATCCCCCACCACCCGGCCGCGCGCGTCCACCTCCACGTACCGGACCCCTGGCGTTCCCTGGAGGCTGGACTCGTACTCACGCTCGATGCCGGTCTTGCCCACGATCATGCCCGGCTCGTACCGGTCGTCGGGGAACGCCGGAGAGGCGAGCTCGCCCTGCGTGATCTCACCGACGTATCCGAGGACGTGAGCCGTCGCGGGTCCGTCGATGTAGCGGCGCTTCGGGCGCATCTCGATGTAGACGTCCGGGAACTCGGCACGCCGCTCTTCGAGGGCGCTGACCACGTCGAAGTCGGCGTCGCCGTCCACGACGACCTCCGTCCCGTACCGCTTCATCTGGGCGACGAGCTGGTCGATCCGCTGCTGCGAGATGTCGATGTAGGTCGACATCCGTTCCAGCGTGTGACGCACGGAGTCGGGAGGACCCGGCAGGATCGTGATCGCGTACCCGGGAACGTTGTCCGCGAGGATCCGCCCGTAACGGTCGTAGATGGTGCCGCGAGGAGCCATGACGGGGAGCTGCCGCAGCCGGTTGGACTCCGCCTTCAGCTCCCAGACGCTCGAGCGCAGTACCTGCATTCGGAAGAACGACACCACGAGCGTGCCCATGAACAGCGCGATGACGACGTAGGCACCGTGGGCCCTGCGCCGGCGGGCATGGGGGTGATGCGTATTCACCGGGGGGCCTCCCGCCATAGTCCGGTGACGGCCATCACGAAGATGCCCACGACCGCGGCGTAGATCCCGCCGACGACGCCCTGGACCATCACCTGCTCGAAGAACGGCCTGCGCAGAGGCTCGCTGACCACCAGCCAGTGCACGAGGTCTCGAAGCCACTTCCCCACGACGAAATACGATACCAGGAAGACCAGCGAGTCGCCCACGAACAGGTCCCTCGTCACGGCGCCCAGCGCGCCGATGAGCGTCATGGAGACGGTGTTCGCGCCGAATGAAAGCACGCTGAGCGAATCCTCGAGCAGGCCGAACGCGAACCCAGTTCCGGCTGCTGCTCCCATCCCGACCTCACGCGCCGCGAGCAGGAGCGCGACGGTCAGAAGATCGGGTGCCACGGGACCGAGCCCGAAGCCGACGTGCAGGAGGAAGTGAAGCAGAACGAGCGCCACGACGACGATCCAGACCCGGACGCGGCTCCTCACGAGCCCCCCTGTTTCGAGTCGCGAGCCTGCTCCAGCAAACCCCTCAGGAGTCGCACGCTGTCGGTCATGGCCCGCAGGCTGTCCGCCCGCGCTCGCTCGCGATCGATCTCCTCTTCCCGGGTCGTCAGGGAGTCGAGGGGCCAGGCCCGCGAAACATCCTCCGGCGTGCTCCTGCCCACGGCCACCAGGACCTGGGTCACCGAGGCTGGCTGCACCATGGGCCTGAGCCAGTAGCTCTTGCGCCAATGCGCCTGGGTATCGGCCACACTGTCGATCCGCCCGATCGGGATTCCCCTGGGGAAGATCCCACCGAGTCCGGTCGTCAGCACCGGAGTCCCTGCCGGAATCAACTGGTGATACGCCACGCCTTCGAGAATGAGGTGGTCCCCGCCGCGGAACGTGCTCCTGCGGTTCTCCACGATCCCGTACGCGCTTCCGTCCGGGATCATGGCGCTCACGCGAAAGTCGGGGTGGGTCCAGTCCATGCCCACCGAACTGTGCTTGCGTACCTCACGTATGACACCGACCAGGCCGTGTCGGTCCACCACGGGTGCACCCTGGCGAACCCCGTCCGCCGACCCGAGGTCCAGAAGGAACATGCTCTCGGATCCGGGCGTCCCCGGCCTCATGACGTCGGCGGGTCGGAAGGAGGGCCCGACGCGCTTGGACAGCCCCAGGAGCGAGCGCAGCGTCCGGTTTTCGTCGACCAGTGCGCGCTGCGTGGAGAGTATGGCGGCGAGTGAGTCCAGATGAACCCGAAGCACGTCCACATCGGCGGCGCGGAGGCGTGCGGCGACGAGTCTCCGCTGGGTTGCGATGAACGGACGCAGCACCGAAGCGCGCAGAGCGCCCGCTACCTGCTCCTGGACCGGCTTGGAGAGGTAGGGTGTGACCAGGGCCAGCAGGAACATCGCGATGGCGACGCCGAGCTGGCGGCGGCCGCCCGTGCGTTCGACCTCAGCTCGAAAGGCCGGCATGGAGCCTCACCGCCACCCGCTAGGCCACGAGTACGGACCGGTACTTGTGCAGGTCGTCGAGGATGCGCCCCGCCCCGCGAACCACACAGGTCAGCGGCTCCTCGTCCACGTGGATGGGGAGGTTGGTCTCGTGCTGGAGAAGGCGATCGAGGCCCCGGATGAGAGCCCCACCACCCGTCATCACGATGCCGCGGTCCACGATGTCGGACGAAAGCTCGGGCGGGGTGATCTCGAGGGCCCGGCGGACCGCCTCGACGATCGCCTGGATCGGCTCCTGGATGCACTCCCGGATCTCCTGGGAGTGCACGGTCACGGTCTTCGGAATTCCGCTCACCAGATCGCGGCCCTTCACGTCCATCTCCCGCTCCTCCCCGAAATCGAACGCGGAGCCGACCTGGATCTTGATGGCTTCTGCCGTCGGCTCTCCGATGAGGAGGTTGTAGTTCTTGCGCAGGAACGTGACGATGGAGGTGTCCAACTCGTCGCCTCCGACCCGGATCGAGGTGTTGGACACGATCCCGGAGAGCGCGATGACGGCGATCTCCGTCGTGCCTCCGCCGATATCGATGACCATGTTGCCCGTAGGCGTCTCGACCGGAAGCCCGACCCCGATGGCCGCCGCCATGGGCTCGTCCACCATGTAGACGGCCTTGGCCCCGGCCGCCATGGCGGAGGAGCGCACAGCCCGCCGCTCCAGCTCGGTGATGCCCGAAGGGACACCCACCACGACGCGCGGCTTGATGCGGAAGATGCGCTTCGCCGTCACCTGCTTGAGGAAGTGCCGCAGCATCATCTCGGTCACGTCGACGTCGGCGATGACGCCATCCTTCAGCGGCCGGATCGCCTCGATGCCTTCGGGCGTGCGCCCCAGCATGCGCTTGGCCTCGAGGCCGATGCCCATGATGTGCTTGCTGCCCCGCTCCACCGCCACGACGGAGGGCTCGTTGAGGACGATGCCCTCACCCTTCACGTAGACCAGGGTGTTGGCGGTTCCGAGGTCCACGGCGATGTCGTTGACGGGGATGAGACGCCCCGAATTGAACCAACTGCTGAGTCCGGCCAATGGTCAGGTCTGCAAGAGCGAGAAGGGGCCCCAAACGGCCCGAGAACATACGTTTACGGAGATCGAAATGCCAACTGTCATTTCGTGCCGGTGCTCCCGAACCCGCCCCCACCCCGCTCGCTGTCCGTCAACTCGTGCGATTCTTCGACGTCCGGACTCTCGAAACGCGCAAACACGAGCTGCGCGATACGCTCACCTCGAGCGATCGGCACCGGCTCCGAACCCAGGTTCTGGAGGATGACCCGCAACTCACCCCGGTAATCCGGATCGATGGTACCCGGACTGTTCGGCAGTGTCACCCCGTGCTTCAGCGCCAGGCCCGAACGGGGCCGGACCTGGCACTCCACACCTTCCGGCAGCTCCATCACCAACCCGGTCCCCACCAGCCGGATCTCCCCGGGCAGGAGCTCGAGGTCCGCTTCGGCCGACCGCACGTCATACCCCGCTGCCTGCGGCGTTGCCCTCCCCGGCAGCGGCAGATCAGGGTTCGACGGCAGTCGGACGAAGCGGACCCGGTACGTCACGCCTTCAAAAAGTCGTCGACGCTCTTGCACTCCATCCCGAACGCCTCGGCGACGTTCGGGAAGGTGACGTGCCCGTCGACGGCGTTCACGCCCAGCTTCAGGGCGCCGTCCTCGCGGCACGCCTTCTTCCACCCCTTGCCCGCCAGCGCCAGAGCATACGGCAGCGTGGCGTTCGTCAGGGCCAACGTGCTCGTACGGGGCACTCCGCCCGGCATGTTCGCGACCGCGTAGTGGATGACGTTGTCCACCACGTACACTGGATCGTGATGCGTTGTCGGGTGGATCGTCTCGACGCAGCCGCCCTGGTCGACCGCCACGTCCACGATGACCGTCCCCGGCCGCATGAGCTTCAGGTCCTCACGCTTCACCAGGCTGGGTGCCTTCGCCCCCGGGATGAGGACGGCGCCGACGATGAGGTCGGCGTCCTCGACCTGCTTGCGGATCGCGTAGGGAGTGCTGAACAGCAGGTTCACGTTGGCCGGCATCACGTCCTCGAGGTAGCGCAGCCGCTCGAGGTTGATGTCCATGATGCTGACGCGGGCTCCGAGCCCCGCGGCCATCTTCGCGGCGTGCGTCCCGACGACGCCGCCTCCCAGCACGAGGACCTTGCCCGGCAGCACGCCGGGAACGCCTCCGAGGAGGACGCCCAGCCCGCCCTGGGGCTTCTCCAGGTATTTGGCACCCTCCTGGATCGCCATGCGGCCGGCCACCTCGCTCATCGGTGTCAGGAGCGGAAGCTCGCCCGAGGGGAGCTCCACGGTCTCGTACGCGATGGCGGTGGCGCCGGTGCCGAGAAACGCCTTGGTGAGCGCCTCGTCCGCGGCGAAGTGAAAGTACGTGAAGAGGACCTGACCCTGGCGGATCCTGGGCCACTCCACCTTGATGGGCTCCTTGACCTTCATGATCATCTCGGCCCGGGCCCAGACCTCGTCGGCCGTTCCGACGATTTCCGCGCCGGCATTCTGGTAGAAGTCGTCCGTGAAGCCGCTACCGAGGCCCGCGCTCTTCTCCACCAGGAGCTCGTGTCCGGCGTTTGTGAGCATCTCCGCGCCGGCCGGGGTGAGGGCGACGCGATACTCGTCGTCCTTGATCTCTTTGGGTACGCCGATAAGCATCTCGTTCTCGCTTGACAGTAGTCGACAAACACAGCGATTGGAGGGCTATGAAAGCTAGGAAGGACCGAGCCTGAGGACCAGTTGTCGGTCCGGATCGAAGTAGATGGCCGCAGCAGCCGTGACTTCCTCCTCGGTGACGGCGTCGATTCGCGCGAGGAGATCGTCGATCGGCAGGAACGGTTCGTCGTGCAGCGCGAACGACACGACCCTGTAGAGCCGCGAGCTCGTCGACTCGAGCGAGAGGGTGATCTGGCCCTTCACCTGACGCTTCGTCTGTTCCAGCTCGTCCGCCGGCAGCCCTTCGGACGCGACCTTCGCCAGCTCGTCCAGGATGGTCGACACCGCGAGATCGGCCGTCGCCGGCCGGGTCCCGACGTAGACGCCCGACATCCCGCCCGCGCGATAGAAGGACTGGAACGTGTAGACCGAGTAGCACAGCGCCAGCTCCTCTCGCACCCGCTGGAACAGCCGCGAGCTCATCCCGCCTCCGAGCGCCGCAGCGAGCAGTACGAGGGGATAGCGCTCCGGAGCCGAGTGATCCGGGACGAGCGTGCCGATGACCACGTGGGTCTGGGCCGAATCCCTCTCGTTCCGCTCGTCCCCGCTCAACCCGGATGGAGGCGCTGGCACGCTGGGCGGCTCGGGCCCGGCATCCAGCTCGCCGAAGTAAGCGGCCACGCGCTCGACCAGGTCGTCGTGCGCCACGTTGCCCGCCGCCGCCACCACCAGGTTCCGCCCCAGGTAGCGCTCGGCGTGGAGACGGCGCAGCGCGTCGGCGCGCATGGCGCCCACGCTCTGGGCGGTCCCCAGGATCGGACGCCCGTACGGATGGCCGCTCCACAGCCGCTCACCGTGCAGGTCGAAGACCTGATCGTCCGGCGTGTCCTCGACCTGCGCGATCTCCTCGAGCACCACCGCGCGCTCCAGCTCCAGGTCCGCGTCGGAGAGCGTCGGCTGGAGGGTCAGATCGTGCAGCACGTCGAGGGCCACGGGCAGGTGATCGTCGAGTACCCGCGCCTGGAACGACGTTTGCTCGCGGCTCGTGTACGCGTCGAGCGAGCCGCCCAGGCTCTCCAGCGCCAGGGCGATCTCGTGCGCGCTGCGCGTGCTCGTCCCCTTGAACACCATGTGCTCCAGGAGATGGCTCGCGCCCGCTTCCGACTCCGCCTCGTGGGCCGACCCCGTCCGCACCCACACCCCCACGGAAACCGAGCGCACCCACGGCATCTCCTCGCTCAGGACCCGCACTCCGTTGCCCAGCAATGTGTCGCGCATCAACTACCCTCCGCATGAAGCGAGGGGCACGGACCGCGGTCCGTGCCCCTCGCCACCCGCCGCGGAGCGCCCGCGGGGCTTCGCGTTCAAGAAGAAGCGTCCGCCGCCGCGTCCGCCGTACCCGTCGCCTCTTCCGCGAGCGCCGCCTTCCTGGACAGACGGAGACGGCCCTTCTCGTCGACCGAGAGCAGCTTGACCCGAGTGATGTCACCCTTCTTCAGGACGTCCTCGGTATTCTTCGTGCGGTCCTCCTGAAGCTCCGAGATGTGACATAGGCCCTCGACGCCCGGAAGGATCTCGATGAAGGCGCCGAAGGTCGTGGTGTTCTTCACCGGTCCCTCGTAGATCCGGCCGACCTCGGGCTCCTGGCAGATCGCTTCGATCATCTCCCTCGCCCGCGCCCCGGCCTCGCCGGAGACCGCCGAGATCCGCACCAGCCCCGAGTCGTCGATGTCGATCTGGGCCCCGGACTCCTCCTGGATCGCGCGGATCGTCTTGCCCTTGGGCCCGATGATCTCGCCGATCTTCTCCGGGTTGATCTGGATGCTCATGATCCTGGGCGCGAACTGCGAGATGTCGGCACGTGGCTCGGAGATCGCCTGATCCATGAGACCGAGGATGTGCAGGCGGCCCTTGTGAGCGCGCTCGAGCGCCTCCTTCAGGATCTCCACCGTCATGCCCTGGATCTTGATGTCCATCTGGATCGACGTGACGCCCGCGCGTGTGCCCGCAACCTTGAAGTCCATGTCGCCCAGAGCGTCCTCGAGGCCGAGGATGTCAGTCAGGATGGCGACCTTGTCTCCTTCCTTGATGAGCCCCATCGCCACGCCGGCGCAGGGGGACTTGATCGGGACGCCCGCATCCATCAGCGACAGCGCCGCCGAGCACACCGTAGCCATGGACGAAGACCCGTTGGACTCCAGGATGTCGGAGACGACCCGGATCGTGTAGGGGAAGTCGTCGTAGGCGGGCAGGAGCGGCTGGATGGCCCGCTCCGCCAGGTTTCCGTGACCGATCTCGCGCCGCGAGGTGCCGCGGTAGGGACGGGCCTCCCCGACCGAGAACGGCGGGAAGTTGTAGTGCAACATGAACGACTTCGTCACCTCTTCGTGCGTGTCGATCGAGTCGATCCGCTGCTCGTCCCGGGCGGTTCCGAGCGTCACCACGCCGAGCGACTGCGTCTGCCCGCGCGTGAAGAGCGCCGAGCCGTGCGTGCGGGGAAGCACGCCCACCTCGCACGTGATCTGCCGGATCTCGTCGAGGCCGCGACCGTCGGCTCGCTCGCCCTGCGCCAGGATCTGCTGGCGCATGGTCTTCTTCTCGATGCCGCGCAGGATGTCGCCCACGCTCGCCTCGTGCGTGGACCACTCCTCGTCCTCGTCGACGAGCTGGCTCAGCACGTCTTCGCGCAGTGCGGCCATGGCCTGCTGGCGCTCCTGCTTGTCCTGGAGGTTCAGGGCCTCCTCCACACGCGACGCCGCCAGGTCCTCGACGCGCGACTTCAGGTCGGCGTCGGGCTGCACGGGCGTCCACTCCATGTCGGGAACCTTGTGGTCCGCCAGGAACTCCTCCTGCAGCGCGCACAGCTCCTTGATGCCCGCGTGGGCAACCTCGAGCGCCTCCAGGATGTCGGCCTCGGGCACCTCGATCGCACCGCCCTCGACCATCGTGATGGCCTCGGCGGACCCCGCGACCGTGAGGTCGAGGTCGCAAACGGCGAGAGTGCGACCGAATCGCTCACGGAAAGCAGCGGCGGCGAATCGATCAGC
>CAZFIS010000045.1:0-14127 GCA_964519125.1 uncultured Gemmatimonadaceae bacterium | reverse complement strand
GAGTACTGGAGCTGCTGGAAGGTGGGGTTCAGGATGAACGTGCCTTTGATCCGCCCCACCCGCACCGCCGCGATGGGCGTGTTGAAGGGGACCTTGGACATGTTCAGCGCCACCGAGCAGCCCAGAAGCCCGAGCACGTCGGCGTCGTTCTCCTGGTCGGCCGACAGAACGAAGCAGGCGAGCTGCGTCTCGTTCATGAAGCCTGCCGGGAACAGGGGCCGCACGGGCCGGTCGATCTGGCGCGCCGCGAGGATCTCCTTCTCGCTCGGGCGCCCCTCGCGCTTGAAGAACCCGCCCGGGATCTTTCCGGCGGCGTACGTCCGCTCGCGGTACTCGACCGTGAGCGGGAAGAACGGGAGGTGGGTGGGGTGGTCCTGCGCCGTGACGGCGCAGAGCACGACGGTGTCTCCGTACTGCACGAGGCACGAACCGTGCGCAAGCTTGGCCATACGGCCGATCTCGAGCGACAGTGTTCGCCCGGCGAACTGACGCTCCATCCGCTGAATCATTGTACTCTTACTCGCTTCGGTTGCGGCCCCGACTCGTTCGGGGCCTCTGGAAACAGCTCGCCGAAGCGTCGCGGAAACGGAGGAGAGAGCGACCGCCGCTCGGGGCACGCTCACGCGCGGCCCGTCTTGCAGCCCACTCGTACTGAGAGGCCGTCTCTCACCCGAACAACGAGGCTTCCGGCAATGTGCCGACGGCCGGACCCCGCAAGGCCCGGCCGTCGGAGAAAACGCTAGTGACGCAGTCCGAGGTCCGCGATGAGCTCGCGGTACCGCTCGACGTCGCTCCGCTTCAGGTATTCGAGAAGACGGCGGCGCTTGCCGACCATCTTCAGGAGTCCGCGGCGGCTGTGGTGGTCCTTCTTGTGCACGTCGAAATGCGCGCGCAGGTCGTCGATGCGAGCCGTGAGGAGCGCGACCTGGACCGGAGCGCTGCCACGATCGCTCTCGTGGACCTGGTACTTCTTGATGATGTCTTCTTTGACGATCGCCATTGGCGTTCGTGCCTCCTCGAGAGTCTATGCTACAGGGGAAGCCATGAGGCGTTTCAGCCCGCTACAGCCTTGAAGTGTAGGGCCGTACCCCTTCGGGAACAACCCATGGCGGCGAGCGGTGCCTCATCCCCGCTCCCCTCCACCACCGCCCGCCTCTTGCGCCAGCGCGCTCCGCGCGTCGTCGACATCCTCCTTCATCCGCTCCACGAGAGAGGCCACCGTGGAGAACGGACGCACGTCGCGGAGGAGGCGGACGAAGTCGACGCGGACCGTCTCGCCGTACAGGTCGCCGTCGAAGTCGATGAGATGGAGCTCGATGGAGGGCGGCGACCCCTTGAACGTGGGCCGCGGCCCCAGATGCAGCGCGCCGGGATGGGTCCCGGAGCGAAGCACCCCACGCACGGCGTAGATCCCCTGGCGCGGGATGAGCTTGTCGCCGTTGGAAACGGCGAGGTTGGCGGTCGGAAATCCGAGATGGCGCCCCCTGCCGTCGCCCCGCACCACGATCCCCCGCAGCGAGTAGGGTCTCCCCAGGCAGGCCGTCGCCTCCTCCATGCGCCCTTCGGCTACAGCCCGCCGGATGCGGGACGACGACACCGAATCTCCCGTCGTCTCGACGGCCGGCACCACCGAAACGTCGAACCCCAGCTCAGCCCCGATCGCCTTCAAGGTGTCCACGTCGCCCGAGCGGTCCCGGCCGAACCCGTGGTCGTATCCGATCACGAGCTCCCGCACGCCCAGCCGTCCCACGAGGATCTCCTCGACGAAGCGCCGGGGCTCGTAGCGGGACAGCGCCTCCGTGAAGCTGATGAAGACGGCGTAGTCCAGTCCGCTCTCGGCCAGGATCTCCTTCTTCTCGACCGGCGTGGTGAGCAGCTTCGGAGCGCGCTCGGGGCGCACGATGCGCAGCGGATGTGGATCGAAGGTCACGAGGACGCTGCGCCTTCCGGTCGCTTCCGCCCGACGGCGGATCTCCTGCAGGACCGTCCAGTGACCGCGATGCACCCCGTCGAACGTCCCCACGGTGACGACGGTGCCCCCCCCCGCGGGGATACCGGGCGGCTCGGCCCAGCGTACGGCGCGCTCACTCATTGGACGAACACCTTATGGGGATGGAAGCTCTCTTCGGCCACCTCTCCGATGGCGATGAGCTCCCCCTGAAACGCCGCCACCACCGACGGGGCCGGGTCCATCCCTTCGGCGGGGATGCGCTGTCCGAGCCCGAGAGAGAGAGCGCCCTCGGCGGATACGCCCAGGCTCGGCAGATGAGCCAACGCTTCCAGGGGGCTCAACCACGCAGCCGCGAGCGCCGTCTCGTCCGTCAGCCGATCGATGGCAACCGCGTCGTCCACCTGGAAGGAGCCCACCGAGGTGCGGCGCAGCGCGCTCAGATGGGCTCCCACGCCGAGGGACTCCCCGAGGTCCCCGGCGAGCGACCGCACGTACGTGCCACTGGAGCAGAGCACGCGCAGGCGCACGTCCGGTGGACGCATCTCCACGAGTTCGAGCTCGTAGATCGTGACCGGGCGCGGCGGAAGCTCCACCCGCTCCCCGCGACGAGCCCTGCGGTGCATGGCCACGCCGTCCACCTTCCGGGCGGAGTACTGGGGAGGCACTTGCTGGATGCGGCCCACGAAGGGCTCCAGGGCCTCCCGAACCCTCCGCTCGTCCAGCGTCTGCCACCCCTCGCGCTCGGCGACGACCTTGCCCTCCCGGTCGAGCGTGTCGGTCGTGACGCCCAGCCGGGCGACGGCCACGTAGGACTTGTCGAGGCCGGTGAGGAACTCCGCAATCCGCGTCGCTCGCCCCACACACAAGAGCATCAGGCCCGACGCGAACGGATCCAGCGTGCCGGTGTGTCCGATCCGGCGCTCATCGAGTGAGCGCCTTGCGACCTGGACCACGTCGTGGGACGTAGGCCCCTCCGGCTTGTCCACGAGGACGACCCCATCCCTCACAGCTCGTCGTCCTTCGGGCCGTCCCCGCCGTCGTCCTCCGATGCCTCGTCCTCCGGCTCCGGGATGTCGACCTCTGAGAGGATCTCCTCGATCCGGCGCGCGCGTGCCTCGGAGCGGTCCTCCATGAAGTGTAGCTCCGGGACCCGACGGACATGCAGTCTCCTGCCGAGGGTCCCGCGCAGGAAGGGAGCCGCGGCCTCCAGACCCTCCATGGACTGGGCGCGCTCCTCATCCGGGCCCCAGAGGTGGACGAACACCTTGGCGGTGGTCAGGTCACGGGCCGCGTCCACGGCCGTGACGGTGACCGCGTCGATGCGCGGGTCGCGGACGTCCGTGCGAAGCAGCACGGCGATCTCACGCTTGAGTTGTGCGTTGAGTCGTTCTAGGCGCCTGGGAGCCATGGGCTGAGATCTGTTGTCGCGTCTAGTAGAGGTCGCGGTGGACACCGATGATGACGGCGCGGCCGTGCTCCTGCACGAACCGATCCGCCTTGTCCAGTACCGATTCCGCGAAGCGGCGGTCCGTGGCCACCACCGCGAGGCTGAGCGCCGCCCGCTCGTGCATGTCCTGATAGGCCGTCTCCGCCACGGACGCCTGGAACTTCTGGCGGAGCCGGTCCTTGAGTGACCGCACGACCGAGCGCTTTTCCTTGAGAGAAGCGCAGCCCGGAAGCGAGAGTTCCCAGGTCTGCACCGCGACGACCATGAGGCGCGCTACCTTCCCCCGTGGGCTCCGGCCAGCGTACGGGCGAACTCCTCGACCGTGTAGCACTCGATGACGTCGCCAACTTTGACGTCGTTGAAGTTCGCGATGCCGATACCGCACTCCAGGCCCTCGCGCACTTCCTTCACGTCGTCCTTGAAGCGCTTCAGCGAGGCGATATCCCCGTCGTACACGACCACGCCGTCCCGGACGAGGCGGCCCCGACCCTTCCGGTCGATGCGACCCTCGGTCACGTAGCAGCCCGCGATCGTGCCCACCTTGCTGACCTTGAACGTCTCCCGGACCTCGGCCGCGCCCTGGATCGTCTCCCTGCGCTCCGGCGAGAGCAGGCCCTCCATGGCGCGGCGGACGTCGTCCACGGCTTCGTAGATGACGTCGTAGACGTGGATGTCGACGTCCCCGCGCTCCGCCTCGACCCGGGCCGCCGTCTGCGGGCGGACCCGGAAGCCGATGATGACCGCGCCGGCCGTCTTCGCCAGGAGCACGTCGGACTCGTTGATGGCGCCGACTCCGCGGTGGATGATCTCCACCCGGACTTCATCGGTGCCGAGCTGCTCCAGGGAGTCGGCGACCGCCTGTACCGAGCCGTCCACGTCGCCCTTGATCACGAGGGGCAGCATCGCGGTCCGGCCGGCCGCCACGAGCTTGGAGAAGTCTCCCAGCTTGACCCCGCGCTCCCGGATGCGGAGCTGCTTCTCCCGGTCGAGACGCTGGCGGTTCGTGGCGATCTCCGCCGCGCGATCCGCGTCCATGACCTGGAAGGTGTCTCCGGCCTGCGGCACCCCTCCCGACCCCAGTACCTGGACCGGAACGCCCGGACCCACCCCCTTGACGGGCTTGCCGCGCTCGTCGAGCATGGCGCGCACCCTGCCCTCGTACATACCGCACAGGAAGGAATCTCCGACGCTGAGCGTGCCGCGCTGCACGAGCACGCTGACCACCGGGCCCTTTCCGACGTCGAGCTGTGCCTCGATGACCGTGCCGCTCGCATCCCGGTCGGGGTTGGCCTTCAGCTCGAGGAGCTCGGCCTGGAGGAGCACCTTCTCCAGCAGGTCGTCGACCCCCTGGCCGGTCTTCGCCGAAATCTCGGCCGAAAGCACTTCTCCCCCGAACTCCTCGACGTTGACCGAGTGCTGGAGCAGCTCCTGCTTCACCTTCCTGGGGTCGGCCGCAGGCAGGTCGCACTTGTTGATGGCGACCAGCAGGGGCACGCCCGCGTTCCGCGCGTGGCTGATGGCCTCCACCGTCTGAGGCATCACCGAGTCGTCGGCGGCCACCAGGAGAATCACGATGTCCGTCAGGTTCGCGCCGCGCGCACGCATCGCCGTGAACGCCGCGTGGCCCGGCGTGTCGAGGAACGTGATGCTCCTGCCGCCCTCCAATTCCACATGGTACGCGCCGATGTGCTGGGTGATGCCGCCCGCTTCGCCTGCCACGACGTTGCTCTTTCGGATGCGGTCGAGGAGCAGGGTCTTGCCGTGGTCGACGTGGCCCATGACCGTGACGACCGGCGGCCGCCACTCCAGGTCCTCGGGTGCGTCTTCCTCCTCCTCCACTTCCGGCTCCGCACCGTACTCCTCTTCGCGGACGGCCTTGAAGCCGAACTCGTCGAGGAGCATCTCGATCTGGTCGAAGTCGAGGCGCTGGTTGATCGTGACGAGCAGCCCCAGGTTCTTGAACGCCGATCCGATGATCTCCGTGGACGAAACGTCCATGAGCTCGGCGAGCTCGGCGACCGTGAGGAACTCGTTGACGCGCACCGTGCGCGCCTCCCGCTCCTGGTCCTGGCGCTCCTGCTCCTCTTGAGCCTCCTGGTCCTCCCGTGAGCTGCCTCCGCGCCGGCGACGCTTCTTGCCGCTGCCGCCTTTCAGCTCCGCCATGACGCGCTGGATGTTCTCCTGCACCGCGTCCTGATCGACGCGCTGGCGCTTCTTGCCCTTCTTGCGCTCCTTGCGCCGCCCGTCCGAGGTGTAGCCCTCGGCCTGGATCCGCACCTGCCCGCCGGGTCCGGCGCTCGCAGCCGGAGTAGGCTTGCGGAGCACGCGTGCGGGCCCGCTGGGAGCCCCTCGGCGGGCCGGCTCGGGGGCCGGCACCCGCTCCTCGGCCTGCCCCTCGACGTCCCCGGCCTCCTCGAGCTCGGCGTCGACCTCGACCTCCTCGTCAGCGTCGGCCTCCTCGAGCTCGGCCTCCTCCTCACCCTCCGATTCGTCATCGGCGATGTCGGCTTCGGCCTCGACGCCCACGACCTCGTCTTCTTCTTCCTCTTCGTCCTCGTCCTCTTCCTCCTCGTCCTCTTCCTCCTCGTCCTCTTCGTCCTCTTCCTCTTCGTCCTCTTCCGTCGACTCCTCACTCGAGGGCGCGGTCGCGGTCTCATCCTCGGCCGCGCCCTCGTCCCGACCCTCCGCCTCGGGCTCGTCGCCCTCGGCAACCGTCTCCGCAGCCTCGGACTCCTCGGCTTTCTCCGCCTCCTCTTCTTCGGCGTCGCTCGGCGCGCGACGACGACGACGACGGCGGGGGCTCGACTGAGCGTCTTCCAGGGCGGCCTGCATAGCCTCCGACGGATCCTTGTGGCCGGCACGGCGCTCACGCTCGACGCGCGCCAGCACCTTGGCCACCTGGCCGTCGGTCAGGGACGCGTCGTCATCGGTGATGGGAATCCCCATCTCCCGAAGAAGCTGAATGAGAGCCGCAGCCTCGACCTTGAGGTCCGTAGCCAGCTCGATGACCCGCATTCTATTCAGTCGCCTCCAACTCGTCCGGCGGCACATCCACCGCGAGGTTCAGCTTCCGCACGAGCTGCTCGGCGAACGTCGCCGCCGTGACAGCCAATGCGGAGACCGGCTCCCGGCCAACCGCACCGCCCAATGTGGCCCGATCCCCCAGGATCGCCCGGGGGATCGGCCGATTGCGCAACGCACTTCGTACCTTGTCCAACTGGACGCTCGAAGCGTCCCCTGCCATCAAGACCAACCGGGCCTCGCCCTGACGGACCGCCCGACGCGTGGCCTCCGTGCCGATGACGACCGCGCCGGCCCGTCGGGCCAGGCCCAATAGCCGGAGCGTCTCCGCCTCAGCGCCCCGACTCCTCTCCATCCTCCGTGTCTCCGGCGCCTTCTTGCTCCTCGTCCGTGGGCTCGACGGCGCTCTCCTCATCCACCGCGGCCGCCGCGGCGTCGCCGGTGGGCGGTTGCCCCTGGAAGTCGAAGATGTGCGACGTGGCGCCCCCACCTTCGCCTCCCGGAGCCGCCTCTGCGGCGGGCTCTCCCTCGACGACGGTCAGCTCGTCGATGACCCGGCCCAGACGGTCCGCATCCTCCTCGCCGAGCCCCTCGATCCCCAGGAAATCACGCCGCTCGAGATCGATGATCTGGAGAAACGTATCATACCCGGCCTGCGTGAGAGCCGCCAGTGTGGTTTCGGGAAGATCGAGCTCCGACAGCGGGAAATCCGCAGTCTCGTAATGCTCCTCTCCACCACCACCGAACAACGACATGTCGGCGCCCCGCTCGAGCCATTCCCGCGACCCGTACAGGTCGATCTGCCAGCCGATGAGCTGGGACGCGAGCCGGACGTTCTGTCCGTTGCGGCCGATGGCCAGCGAAAGCTGATCCTCGTCCACGATCGCCGTGATCACCTGGCGCTCCGAGTTGCTGAGCACCTTGGCCACCCGGGCGGGCGCGAGCGCCCGGCGCGCGAATACCTCGGGGTCCGGGTGCCAGGGCACGATGTCGATGCGCTCGCCACCGAGCTCCGATACCACGGCCTGGACGCGCGATCCCTTGAGCCCCACACACGCGCCCACAGGATCGATCGAGTCGTCGCGGCTGTTCACCGCGATCTTGGTTCGCCCTCCGACCTCGCGCGCGATCTCCTTGATCTCCACGATGCCCTGGTAGATCTCGGGGACCTCCAGCTTGAAGAGCGCCGCCACGAACAGCGGATCCGCCCGGGACAGGATCAGCCTCGGGCCCTTGGGCGTCTCCTCGACCTTCTTGAGCACCGCGCGGATCGGATCGCCCTGACGGAAACGCTCGCGAGGGTTCTGGTCCTTCCACGGAATGATCGCATCGGCGTCGCGGGCGCGGTTCATCATGACCACCAGCTTGCCGCGCTCGATCTGCTGGACCTCGCCCGAGAGAAGCTCCCCGACGCGGTCCGCGAACTCGTCGCGAATGCGGTCCCGCTCGTTCTCGCGAACGCGCTGCACGATGCGCTGCTTCACTGCCATGACCGCATTGCGGCCGAACTCGGCGAAGGCCACCGGGATCTCCATGACGTCGCCGACTTCATAGGTCTCGTCGTCCCAGCGGGCTTCTTCGAGGGCGATCTCGCAGGAGGGGTCCTCGACCTCCTCGACAACCCGGCGCAGCACCACGATGTCGAACTCACCGGTATCGTCGTTGATCGAGATCTCGGCCTGGACGTTCGGCCCGTAGATACGGACGAGTCCAGCCAGGATCCCGTCTTTGACGAGATCGTTCATCTCCTCCGGGGTGAGGCTCTTGGTAGCAGCCACATCCCGGAAGGCCGCGACGATCTGGCCAGCGTTGGGCATCGTTCCTCTCTCACTTCCACGTGAAGACGAGGTTGGCTCCCGCGATCTGGGCACGCGGGATGCTGACCTCGTCACCATCTGCAAGCCGGAGCCTCACGGCCCCGCCCTCTCCCTCACCCTCTTCCAGCCCCAGCAGCTCGCCCTCGAGCCTGCGGGCTCTTCCCGCGAGCACGTCGTGGCCCCTGACGGCCACCTGCTCGCCCCGGAACCGCTGAAAATCCCGCCCGTGGACCAACGGCCGGTCCACCCCCGGCGAAGACACCTCCAGCACGTACCGCTCCGGCAACTCCTCGCAGGCGTCCAGCCACGGCTCCAGGCCCCGGCTCACGCTCGCGCAATCATCCACCGTGACGCCTTGTCCCTCGGCGCCGTCCGCCCGGTCGATACGGATCCGAAGCAAAGGTCGGCGTGCGCTCCCGGCCCATCGAACGTCCACGACCTCGAAGCCCAAAGCGCGAACGCGGGCTTCCATCTCACGGTCGACCTCCGGTACGGGTCGCATACTACACGCCCCCCACTCGACTCCTTATCACACCGAATAAAAAAGCGGGGGCCACCAACTCCCCCACTTCGCAATCATGCCGCCCCGCAGGGCAACTCTGCCGGTCGTGCAATATAGGATGGGCGCGGAAGTCGCTCAAGGGCGGCCCCCTCGTCCCGCTATTCGGTGTCTTTGGGCCCTCCCGGCGAGCGCAGCTTCTCTTCCACCGCGGACATCCGCTCGGCGATGCCGTCCACGACGTCCTTCAACCCGTCGAACTCCTTCTGGGTGACGAAGTCGAGGCGCTCCCGGGCCTCCCCTGCCGCCTCCTGGGCACGATCGAGGGCGCTCTTCATCACCTGCTTCGCGCGGTCGCTCGACAGGTCTCCGCGCTCGCGGGCATCCTGGATCGTCTCCTCGAGCGCGTCCTTGAACGCCGACAGGACGCCGATGCCTTGGCGAATCCCGTCGGACACCTTGTCGCGTGCCCGCTTCTTCTGTTCGGTCATGGGTCTCCTCGCGCTACGGTGCGCTGCGCCGCCCCCCCTTCCCACACACAGAGACATACGTACCGCGGGCGCGAAAGGTTCATCGGAGGCCGGATACAACCTCAGTCGTCGATGCGCTCAATGCGGGCGCCGAGCCCCCGGAGGCGCTCGTCGATGCGCTCGTATCCCCGTTCGATCTGCTGGATGTTGCGGATCCGGCTGACCCCTTCTGCGCTCAGGGCTGCGAGCAGCAGCGCCATCCCCGCCCGGATGTCGGGGCTTTCGAGCGTGTCTCCCTGGAGGGGCGACGGCCCGACCACCACGGCTCGATGGGGGTCACACAGGATGATCGAGGCCCCCATGCCGACCAATTTGTCCGTGAAGAACATCCTCGACTCGAACATCTTCTCGTGCACGACCACGGTCCCGTGGCACTGCGTCGCCACGACCAGAGCGATCGAAGTCAGGTCCGCCGGGAAGGCCGGCCACGGCCCGTCGTCGACCTTGGGCACGTGCCCGAAGGCGTCCTGCCGGATGTGGTGCTCGGTATCGCCGTGCACGACGAGATCGTCGCCCCGCACCGAGTACTCCACGCCCAGTCGGCGGAAGGCGAGGAGCGTGGAGTCCAGGTGCTCGACGGGCGCGCCCTCGATCGTGATCTCGCTCCCGGTGATGGCCGCGAGCCCGATGAACGAGCCCGTCTCGATGTGGTCGGAGCCCAGACGGAAGCGGGCGCCTCCGAGCTCGGCCACGCCCTCGATCTCGAGGATGTGGGTACCGATGCCGGAGATGCGGGCACCCATCGCGTTGAGCAGCCGGCACAGATCCTGGACATGCGGCTCGGCGGCCGCGTTGCGGAGCCGGGTCCGGCCTCGCGCCCTCACGGCGGCCATCACGGCATTCTCCGTGCCGGTCACCGACGGTTCGTCCAGGAAGACGTCGGCCCCCGTGAGGCGGGGGGCGCGCAGCGTGAAGCCTCCGTTCAGCGTCACTTCGGCCCCGAGCGCTTCGAACGCCAGAAAGTGCGTGTCCATGCGCCGGCGCCCGATCACGTCGCCGCCCGGAGGGGGAAGCTGAACGTGCCCGAACCGGGCCAGCAGCGGGCCAGCGAGAAGCAGCGACGCCCGGATGCTCGCCGCGCGCTCTCGGTCCACTCCGTCCACCTGGATTCCACGACCGTCCACCATCACCTCGTTCTCGCCGACCCAGCGCACCTCGGCGCCCAGCGACGCGATGATGTCCAGGAACGTCTCCACGTCGCGGATGCGGGGTACGTTCTCCAGTGTGACGGGCTCGGCGGCGAGGACGGTGGCGGCCAGGCAAGGGAGCGCCGCATTCTTGTTGCCGGCGGGCCGGATCGTGCCTTCGAGCCGGCGGCCGCCTTCGACCAGGAAGGTCGTCATGATATCCGGGGAGCGGGTGGGAGCTGACCCGGGCCCGGGTGGGAGCCACTGCCCCTCCAGACGGCCCGTGGGGCCACGAACATACTCGCGTGCATCGTCTGCCAGCAACCGCTCCATGATCCCTCCGGCGCCGTGGTGAGCGGGCCCGCCCAAGCCGGCCCGAGGTCGGTCCTCTCCTGCCTGCGGATCGATGCACGATGCGTGCCGCGCGCTTGATTCTCCTCGCCGTGGCGTCTAACGTCGGAGCGTCGTGCTCGCCGACCGAGCCGCCCACCTCCACCCCGGCGTTCCATGCACCTGAAGGAGTACCTGCGGGAGGGCTTCATCGTGGCCCGGCTCAACGCGCACGATGTCGAGGGTGCGCTCATGGAAATCGCGGCACGAGCCGAAGCCGTGGGGCTCGGCCCCGCGGAGCTGATCGCCGAGAAGCTCCTCGAGCGGGAGCGTTCCCACCCTACCGTCATGGGTGCCGGCCTCGCCATTCCCCACGCCACCGTGCCCGGCCTGAGTGAGCCCGCCATCGGTGTCGCGCTCGCACCCCAGCCCATCCCGTTCGGTCCATCCGGGGAAGATCCGGTGCGGGTGCTCTTCGTCCTCCTCTCCCCTCCCAGCCACGAGCGCGAGCACGTGAAGCTCCTGGCCCGCATCTGCCGTCTGGCCCGCCACCATGAGCTCATCCGCCAACTGGAGGCGGCCCCGGACGAGGACGCCCTTCTGCGCATCGTCGAAGCGGTCGACCAAGAGCACGCATGAGCGCTCCGGCCTCCACCCGGCTTCTCGTGGCCGTCATCAACGATCCGGAGAAGCTCGACGAGATCCTCTCCGGATTCGTGGAGCTGGGTATCACCGGAGCCACGATCGTCAACAGCGAAGGCATGGGACGCTTGCTCTCCCATGACATCCCGATCTTCGCGGGGCTCCGGACCCTGATCTCCGGGTCCCGCCCCCAGAACCGGACGATCCTGAGCGTGGTGCCGGAGGAGAAGGTCGGGCCGGCCATCGACCTGCTCCAGGAGGTCGCCGGAAACCTCGACGCTCCGGCGACGGGCATCGTCTTCACGATTCCCGTGGATCGGGTCGTGGGACTCGCGCCGGAGTTGGGAGACGAGGGCAGCCCGATCTAGCAGGCCGAGGACTCGAGCCATGACAGCGAGGCGACCGGGCGGGTCGTGGAGGCGAACACGGCTACCGCGTGGGCAAGCGACTGTGGAGCGTCGCCGGAGCCAGAACCGGGCACCAGGAGCCCTTGATCTCATGAATGACGCATGCTCCACCCTGACCGGCCCCCACTCGATGGCCTGTTCAGAGCTTCGCTAGAGGCGCATCCATGGATCCCCTCGTCGCGACGCTGATCCTCATCCTCCTGGCACTGCTCGGCGCGCGTTTCTCGTTCTCGACCGAGCGCGTACCGCCCGGACCACGGTTGCTCTTCCGCACGGGCACGCACTTCCTCGTGCTCGGGTTCGCGCTCGGCCCCGCCGGGCTCGGTCTGCTCGGACACGAGGCCACCCGGCAGCTGTTCCCCTTCCTGGCCGTCGGTCTCGGCTGGATCGGGCTCCACTTCGGGCTCCAGCTCGACCGGCACGTTCTGGCTCGCTTTCCTGTCTCCCACCACGTCCTATGCGTGGGCCAGGCGCTGCTGGCCTTCGGGATCTTTCTCGCGGGCGCCTGGGGAATCCTCCACCTGGCCGGTGTCCGAGGCGAAGGGGTGCCCCTCCTCCTGCTCGGCGCGGCTGCCACGGCGGCCGTGACCACACCGGCCGGGATCGCGCTGGTCTCTTCGAACTTCATGGTGAGGGGCAACGTCCGGGACCTCCTCCTGTTCATCGGGTCCCTGGATGCCATCGTGGGTATCGTCGCGCTCCAGGTCACGTACTCCCTCTTCCGCCGCGAGACGATCGCCGCCGGTGTGGGCGCCGTCGCGCAGCCTGCGCTCGTGGGCGTCGCGCTCGGGCTCGGCCTCGTCTGCGGTATCGTCTTCCTGTGGCTCACCCGCCTCCGGCCCGCCGGAGAGGAGCTCGTCCTCTTCCTGCTCGGAATGTGCGCCTTCGCGGCCGGAGCCGCGCTGCGCTGGGGGCTCTCGCCGCTGTTCGTGTCGCTGACGGCGGGCGCCGTGGTGGCCAACTTCGGCCACGCCCAGGACCGCGTCCGGCGCGTGCTCGAGCGATGGGAGAAGCCCGTCTACGTGATCTTCCTGCTCCTGGCAGGCGCGCTCCTGCGTATGCCGGACCTGTCGATCGTCGCGTTGGCCGTGGGCTATGCGGTCCTGCGCGGGGGCGCCAAGGTTGCCGCCACGGGGGCGCTCACCGCAGTCGTGCCGCTCGGGTTCAAGGTGCCGCGCAGCCTCGGGCTCGGCCTCCTACCCCAGGGCGGGATCTCCCTGGCCATGGCCGCCTCGGTCGTGCTGGTGTACTCGGGCCTCGAGCTACCGCACGCCGGGGCGGAGGCGACGCTCTTCACGGTCATCGTCCTGGGCGTGATGATGTCCGAGCTGGCGGGCCCGTTCCTCACGGCACGGGTGCTGCGCCAGGCCGGAGAGATCTCTCCGCACGCGGAGCGAGCGCTGGCGGAAGGCGACGAGCGCCGGGCCGAGCGCGAAGCGATCAAGCACGGGTCCGGACCTGGCGATTCCAGAAGGCGAGAACCGTGAGCGGAAGCGGCCCGCCGGACGGGCGGCGGCCTGGCTCCACCCGCCCGGCTCCGGTTACTGTTCTTCCATGCTCTCTCCGCTCCTGTCCACGATGATCGCTGCGCCGCAGGGTGATACGGTGGTCGCGCTCGCCTCGAGGGATGTGCTCTCTCAGGCGGCGGATGTCGCCCTGCTCGTGACCAGCCTC
This sequence comes from uncultured Gemmatimonadaceae bacterium, assembly GCA_964519125.1. Lineage (GTDB taxonomy): Bacteria > Gemmatimonadota > Gemmatimonadetes > Longimicrobiales > Gaopeijiaceae > SZUA-318. The sequence goes on along the minus strand of CAZFIS010000045.1, from coordinate 682 downwards.
ACCGTGATCGCGCTCACGGTGGTCGTGGCGTGGCTCATCCTGGGCTTCAGCCGGACGCTGAAGGAGGCACGCAGGGCACTGCACCAGAACCTGGGACCGGTCTCCGACCGGGCACGCGCAATCTCAGACAACGTGGAGTTCATCACGCACGCCTTACGCACGGACGTCGAGCGACTCAATACGTCGGTGCGAGCCCTCACCGACCGACTCCACCAAGCGTCGGACCGGATGGAGGAGCGCATCGAGGAGTTCAACGCGCTGATGGAGGTCGTTCAGGGCGAGGCCGAGGACATCTTCCTGGATACGGCGGCCACGGTGCGCGGGGTGCGGGAGGGCGCTCGCGAGGGGGCACGCAGGATCCGGCGGCGCCCGGAGTCCCGCGAGGGGCTCGGCGAGGACTCGGCCTACCTCGAAGAAGGCGACGACGACCGGGAGCTCTCCCCCGGGAGGGTCGAGCCCGAAGGCAGCCCCCCGACGAGCTAGGAGGCCTCCGCCCGCGTGATCGCGCTCTCCGCCCTTCTGATCGCCCTCGCCTGGCTCCTCGTGCCGGAGCCGGTCCTGGCTTGGGGCCCGGGCACCCACATCGCTCTCGGCGAGACGCTCCTGTCCTCGCTCTATCTCGTCCCCCCGGCCGTGCGCGCCCTCCTGCAGCGCTATCCCCTGCACTTCCTCTACGGCTCGA
>CAZFIS010000044.1:0-24696 GCA_964519125.1 uncultured Gemmatimonadaceae bacterium | reverse complement strand
TCCCGGCGGCGTACGCGGTGGACCGCACGGCCGGGGCGAACGCGATCCGCCAGCCTCTGGAGAACCTGGACGACGCGGGCTCGCTCTACGGCGCCATCATCTACGAGAAGGCGCCCATCGTCATGCGGCACCTGGAGGCGCGCGTGGGCGTCGATGCCTTCCGCGACGGGCTGCGCACCTACCTGCACACCTACGCCTACGGCAACGCGACGTGGCCCGACCTCATCGCCATCCTCGACAAGAGCTCGCCGGAGAACCTCTCGGCGTGGAGCCACGACTGGGTGGACCAGCCCGGAAGGCCCACCATCACGGTGCGCCGCGACTCCGGCGCCGTGGTGATCGCTCCGTCGGACCCGGAGGGGAAGGGGCGGGTGTGGCCGCAGCGCCTGGAGGTGCGTCTGGGATACGCGCGTGGGGACACGCTCGTGGGCGTAGAGCTGGGCGCCCGGCCGGTTCGACTGAACGGCGTGCGCGTCGCCGGACTCCGCTGGGTGTTGCCGAACGGGAGCGGGATGGAGTACGGCGGCTTCGTCCTCGACCCGGCGAGCCTCGCCTATCTGAGCACGCACGTGGGCGAGCTCCAGCCGGCGCTCGTGCGTGGCGCGGCGTGGGTGACGCTCTGGGACCAGGTCCTGGACGAGCGGCTGGCGCCCGGAGCCTTCCTCGACGAGGCGCTGGCGAGCCTCGGGTCCGAGACGAACGAGCAGAACCTGAGCCGGATCCTCGGATACCTCGAGGTCGTGTACTGGCGCCTGCTTCCCGCGAAGGAGCGCCTCGCGCGAGCGCCCGAGGTCGAGCGCGTCCTGTGGCGGGGCGTGACCGGCTCGCTCCCCGTCACGGCGCGCGCTTCGTTCTTCGATGCGTACCGGAGCACCGCCTTGACCGCTGCGGGGGTGGATCGGCTGCGCAAGCTCTGGTCCGGGCGCGAGACGATCCGCGGGCTCCCGCTCTCCCAGAACGACCGGACCGCCCTGGCAGACGCGCTCGCGTTGCGGGGGGTGAGTGACGCGGCGCACATCCTCGATGAGCAGGAGGCGCGCATCCACGATCCGGACCGGCTCGCGCGCTTCCGCTTCGTCCGTCCGTCGCTCTCGGCCGATCCCGCCCGCCGCCTCGCGTTCTTCGATTCGTTGAAGAACCCGGCCAACCGAAGGCGTGAGCCCTGGGTGCTCGCGGGGCTGGAGAACATCCACCATCCGCTGCGCTCGGCGAGCGCCATCGGGACGATCCGACCGGCCCTGGAGATGATCGAGGAGGTCCAGCGCACCGGGGACGTCTTCTTCCCCGGGCGCTGGCTCGACGCGACGCTCGGAGGGGACAACGAGGCGGAGGCGGCCGACACGGTGCAGGCATTCCTGGCCGGTCATCCGGATCTGCCGAAGCGCCTCCGCGAGAAGATCGAGCAGTCGGCCGACATGCTGTACCGCTCGGCCCGGATCGTCCACGGGTGGAAGGGAGGGGAGTGACGCGCGGGCAGGCACGAGGCGCTGGGGCCCCGGTGGTGAGCGGCGCTTGAGCGATCGCATCCCGCGGGGGCTCCGGCTGATGGCCGCCGGCGCGCTGTCCTTTTCCCTCATGTCCGCGCTGGCGAAGCTCGCCGGCCGGGCCGTCCCGGTCTTCGAGATCGTGCTCGCGCGCTCGGTGGTCGTCGCGATCCTCTCCGGCGCGTCCGTGGCTCGGGCTCACGTGGCGTGGCGTGGACGGGAGCCCGGTCTCCTGCTGCTGCGCGGGCTTCTCGGCCTGGGAGCCCTCACCTGCGTCTACTACGCCGTCGTCCACCTGCCGCTGGCGGACGCGACCGTCCTCCAGTTCACGAACCCGGTGTGGACCGCGCTGGCGGCGACCCTCTTCCTGGGGGAGATGATGGCGCCCCGGGAGGCTCTGCTCGCCGCGGCGAGCCTGGGAGGGGTGGTCATGGTCGCGCGTCCTACGTTTCTGTTCGGCCACGCTTCCGCGCTCGATCCGGTCGCGGTGGGGGTGGGGCTCCTCGGGGCCCTCCTGACCGGCGTCGCGTACATGCTCGTGCGGCGCCTCCGCGAGGAAGCGCCGATGCTCATCGTGTTCTGGTTCGCGGCGGTCTCGGTGGTGGTGTCCCTGCCGCTCGTGGTGTTCCACCCGGTCGCGCCGTCCCTCGGCACGGCGGCGGTGCTGCTCGGCGTCGGCCTCACGGCGCACGGGGGCCAGGTGCTCACGACCTGGGCGTTTCGCCTGGAGCCTGCGGGTCGCACGTCGGCCGTCGGCTACCTCCAGATCGTCTTCGCCGCCGGATGGGGTCTGCTCCTCTTCCACGAGGTTCCGGACGCTTGGACGTGGGCGGGCGCCGCCGTGGTCGTGGGCAGCACGCTCATCCTGGTCCGTTCCCGCCCCCGCATCCGCGTCCGCTCCTAGGAGCGGGCCCCTTACGACCGCAGCGATGATCGTCGGGAGACGGGTTCGCTCTGGCGCCGAACCTTCGTCGTCCTAGCTTCCTTGGTCGAGGGCGGGGTGCGCCTCCGCCCGACGCGGGGTCGCCCGACGTGGCTTCCGCGGGGTCCCAGGACGGAGGAATAGCATGAGCGGTAGGGCAGGGTGGCGGCGATCCGTCCCGGGCGTGGCGTTGGCCGCGCTCCTCGCGGCGGGCGCGGCGGGTGGGCAGACGCTTCCCACGCGCCAGGGGATGATCACCCTCGACCATGCACGCCTGTTCTACGAGGTCGTGGGCACCGGCGATCCCATCATCGTGATCCACGGGGGGCCGGGGCTGGATCACAACTACCTCAGGCCGGGCCTCGACGTGTTGGCCTCGTCCCACTCGCTCGTCTACTACGACCAGCGGGGCACCGGACTGTCGACGGCCGACCTGGACTCGGTCGGCATCAACTTCGACGCGTTCGTGGGCGACGTGGACACCCTGCGCGCGGCGCTCGGCTACGACCAGGTGACGGTTCTGGCGCATTCCTGGGGGGCGCTCATCGGCCTTGAGTACGCGCGTCGCTATCCCGACCACATCCGCGCGCTGATCCTCATGGATCCGGTCGAGCCCGGGTCGACGTGGAAGGCCGAGACCGAGCAGCGGATCGACTCGGCTCGCACGCCGGCGGACTCCGCGGAGCTGGCGAAGCTCACGTCGAGCGAGGGCTTCAAGGCCCGTGATCCGGCTACGGTGAGCGAGGTGTACCGCCTCGAGTTCCGCCCCGAGTTCCACGACCCGGCCCGAGAGTCCGCCCTGAACCTCGAGTTGTCACGCGCGACGGCCGAGAACGGCCCGACGGTCGACAGCCTCCTCCAGGCCTCGATGGGCGACACGGACTGGTGGAGCCGCCTGAGCTCGATCCAGACGCCCACGCTGATCCTGCACGGACGCTTCGACGTGACTCCGCTCGCGATGGCGCAGGCGCTGGCCGATTCGCTGCCCCACGCCCAACTGAAGATCCTCGACAGCGGGCACTTTCCGTTCATCGAGGACTCGCCGGGGCTGACGTCTGCCGTGTCGCTCTTTCTCCAGGATCTCCCGCACTAGCAGGTCGCTGAAGAAGGCGCGCCGATGCGGGGGGCGCGCGGGGGCGGGCTCATATCCCGTCGCTGGGGCCCAGAACGCCGTAGGCTCCCCGGAACGTGGCTGCGAGCGCTCCGCGGCACATCACCTCGGCGCCGACGACGACGCGCGCCCTGCCGCGGCGCTCGAACGTGCGTAGGAAGCGGCTCCAGACCTCCGGTTCGGGCGCGGCGCACGTCGCGCGGAAGGGTCCGTCCGCGGGCGCCACGTAACGAACCTCGCTCCTCTGGATCACCGTGCGCATCCCCTCGATCCCTTCGTCGCGCAGCCGCTCGTGGATGAGCGTCCACCCGGCCAGGATGGCCAGCGCGGCGACGCTGCCTCCGAACGCGGTGTCGCGGTGGTTGAGGTTGGGCTCGAGCGGCGCCTCCAGCGTCACGCCCGACCCCGTGGCCCCGAGCACGCGCACGTCCATGGCTGCCGTCAGGGGGATGTGCTCCCGGAGGTAGGCCTCGACTTCGGACCGCTTGCTCAGAATTCCCCCACGAAGGCAATCTCGGGCACCAGCTCGTAGCCCAACTCCTCGGCCACCCTCTCCTGAGCGAGGTCGATGAGCGCGCGGACGTCGGCGGCGGTGGCTCCGCCCAGGTTCACGATGATGTTGGCGTGCTTGTGGAAGATCCCTGCGCCCCCGTGGATCCGGCCCTTGAGGCCACACTGGTCGATGAGGCGTCCCGCCCCGATGCCCTCGATCTTGCGGAAGATCGACCCCGCGCTCGGGTAGAGCCACAGGTCGGGATGGCGCTCATCCCGCCAGGCGAGGTTCTCGCGGATCACACGGCGGAGCTCCTCCACAGGCTCCGGCGTGAGGCGGAACGTCGCCGACAGCACCACGTCGTCCCGCTCGTGCAGCACGCTCTGGTCGTAGCCGAATCCGAAATATCCCACGTCCACCGTACGGCGCTCACCCTCCTGGGTGAGCAGGTCGGCCGACTCGAGGATCTCTTCGATGAAGACCGTCCGCTCCCGGGCAGGTGCGGGGGACAGGAAGTGGAGGTTTTGCCAGAGGGCGCCGCCGACCGTGCTTGGGATGCCCACGAAGTGGTGCAGCCCGCCCAGACCCCGGGCCACGGTCGCGTCGATGAGACCCGGATACGTCTCGACGCCCGAGCCGGCCCTCACGCGTCCGTCCTCCAGGAAGTCGACACCGGCCACCTCACTCCGGATCACGAGGCCTCGGAATCCCTTGTCGGCCACGAGGATGTTGGCGCCCTTTCCCAGCAGGAACCGTGGAATGCCCTCGTCCCTGGCCGCCTGGACGGCAATCGCGAGCTCATCTGCGCCGCGTGCGCGGAAGAGCACGTCGGCGGGGCCGCCGATCCGGAGCGTGGTGAGGGGAGCCAGCGGTACGTTCCGCTCCAGACGCTCCGGGTCCAGATGAGGCGCCAGGGCGTGGACCACCGCTTCGGGGGACGTCGTCATGGGCGATAGGGGTCGACGGGGGGCTGCGGCGTCGCAAAGATAGCCGGGGGGCCGCAGGCGGGACAGCCGGCGAACCGTGGAGACTTCAGGGCAAGGATGATACCACATGGGCACAACGACGAGTCGGGACTTCGCCCGCGCCCTCGAGCGCGACGTGGCGAAGATGATCGAGCAGGTCCGCGCCTATCCGGACGAGGAGAGCCTCTGGCGCACGGCGGGATCGATCAAGAACGGGGCGGGCACGCTGGCGCTGCACGTGGCGGGCAACCTCGACCATTTCGTGTGGGCCTCGCTCGGAGGCGGCGCGTACGCGAGGGACCGGGACCTGGAGTTCTCCGAGCGGGCCGTGCCCCGCGATGAGGTCGTCGCCCGGCTGGAGACGTGTCGCCAGCGTGTCGTACGGACTCTGGAGGGCCTCGACGAGGCCCGACTGAGCGAGCCGTTCCCGGCACCGCTCCCCGCGCATCTCCAGGGCACCGTGCACTGGTTCCTCGTGCATCTCGTGGCGCACACGAACTGGCACCTCGGGCAGATGGACTACCACCGGCGGCTCGTGGCGGAGGGCTCGGAATAGTCGCGCTCCGCTCTTGCCGCGGAGTGTCCGATTTTGGGACGAGCGGTCCCGGAGCCGAACGGCGCGGACCCGCACGTATCCATGAACTCACTTTATATAAATCGTAGAACACATTGTATGGCATAAGTTTATAAGTTTTCACAAATCCTTGGCACGTACCTTCCCACTCCATCCGCGCAGGAACGGGCGCCGGTTCGGCCGGAGCGGGTGGTGACGGCGTGGGGTAGGGTCGGTGATCAGGCCGCCGACTCCGGTCGGACCCCGGCCCGTTCCCCTGGGATCTCGTATCATCACGAGGGCGAGGCCGACATGGGATGGAAGACGGAGTTGAAGGGGAGGCGCGCCGACCGCGGCAGGAGCGGGCTCGCGGCCGCCTGCGTGCTACTGGCGCTGGCGGCGGCCCCGTCGTGGGCCCAGGAAGTGCCGAAGAGCCTCACGTTGGATGACGCGATCAGCCTCGCGGAGCAGAACAACCCGGGGTTCCTGAGCGCTCGGAACGACCAGGGGCCCGCCGACTGGAAGGCGAGGGAAGCATACGCCCAGCTCCTGCCCGAGGTGAACGGTTCCGGGCAGATGGGCTACACGGCCGCGGGCGTCCAGCGCTCCGGCACGTTCATCCTCGGCAGCCAGAGCACGGACTGGTACTCCTCGTACTACGACCTGGGCATAAGCTGGAGTCTCAGCGGAAGCACGCTCTTCGGCCTGGCCAGCGCCCGTGCGGGCCAGCGGGCCACCGAGGCGGGCATCGACGCACAGCGCTTCCAGCTCGCCTCCCAGGTCGCGCAGCAGTACGTGGCCGCCCTGGAGGCCCAGGACGAGGCGAGCGTCGCCCAGCACGAAGTCGACTGGGCCGAGCAGAACCTGAAGCTCGCAGAGACCAAGGTCAGCGCGGGCGCGGCGGCGGCCATCGACGCCAAGCAGACCCGGGTGCAGCTCGGGCAGGCTCAGGTGGCTCTGATCCACGCCCGGCAGCAGCTCGCCGACTCCCGCGTGATGCTGGGCGGGCAGATCGGCGTCAGGCTGCCCGACAGCGTGGCGCTCGCCAGCCGATTCGCGGTGTTCGATCCGTCCTGGAGCGTGGATTCGCTCCTTTCTCTGGCGCTTGCGTCGCATCCCGCCGTGCGGGCCGCCGTGGCCAAGGAGCACGCGAGCGTCGCCCAGGCCCGGGAGGCTCGCAGCGCCTATTTCCCGAGGCTGACCGCACGGCTGGACTTCACCGGCTACACCCAGAAGGCGCTGAACTCGAGCTATCTGGTCGGGCAGTATGAGAGCAGCTTCCAGTCGGAGCACAACCAGTGTGAGTTCTACAACGCGATCAGCGCGGGACTCACCCAGCCACTCGCCGGTTATCCCAAGGACTGTTCCGGGTATGTGCTCACGCCCGCGTTGCGCCAGCACATCCTGGCGACGAACAACGCCTTCCCGTTTCAGTTCACGAAGCAGCCGCTCCAACTGAGCGTCGGCGTCTCGATCCCCGTATTCACGGGCTTCAGCCGCCAGCGCCAGGTGGCCGAGGCGAGCGCGGCGGTGGACGACGCGCGGCAGAGCGTGCGGCAGGAGAGGTTGACGCTGCGCACGGCGTTGACGCAGGCCTACGACGCGCTGCGTGCCGACTACCAGATCGTGCAGATCCAGAAGCAGAACCAGGAGGCGGCCCAGGAGACGCTGGAGCAGCGGCGAAAGCAGTACGCGCTCGGGGCCGCGAAGATCACGATCCTGGATCTGCTGGACGCCCAGAGGACGCTCAGTACCGCTGATCAGGGCTACCTGAAGGCGGTGTACGACTTCCACTACAACCTGATCCGCCTCCAGGCGGCCGTCGGGCGGCCCCTCCGTCCGAGCTGAGGCCGGCCTTCTCCCGACGCCCGATCGCATGTAGGCATCTCCCGAGGAACGAACCGTGGACATCATTCGCGATACCAGGCCGCAGAGGAACAGGAAGCGGATCGTGTGGACCGTCGTCGGCGTTGTGGCGGTCGTGGCGGTGACCCTGGGCGTACGCGCCCTTCCCACCGCCGCGCCCACCGTGGACGGCGCCACCGTGTGGCGCGACACCGTGCGTCAGGGAACGCTGGTGCGGCAGGTGCGCGGTGCGGGAACGCTCGTGCCCGAGCAGATGCGCTGGATCACCGCGGTCACGAGCGGTCGGATCGAGCAGATCCTGCTGCTGCCCGGAACGGTCGTGAAGAAGGGCGACCTCATCATGCGCCTGAGCAACCCCGACGAGAACCTCCAGCTCTTGAGCTCGCAGCAACAGCTCTCCGCGGCGGTCGCTGCGCTGGCCCAGCTGCGCGCGACCCTGCAGACCAGCCAACTCACCGCTCGCGCCGCCGCGGCGCAGTCGCGGAGCCAGTACCTGGACGCCCAGCGGACCTACAGCACGAACCAGAAGCTCTTCGACGAGAACCCGGATCTCGTCTCGCGCAACGACCTCGACAACTCGAAGGACAAGATGGAGGCCGCGCAGACGCAGGTTCAGGTCGATCAGGAGAACCTCGGCGTGCTCCAGAAGACGGCCCAGGAGCAGATCTCCGCCCAGGAGGAGCAGATCGGCAGGCTCCGCCAGATGGTGACGTTCCACCAGGAACGGCTCAACTCCATGGAGGTGCGCGTGCCGGTCTCGGGTGTGCTCGCCCCCCTCGACGTTCCGCTCCAGGAGGGTCAGTGGGTCCAGGAGGGCGCCCAACTGAGCCGGGTGGTCGTGCCGGGCCGGCTCAAGGCGGAGGTGCGCATCCCGCAGACCCAGGCCCAGGACATCCTCGTGGGACAGACCGCGCTGATCGACACGCGCACGGACACGATCACGGGGAGGGTGAGCCGCATCGACCCGGCCGTGCAGAACGGCACGGTGACGATCGACGTGAAGCTGCCCGACAGCTTGCCGCCCTCGGCGCGGCCGGACCTGAGCATCGACGGCAACGTGATCATCGAGCGGCTGGACAACGTGATCTACGTGGGTCGCCCGACCTTCGGCCAGGCGAACCAGCGCGTGAGCCTGTTCAGGGTCGAGCCCGGCGGTCAGTACGCCGATCGGGTGCAGGTGCAGCTCGGGGCGAGCTCGGTCAACGAGATCCAGATCAAGGACGGGCTCAAGCCGGGGGACGTGGTGATCCTGTCGGACATGTCGCAGTGGGACGACTACGACCGTATCCGGCTCAAGGGATGAGCGGGCGGATGGGCCGTGTAGGGGAGGCGAGCCCGACGAGAAGGGACATCGACAGGACGAGCCGGCCCCGGGCCGGGAACATGGCCAGCCGGCCCGCGCTTCCACCTGGCATGACCCCGTGTTCCTGGTAGCTTGAGCGCGGGAAGAACCACGATGCCGCAACGGCACGGACGGAACGCATGATCGAGCTCCGCAACATCGAGAAGTCGTACCGCACCGGCGCGGGTGAGACGTTCGTGCTCCGGCGCATCACGACCCGGTTCCGCAAGGGCGAGTTCGCCACGATCATGGGACCGTCCGGAGCGGGCAAGTCGACGCTCCTGTCCATCCTCGGGATGCTCGACAGCGATTGGCGCGGTGAGTACGAGTTGTTCGGCCAGGCCGTGCACGCCCTGAAGCCGCGTCAGCGTATCGAGCTGAACAAGAAGTACATCGGCTTCGTGTTCCAGCAGTACCACCTGCTCGACGATCTGACCGTGTACGAGAACCTGGAGATCCCGCTTTCGTACCGGAACGTGAAGAGGAAGGAGCGTCAGGCGATCGTCGCCGACGCGCTCGATCGTTTCCAGATCGTCGGCAAGAAGGACCTCTACCCGAGCCAACTCTCCGGCGGGCAGCAGCAACTCGTGGCCGTCGCGCGCGCGGTGATCGCCGAGCCGGCCATGATCCTCGCGGACGAGCCTACCGGCAGCCTGCACTCCAGCCAGGGCGGCATGATCATGGATCTCCTGAAGAAGCTCAACCAGGAGGGCACGACGATCATCCAGGTGACCCACAACGAGGCATATGCCGCGTACGGAGATCGGATCGTGCAGCTGCGCGACGGCTGGATCGTCGACGAGTAGCGCATGGTGACCCCGACTTCCCGCATCCTGGTCGCGGACGACCAGCCGGACGTTCTCGAGGCGTTGCGCCTCCTGCTCAAGAGCGAGGGCTTCGAGGCGGAGACCGCCACCGCGCCCGGCGACGTTCTGCGCGCGGTCGAGCGCGGCGACTTCGACCTCGCGCTCATCGACCTCAACTACACGCGCGACACGACCTCGGGGCGGGAGGGGCTCGACCTGCTCAGCAGGCTGCGGGATCTGGACGGCACGCTTCCCGTGGTCGTGATGACCGCGTGGGGAAGCGTCGAGGGAGCCGTGGAGGCGATGCGCCGCGGTGCCCGCGACTACATCGAGAAGCCGTGGGACAACGAGCGCCTGCTCGCCACGATCCTCGCACAGGTCGAGCTCGGCCGCGTGCTCCGTCGAAGCCAGAAGCTCGAAGGCGAGAACCGTCATCTCAAGGGCGAAGGCGCGCCCGAGCTCATCGCGGGCTCGAAGGCGATGGAGCCCGTGCTCGAGCTGATCGACCGGGTCGGGCCGTCCGACGCGAACGTGCTGATCCTGGGAGAGCACGGCACCGGCAAGGAGGTGGTGGCGCGCTGGCTCCATGCGGTGTCACCGCGGGCGAGGGACCCTCTGGTGGCCGTCAACGCTGGCGGCTTCAGCGCAGGCGTCTTCGAAAGCGAGCTGTTCGGCCACGTGAAGGGCGCGTTCACCGACGCGAAGGCCGACCGGGTGGGCTGCTTCGAGCTCGCCGACGGCGGCACGCTGTTCCTCGACGAGATCGCCAACGTCCCCCTCCAGCAGCAGCCCAAGCTCCTGCGCGTGCTCGAGACGGGGGAGATCCAGCGCGTCGGCTCCTCCAAGGTGCGCACGGTCGACGTGCGGGTGCTCTCGGCCACGAACGCCGATCCCGCCGAGGCGGTGGCCGCGGGACGGTTCCGGGAGGATCTGCTCTACCGGCTCAACACGGTGGAGATCCGGCTCCCCCCCCTCAGGGAGCGACGAGAGGACGTTCCGCTCCTGGCCCGGCACTTCCTGGAGCGGCATGCCGCGCGCTACGGCCGCGCGCTCGAGGGGATCTCCGCTGCCGCCATGGACGTCCTCGTCCGCCACCCGTGGCCCGGGAACGTGCGCGAGCTCGAGCACGCCGTGGAGCGCGCGGTCCTCATGGCCCGGGGGAGCGGTATCGAGGCGGCGGACCTGGACCTCGCGCGGCGTGCCGACGGTTCGGCCCTCATCGAGGATCTCACGCTCGAGGAAGCCGAGCAGATGCTCGTCGAGAAGGCGCTCGAGCGGCACCATGGCAACGTGAGCAAGGCGGCCGAGGCGCTGGGGCTCAGCCGCAGCGCGCTCTACCGCCGGCTCCAGCGGCACGACCCGGGAGGATAGGCCTCTGGCTGGCTGGTGGAAGAGGCTGAGCCACGACCGCCGGGTGCTGATCCTCACGGTCGTCGCGGGACTTCCGGGCGTCGTCGTCTCGCTGGCCTTCGTGTGGCTGGGCGGCTTCTCGTCGCGGGTGCAGTGGACGGGGACGATCCTCCTGCTGGGTTCCTGGCTCGCCCTCAACGCCACCGTGCGCCAGCACGTCGTGCGCCCGCTCCGAACCCTGGCGAGCATGCTGGCCGCGCTCAGGGAAGGGGACTACTCGATCCGAGCGCGCGTCGAGGACGCCTCGGACCCGCTTTCGCTCGCCTATCTGGAGGTGAATGCGCTCGAGGAGGTGCTGCGTGAGCAGCGGCTCGGCGCCGTGGAGGCCACCGAGACCCTTCGTAAGGTCCTGGAGGAGATCGAGGTCGCTGTCTTCGCGTTCGACGACGCTTCCACCCTGCGACTCGTGAACCGGGCGGGGGAGCGTCTGCTCGGCCAGCCCTCGGAGCGTCTCCTGGGTCGAAGCGCGGAGGATCTCCATCTTGCGGAGGCTCTCGGCGGCGTCGCACCCCGCACGTTGGAGGTGGCGCTCCCCGGGGGCACCGGGCGCTGGGAGCTGCGCAGGTCGGTGGTCCGGCAGGAGGGCTTTCCTCTCCAACTCGTTACGCTCACGGACCTCAGCCGCGCGCTGCGCGAGGAGGAGCGCCAGGCCTGGAAGCGTATCATCCGTGTGCTCTCACACGAGATCAACAACTCCCTCGCCCCGATCAAGTCGATTGCGGGAAGCCTCCAGAGCCTCCTGTCGCGTCGGACACCGGAGGGGGCGGCCGAGGTCGAGGCCGACGTACAGCGCGGTCTGCAGGTGATCTCGAGCCGCGCCGAAGCGCTCGGTCGGTTCATGGCCTCGTACGCGAAGCTGGCGCGCCTTCCCCAGCCCGAGCTCGCTCCGGTCGACGTGGGCGCGCTCGTCCGCCGCGTAGCCCACGTGGAGACCCGGGTCGGGGTGGAGGTCGTGGAGGGGCCGTCCGTCACGATCCGCGCGGACCCCGATCAACTCGAGCAGGCGCTCATCAACCTGGTGCGGAACGCGGCCGATGCCACCCTCGACGGAGGCGGGAACGTCACGGTGCTCTGGCGTACGCGCGCGGGCAAGCTCCATCTCCTCGTGGAGGACGAGGGGCCGGGCCTGGGCGACACCGGCAACCTCTTCGTGCCCTTCTACACGACGAAACCGGGGGGATCGGGCATCGGGCTCGTCCTGTCACGGCAGATCGCCGAGGGGCACGGGGGAACGCTCGTCCTGGAGAACCAGCGTGGGGGCTCCGGCGTCCGTGCGCGGCTGACGCTCCCTCTCGACCCGGAGGGGACGGGAGACTAGCGGGACGAATCCGCCCTGACCGTCACGCGTTGCGCCACCTCGGCCCACCGGCCCTGGAACTCGGCGCGGGCGGTCAGCGTCCACACGCCTGCGCGGTCGAAGGAGAAGTGGTCGATGGCGTACTGTCCGATCCCCTGTCCAGGCGCGCGTACCGGCTTCAGGGTAGGCGCCGAATCAGGAGGCGAGGCCGACACCGTCACCCTGGCTCCGTTGACCGGGGCCCACGCGACGCTGCCCACCGTCACCAGGATCCGAGCCGAACCGACGGAGGGTGACCCTGGATCCACGGCGATGCGTATCTGGAGATCGGCGTTGCCCTTGCGGGTGCCCGAACGACAGGCGGACGCGACCACCACGAGCAGCATGGTGGCCAACACGAGCGGAAGGCGGAGGGCGCCTCTCGCCGCGGATCTGGGTCTGTGCACGGCCAATGGAAGTCCTCGGACCGGGGGTGGATCAGGCGCAACATAATGCGTCGGACCGTGCCCACATAAGTGGCCGTGACCGCAGTCGTCTCTCCGCGCGCACTGGCTTCTTCGGCTCCGGCAGATTCCCCTCGTCGCAGCTTCGACGCCGGCGCAACCGTTCACGGGAACCTCGTGTCCCACAGGTTGGAGGATGGATCAACGGCGATCAACGAGTCTTCCTTGACAGATCTCGAACTGGTCGAGCGGGTCAGGCGGGGGGATCAGCGAGCCTTCCGGACCCTCTACGACGGAAACGTGGATCGGGTCTACCGTCTCGCGTACCGCATGGCGGGCGAGGACGATCTGGCCCGTGACTTCACGCAGGAGGCCTTTCTGCGTGCGTACCAGCGTATGGACCAGTTCCGGGGCGACTCTGCGTTCTCGACATGGCTGTACACGATCGCGGTCTCCGTCGTCCTGAACGGGCTGAGGCGGCTCGCGCGTCATCGGACCCGGGAGCGGTCGTTGGACGAGGCGGCGTATGTGACGGGCGGACCCGGAGGGATGGAGCCGGACGCGAGGGAACGGATGGAGGAGGCGGTGAACGAGCTGCCGGAGATGTACCGGACGGTGTTCCTCATGTACGACCTGGAGGGATTCAGCCACGAAGAGATCGCGAAGGCGCTGGGCGTAGCCGTGGGGACGTCGAAGGCACGGCTCTTCCGGGCCCGAGCGAGGCTTCGGGAAGCTCTGGGTGATGAGATACGGGAGTATGTCTGACATGGCGGACGAGCGGATGGACGAGGCCGTCGTCGAGTTGGCGCGGAGCTACAACGCACCGCCCCCGACACCTCGGGACGAGATGTGGAAGGCTCTCGAGGAGCGGCTCGGGCGCACGGAGGGAGACGTGATTCCCCTTGCGCGGGCCCGACGCGTACCGGTGGCGTTCCACCGGCTCGCGGGGTGGGGGGTGGCCGCGGCGGCCCTCCTCGTGATGGGGATCGGGATCGGACGCATGACGGTGCCACACGGCGGCGGAGTGCTCCTCGCGTCGCCCAGCGAGCGCTCGGAGCTGCTGCGCACCGTGGCGCTCGAGCATCTGGGTCGCTCAGAGTCGCTGCTCACCCTCGTACGCGCCGACGCTCGGGCCGGACGGATGGATCCGCACGCGCTCGGTCTCGCGCGCGATCTGCTCACGGAGACGCGCTTGATCCTGGACGCGCCCGACGAGAGGGACCCCTCGATGCGGGGGCTTCTGGAGGACCTGGAGTTCGTCCTCATGCAGGTCGTGGGGGCGGAGGAGAGTGAGGTGAAGGGGAGGCACGACGCGGGAACCGAGCTGAGCCTCGCCCTGCGCGGCATGGACGAACGAGCAGTGTTGCCCCGGATCCAGGCGGTCGTGCCGCCCGGAACCGGGCGCTCCGGGACTTGAGGAGGGAACGATGCGTACGACAAGAGCGATAAGGGTGAAGGTGGCGGTGACGATGGCGCTCCTCGCGGTGCCGGGAGCGCTCGGAGCCCAGTCCGCGGGCCCGGCGGGTCGCCTGGCCATGCAGGCCGCTCCCGGCCCCGACGTGCGGGCTCCCGCAGCATGGCTGCAGGAAGATCCGGGGGCCAAGGCGTACTCGGCGGCGCGCGAGGCGCTCAACGCACGACGGTACGCCGAGGCGGCCCGGATGTTCGAGGCGCTCAGGACACAGCATCCGAAGTCGGGGTACCTGGCGGACTCGTACTACTACCAGTCGTTCGCGCTGTCCAGGCTGGGGGGCCGGGCGGCCTTGCAGGAGGCGGTGAGGCTCCTGCGGACGCAGCAGAGCGATTATCCGAACGCGGGCACGAGCCAGGACGCCGCGGAGTTGCGCATGCGCATCGAGGGCCAGCTCGCCCGTCAGGGTGATGCGTCGAGCGCGGCCGCGGTCACGGCACAGGCATCCCAGCCGTGCGGCGGAGACCAGGAAGTGCGTCTGGCGGCTCTGGGGGCGCTCCTCAACATGAATGCCGAGAGGGCCGTGCCGATCCTGCGGGAGGTCCTGAAGAATCGGGACCAGTGCTCGGTGGAGCTCAGGCGGCGGGCGGTGTTTCTGCTGGCCCAGAAGATGAGCGACTCCACGGTGGATATCCTCCTCGACCTGGCCCAGCGCCATCCCGATCCCGATCCCGAAATCCGCAAGGCCGCGGTCTTCTGGCTCTCCCAGGTGCACTCGGCCGCGGCCCTCGGGGCGCTGGAGTCGATCCTGAAGGAGAGCAAGGACCCCGAGCTCCAGGGGACGGCGCTGTTCGCGCTCTCCCAGCAGGGGAGCGACTCCGCGGTGCAGGTGCTGCGGCAGTATGCCGAACGCCCCGACGCGCCCAAGGACCTTCGGGAGAAGGCCATCTTCTGGATCGGGCAGGACAAGGAAGCCGGGGGTGCGCGTTACCTGATGGATCTCTACGGCAGGCTCCAGGACACGGACCTCAAGGAGAAGGCCATCTTCGGGATCGCGCAGGCGGGCGGGGAAGAGGCGCACACCTGGCTGCTGGCTCGTGCCACCGATCCCAAGGAGTCGATGGACCTGCGCAAGAACGCGCTTTTCTGGGCGGGCCAGACCGGCGCGCTCGCGCCAAGCGAGCTGGGCAAGCTCTACGGGTCGTTCCAGGATCCCGAGCTCAAGGGGCAGCTCATCTTCGCCGCATCCCAGGAGAACGACAAAGGCGGAGTCGACTTCCTGATGTCCGTCGCCAGGACCGAGAAGGACAAGGACCTGCGAGAGAAGGCGATCTTCTGGCTCGGCCAGAGCAAGGATCCGAGGGTGGCCGACTTCCTGCTCGGCCTCATCCGGAAATGACGCGCGCGCGTTGGGCCTCGCTGGCGCTTCTCGCCGTGCTTCCGGTCCCGGCGCTCGCGCAGGGATTGGCGAGCAGGGTGGAGGGCGTCGAGGAGGGGAGGGTCCTCATCACGTACCCGAGCCGGCCGGGCGTCGAATTCTGCGACCACGGGATCCACATGCGGGATCTTCGGGGTGGGTCGGTGTGGAACGGGGGACATGACGACGCCTCCTGTCGGGAAGGGCCGGCGCGCGTCGAGCTGGAGGTGCGGGACGGGCGGGTGCGGGGCGTGAGGGTGCTCCGAGCGCACATGGAGCCCACGCGGGGCGCGGTGGATCTGGGCGTGGTGCCCGCACCCGACGTCGCCCGCTACTTCCTTTCGCTGGCGCGCACGGCGCCGGAGCGGGCCGCGAAGGACGCAGTCTTCGCGGCCGTGCTCGCGGACGCGGATTCGACTCCATTCCGGAGGACGCTGTTGGCCCTGGCGCGGGACCACACTGTGGGGGAGCACGTACGCGAGCGGGCGCTGTTCTGGCTGGGTCAGGAAGCGGCGGAGGAGGTCACGAAGGGCATCGCGGACGTGGCCTCCGACGAGGAGGAGAGCCAGGGCGTGCGCAACGCCGCGATCTTCGCGCTCTCCCAGAGGCCTTCGGACGAGGGCGTGCCGATGCTCATGAGCCTGGCGCGTACGGCCCGCCAGGCGGCGACGCGCCGCAGCGCGATGTTCTGGCTCGCGCAGTCGGACGATCCGAGGGTTCCGGACTTCTTCGAGCGGATCCTCCTGGGCAGCGGCGGCGGCTGAGCCACCGGCACGGGGACTCGCCAGGAGACGCGAACGGGAGGGTCGGCAGGCAGGCCCTCCCGTTCGCTCGACAGGGCACGCCGGAGCGAGCGGTGAAAAACAGGTGTTTCTGCTCGTGGCGTCCGTTTCGCCGGGACATTACCTTGCTGTGAATGGGTCGTGGTCGTGTTCCGCGCCGTGGCCGCCGTGGTGAATTGCCCCTCTCCCCGGACTGTGCCTTTGTACCAACGCCCGCTCAAGGTCCTCTTGGTGGAGTCCGATCGCGAGTATCTGGACGAACTCAGCGAGCGGCTGGGAGACGTGCGCTCCGCCTTCATGGAGATCGAGTGGGCGGGCGAGTTGAGCGACGCGTTGGCGCGGCTCACCCAGGGGGGGATCGACGCCGTCCTGCTGGATCTGGTGCTGCCCGACAGTGAGGGGGTCGTCACGTTCGAGCGTGCATACGCGTTCGCGCAGGACGTGCCGATCGTGGTGCTCACGGACCTCGACGACGAGGAGATCGCGATCAGCACCGTGCAGGGCGGTGCTCAGGACTACCTGATCAAGGACGAGGTCGAGCCGCCGGTGCTCGCCCGGGCCGTGCGGCACGCGGTGGAGCGCCACCGTCTGCTGTCGGCACTGCGAAGCCTGTCGCTCATCGACGATCTCACGGGGCTTTACAACCGCCGGGGTTTTACCGATCTGGGAGAGCAGTATCTGAAGCTCGAGCGGCGCAAGGGCCGCGGCGTGACGATGGTCTACATGGATCTCGATCGCTTCAAGACCATCAACGACTCTCTCGGTCACCATGTTGGGGACCGTGCTCTGCTGAAGGTGGCTGACATCCTGAAAGTGACGTTCCGTCGTTCCGACATCATCGCGCGACTCGGCGGCGACGAGTTCGCGGTACTGGCCCTTGAGGCGTCCGGGGAGAACGCCGAGATCCTCATCTCGCGACTTCGGGAGCGGATCGGTGAGTTCAACCGGCTCGGCCGGGAGCCGTATCGGCTCTCGATCAGCGTCGGGATGGCGAAGCACGACGCCGAACTGCGCATGCGCCTCGAGGATCTCCTGGCGGAAGCCGATCGGGCGATGTACGAAGAGAAACGACGCAAGCGGAAGGCGGTGCTCGGACAACCATGAACGGATCCGAACCCGAGCGCGTGGAGAATCAGAACCCCCCGGCGGCTGTCCACTGGCTGGTTCGCGTCGCCGAGCGTGCCGGCCCGCCGGGCGGTGGGGCAAGTACGATGCCCGACGTCGCGCCGAGCACGCGCGCGGCCGAGGCGTGGGGCGTCGTGGCCAAGACCTACGGGCTCTCGGACCAGCGTCTCTCGGAGCTCGTCGCGGAGTATTTCCGGCTCAAGGTCGCCGACTTCCAGGCCATCGACCCGAATGCCGCGCTCCTCATCTCGGAGACGATGGCGCGCAAGCACCACATCTTCCCGCTGATGGAGGACGACCGGCACTTCGTGGTCGCCACCTGTGATCCGACCGACGTGGAGGCCGAGCGCGCCCTGGGCTTCACCACGGGCCGGGCCACCCTCTTCGAGGTGGCCGCGCCGGCCACCATCCAGGACGCCATCGACCAGCGCTTCTCGCCGGAGAAGGCCGTGGAGTCGCTCCTCGGCACGCTCGAGGCCCAGAGCGAGGACATGCTCAAGCTGGTCGAGGAGATGGGCCCGGAGTCCATCACCGAGGAGGACGCGCTCGCGACGCCGGTCGTCAAGCTCACGAACCTCATCATCCGCGACGGGATCAGCGCGG
This sequence comes from uncultured Gemmatimonadaceae bacterium, assembly GCA_964519125.1. GTDB lineage: Bacteria > Gemmatimonadota > Gemmatimonadetes > Longimicrobiales > Gaopeijiaceae > SZUA-318. The sequence goes on along the minus strand of CAZFIS010000044.1, from coordinate 6,666 downwards.
GGGCGAGCGACATCCACGTCGAGCCCGGCCGCGGCATGGGTTCGGTGCGCTACCGCGTGGACGGCGTGCTTCGCAAGCACATGGATCTCCCGATGCCCGCCATGAACCGGGTGATCTCCAGGATCAAGGTGCTCTCGCGCCTCGATATCGCCGACCGCCTGCGCCCCCAAGACGGCAAGGCGAGGGTCCGCATCCGGAATCGGGGCTACGACCTGCGCATCTCGACGATTCCGGCGGGTGGCGCCGAGAAGTGCGTGATCCGGATCCTGGACTCCAGCGCCGCGAACACGCTCGACGACCTCGACCTGCCGAAGTACGAGCTCGACCGGCTGCGCCAGCTGCTCCAGCATCGTGACGGCATCGTCGTGGTGACGGGCCCCACCGGGTCCGGCAAGACGACCACCTTGTACGGGGCCCTGCGCGAGCTGGCCGACGGCAAGGTGAACATCATGACGGTCGAGGACCCGATCGAGTACGAGCTCGCGGGCATCACCCAGACGCAGGTCGAGACGAAGCAGGGCGTGACGTTCGCGGCCGCGTTGCGCGCCATGCTGCGCCAGGACCCGGACGTGATCCTGGTCGGCGAGATCCGCGACAAGGAAACGGCGGTCACGGCGGCACAGGCCGCCATGACGGGACACCTGGTGCTGGCCACGGTACATGCCAACGACGCCGTGAGCGCGATTACGCGGCTCGCCGATATGGGACTCCAGTTCAGCACGATTGCGCAGACCCTGCGCGGGGCCATTGCCCAGCGTCTGCTCCGGAGGGTATGCCCCGCCTGTGCGGAGCCGGTACGCGGCCAGCTCACGCCGGACGAGAGGCGCCTCACCGAGCGGCACGGGATGGAGCCGGTCGTGCGCGCCGTGGGGTGCCCGGAATGCGGGTTCACGGGCTACCGCGGACGCCTTCCTGTCAACGAGGTCCTCGTGGTGGGGCCGAGGTTCCAGCAGGCGGTGGAGCAGCGCAAGGGGTGGGCGACGCTGAATCGGGTGGCCTTGCAGGGCGGCATGCGGGGCATCCACGAGGTCGGGCTCGAGTGGGTGAGCATGGGTCGGACGACGCTGGTCGAGGTCGAGCGCGTCCTGGGGCAGGCCGTCGACGAGGAAGAGGCCAAGGCGTCCAAGGGACCTCCTCGCATCCTGCTCGTGGACGACGACGAGGACGCCCGCCTGCTGATGCGCACGCTTCTCGAGCGAGACGGCTACGAGGTGGAGGATGCCGAGGACGGCCACCGCGCCCTGGACGTCCTCAAGGAAGACCCCGACTACAGCCTGGTCATCCTCGACCTCGCCATGCCCGGATTGGACGGGAGGGAAGTGCTCCAGCAGATCCGGGGCTCGGTGGAGACGGGGGCCCTACCCGTCCTCATCCGGACCGGCACCGGGAGCGAGGCGATCGAGGCGGAGCTGCTCGAGGCCGGCGCGGACGACTACGTGGAGAAGTCCGTGGACGCGGACCGTTTCATGGCACGCGTGCACGCCGTGCTGCGCCGCGCACTCCTGTAATCGGGGCGGTCTTCCGGCGCAATTGACACACCTTCTTGCGCGGGACAGGTTTACAGGCTGTCATCCCAGGGTCGCATCGGACCTACTCCCGTCGGAACGACTTACCGGATCATGTTCAAAACCGTTCGTGGCCGCCTCATCACCATCTTCCTGATCATGGTGGTCGCAGGCTGGCAGGTATACTCGCGAGGGCTCAAGCTCGGCCTCGACCTCAAGGGCGGCATGCACATCGTCGAGGAGGTCTCCGACCCCGGCAACACGATGTCGGCCACCGCCAAGTCCGATGCGATCGACCGTGCCGAGCGAGTGATCCGGCAGCGCATCGACCAGATGGGCGTCGTCGAGCCCCTGATCCAGAAGGAGGGCAACGACCGCCTCATCGTCGAGCTGCCGGGCATCACGGATCAGAAGCGCGCCGAGGAGATCCTCAACCAGACGGCATACCTGGAGTTCAAGCTCGTCGAGCCCAGCACCGAGATGGAGAAGGCCCTGCCGCGCATGGACCGCGCGATCGTCAACGCGCTGGGCGTGGACTCCATCAAGAAGCTGGGCAAGGCGGGGCAGGCCAATCCCCAGCAGGGGGGACAGCAGCTCGAGAAGCTCCTGTTCGGCGGCGACACCACGGGAGCCGACACGAGCAAGGCCGACACCTCCAAGGCCAAGGCCAAGGCGCGGGCCGCGGCCGCCAGCAAGGCGCAGCAGGTGGTCGAGGATTCCGCGCAGAAGGCCGAAGAAGAGGCCGCCGCGCTGCGTCCCCTCACGTCGCTGCTGAATCAGGGCGACGTCCTGGGGTCGTTCCTGGTCGCTGCGGAAGACGTGCCCACCGTGGAGGAGTTTCTCGCCCTGCCCGACGTCAAACGGGCGATGCCCCGGGGACAGGAGCTCCTGTGGGGGCAGGACGTGGTGGCGCGCGGCACGCGAAACTACAAGCGACTCTACGTGCTGGACTCCAAGCCGTTCCTGACCGGTCAGTCCCTGGACAACGCAACGGCCGTGCGCGATCCGCAGTTCAACCAGTCCGAGGTCCAGTTCACGCTCAACCGGGCGGGCGGGCGCCTCTTCGAGCGCTTCACGGGTGAGCACATCGGCGACTACCTGGCGATCGTCCTGGACAACCAGGTCATGAGCGCTCCGGTCATCAAGGACCGCATCGGGGCGCGCGGCCAGATCGAGATGGGGGCGAACACGCCGATGGCGGACGCGCAGGACCTCGCCCTCGTGCTCCGCGCCGGCGCTCTTCCCACCAAGCTGAACATCATCCAGGAGACGACGGTCGGTCCCTCCCTCGGACAGGACTCGATCGATCAGGGCAAGGTGGCCGGGATCATGGGGATCATCCTGGTGATCTTCATCATGATCGGGTACTACCGCGTGGCGGGCTTCCTGTCCGTGCTGGCCCTCGGGGTGTACGTACTCCTGGTGCTCGGGGGCCTGGCCGGCTTCGGGGGCACGCTCACCGTACCGGGGATCGCCGGAATCATCCTCTCGGTGGGAATGGCGGTGGACGCCAACGTCCTGATCTTCGAGCGAATACGGGAGGAGCTCGCGGCCGGACGAGCCACGCGCACGGCGGTCGACGAGGGATTCTCCAACGCGCTGTCGGCCATCGTCGACTCCAACCTGACGACCCTCATCACGGGCCTCATCCTCTTCCAGTTCGGAACGGGTCCCGTGAAGGGCTTCGCTGTCACGCTCACGATCGGAATCGTGGCGTCCTTCTTCTCGGCCATCTTCGTGACCCGCACCTTCTTCCTGCTGTACCTGCGGGGCAAGAAGGCGTCGGATCCCATCAGCATCTGAGCGGCGCTCCATGAGACTCTTCAGCCATTCCAACTACAAGTTCATCGAGCGCCGCAAGACGGCCTACGTGCTTTCCGGCACGGCCATCACCATCGCGCTCGGTGCCATGCTGCTCAACATCTTCGAGATGGGCAGCTGGCAGAACTACGGCGTGGACTTCACCGGCGGATCCCTCGTCCAGGTGAACTTCAACAAGACCGTGACGCCGGCCGAGGTCAGGGCGGCGCTGGGTGGGAGAACGGCCCCACCCATCAACCGCATCGGGAAGGAGAGCGACTTCGTCATCCGGGCGCCGCTCCAGGACCGGACGATCGAGAACGTCGCGGCCGACATCGAGGCGAAGCTCTCGTCCGCGATCGGCCCGGGGACGTTCACGGTCGCCCGCCAGGAGTTGGTGGGGGCCAAGGTCGGAAGCGAGCTCCAGGAGAAGGCGGCCCTGGCCATCATCTTCTCGTTCCTCCTGACGCTGATCTACCTCGCGTTCCGGTTCGAGACGCGCTTCGGCGCGGCAGCGGTCATCGCGACCGTGCACGACACGATCATCACGCTCGGCTTTCTGGCGGCGTTCCGCCTCGAAATCGCCCTGCCCACCGTCGCGGCCATCCTGACGATCGTCGGTTATTCACTGAACGACACGATCGTCGTCTTCGACCGCATCCGGGAGAACCTGAACAAGAAGGGCGGACGCAAGCGCAACCAGGTGGATCTCATCAACGAGTCCATCAACGAGACGCTGCCGCGCACCATCCTGACCTCGGGCACCACGATCGCGACGCTGCTCGCGCTCCTGCTCCTGGGTGGATCGGTGATCCGCAACTTCACGGTCGTGCTGGTGCTGGGGATCGTGGTCGGAACGTACTCCTCGATCTTCGTGGCTTCGCCGGCGCTCCTGGAGATCCAGAAGCGCTGGGGAGAAGGCTCGGGCGGCGACCGGAAGAGGAAGAAGAAGTCGAGAGCCCACGCGGCGGCGGTGTGACCGAGCTCTTCGACAGCCACTGCCACCTTACGGACACCGCCTTCCAGGACGACCTGGAGGCGGTGTTTCACAGGGCGTCCGAGGCCGGTGTCACGCGCGTGGTCTCCATCGCGTCCGACATCGACGACTCCCGCGAGGCTCTGGCTCTCGTACGTGCGAGGCGGGCGCAGGGCATCTGGTGCACCGTGGGGGTGCACCCTCACGAGACTGCTGCTGCCGCGCCGGACGCCGTGGACGAGATTCGCGCGCTCGCCCGGGAGAGTCCGGCGGTCGTGGCTCTCGGGGAGATGGGACTGGACTACCACTACGACCACTCGCCCCATGGCGTGCAGCGACGCCTGTTCGAGGCCCAGCTCGCTCTGGCCGCCGAGCTCGATCTGCCCGCCGTGGTGCACGCTCGGGATGCCGACGCCGACGTGACCGCCATCCTGCGCGCGATGCCGCCCGGGACGCGTGGCGTGCTGCACTGTTTCGTGGGGGGGGCGGGGCTCTTCGAGGCCGGGATGGACGCCGGGTGGTACGTGTCCTTCTCGGGCATCGCCTCCTTCAAGAGCTTCGCGGCCGCGGACCTGCTCCGAGAGGTTCCCGCAGATCGGCTCCTGGTGGAGACGGACGCTCCGTACCTCGCGCCCGTGCCCATGCGCGGCAAACGGAACGAGCCCGCCTTCGTGCGCCGGACCGTGGAGGCCGTCGCCGGGCATCTCGGCGAGGCGTTCGACACCGTGGCGTCGCGCACGACCACCAACGCCCGCCGCTTCTACGGGCTCGACTGAGGAGGCGGTTCGCCGTGGCACGTCGCATCCGGATCCTGCCGGACGAGGTGGCCAACCAGATCGCCGCCGGGGAGGTGGTGGAGCGACCGGCGTCCGTCGTGAAGGAGTTGGTCGAGAACGCCCTGGACGCGCACGCGACACGGATCGAAGTGGCGGTGGAGCGTGGGGGCAAGCGCCGCATCCGCGTCACGGACGACGGGGTGGGCATGGGGAGGGAGGACGCCCTGCTCAGCCTGGACCGATACGCCACCAGCAAGATCGCCGCCGCGGGAGATCTGAAGGGCATCCGCTCGTTCGGCTTCCGGGGAGAGGCGCTGCCCTCGATCGCGGCGGTGTCGAAGCTCTCCCTCGACACATGGGACGACGACGACGAGGTGGGCACGCTCGTGCGCGCGAGCGGCGGGCGGATCGGGGCGGTGGAGGACTTCCCCCGCCAGCGTGGCACGACCGTGGACGCGGCGAGCCTGTTCTTCAATGCTCCGGCCCGGGCCAAGTTTCTCAAGTCGGTGAGCGCCGAGGTACGCGCGGTCAGCGAGGTCGTGACCGCGTTGGCTCTGGCCAACCCCACCGTGGCGTTCGTACTCACCTCCGACGGGCGCACGCTGTTGGAGCTCCCGTCGGACGCGGACGCCCTCGGCCGCGCCGCCCGGATCTGGGGTGAGGAGGCGGCCGCCACGCTCATTCCCGCGGCGGGGGAGGGGGAGGGAGGACTGGAGGTCCGGGGGCTGGTGCAGCGTCCGGATGCCGCGAAGCCGGGGCTGCGCCGGGCCCACCTCTTCGTGAACGGGCGTCCGTTCCGCGACCGGGCTCTGGTGCGAGCGGCAGAGCGCGGCTACCGCACCACGATCCCCCCCCGCACGCGGCCGTGGCTCTTCCTCTACTTGCGGGTGCCGGGTGCCGACGTGGACGTGAACGTCCACCCCGCCAAGGCCGAGGTGCGCTTTCGGGACCCGGCCCGCGTCGAGGCCCTGGTCGAGTCCGCGGTGCGGGCCGCGCTCGAGGGCGAGAAGAGCTCGGCGACCTTCGACGCACAGCTGGCTCCCCCGGTTCAGGCGGTGCGGGAGCGAGGCCCCGGCCGCGCGGCGGGCCCCGGCGCGCGCGATCCGCAGATGGCGCTCTTCATGGCGGAAGGCGCGCGCGCCGCCCGGGACGACGCGCCCCCTGCCGAGGCGGCGGAGCCGGGGTCCGCGAGGCCCAGACTGTGGCAGGTGCTCAACACCTACATCCTTGCCGAGACCCGCGACGGCTTGCTCATCGTCGACCAGCACTCCGCCCACGAACGCGTCCTCTTCGAGCGCCTCATGGATGCGTTCGAGCGCGGGGGCCAGGACGGGCAACGTCTCCTCTTCCCGCTCACGCTCCGTCTCACACCGCCCGAATGCTCGCTCGTGGAAGAGCTGAAAGGCCTCCTGAGCCGTGCCGGCTTCGAGGTCGAGGGCTTCGGGGGCGACACGGTCATCGTGCACTCCGTGCCCAACCCCCACCCGTACTTCGACGCGGAGCGGGCCTTCCGGGAGATGGTACACGAGCTCACGCACGGCTCGGAGCTCGTCCGCTCGGCGCGCAACCAGCACGAGCGCATCGCCAAGACGTTCGCGTGCAAGAGCGC
>CAZFIS010000043.1:0-26344 GCA_964519125.1 uncultured Gemmatimonadaceae bacterium | reverse complement strand
CCTCTTCGACGTGATAGCTGTATTTCTTCGGTGTGGCCACCGCTCGACGCTCCGTGAAGGGCTTCAGTGCCAGGACGTGCCGGTGCCCGGCGTGGCCGGGATCTCCGTGCCGGGAACCAGCCGCCCCCGTAGGTACAGGTCCAGAAGTTCCTCCACGGGTCCGGCCACCCACGAGATCACCTCCAGCCCCACCCCGCGAAGCGACGTCTCGTAGATGTCCTGCATTCCCCCGCAGATGAGGACGGCCACTCCCCGGTCCCGCAGGAGCCGGACGCGATCGAACGGGTCCCGGCTGCGTAGCGGGTAGTCGACCTGATCGATGACACGGCCGTCTTCAACCGTGAATACCGCCATGGTCGTGCAGTACTCGAAGCAGGGCGCCACCGTCTCGGACATCCGTGGGATCGCGACTCGCAACTCGGACCTCCAGCCTGCGTGTGCCCATGCATACCGCAATGGTCGGGCCGGACGTCGCCGCGCGCCGGCTCGGCGCCGGAACATGTTGCGGCCGATCATCTTGCGGTGGTGGTCCCGGAGGAGGGCGATGGTCGTTCGCCCTGCTCCCGTTTCAGTTGTGGAACGAAGACGGTGTTACGGATGTTGCGGATCCGAGACGGGCGAAGGGGCGCCGGGGGAGGGCTCGGTCTCGATTCCGTACTTCTTCATCTTCCGCCACAGCGTCGTACGGCTGATCCGGAGCTCATCGGCTACGGCGCCGCGCAGGCCACCGTGCCGCGCCAGGGCGAGGCGGATCGTCTCGGCCTCACCCTCCTGGAGGGGAGAGACGTCGCGCTCGCCGCACGGCCGCGGGCGCTCTCCGGCTTGCGCCTTCAGATCGTCGGGGAGGTGGTGCACGTCGATGAAGCTGTTGTGGCACAGCACGAACCCATACTCGATGATGTTCTCGAGCTCCCGCACGTTGCCCGGGAAGTCGTGGCGCATGAGGAGCTCCATGACGGGTGGAGTCACGCCCTGGATGCGTTTGTCCTTCTTCGCGTTGAAGCGGCGAATGAAGTGATCGACGAGGTACGGGATGTCTTCGCGTCTGCGACAGAGTGGGGGAATGACGAGGCGCACGACGGCCAGTCGGAAGTAGAGGTCGTCGCGGAAGCAGCCCCGGCTCACCTGGGAGGCGAGGTCCCGGTTCGTGGCGGCGACGATGCGAACGTCCGCTTTCCGGGTCTCGATGCCTCCCAGCGGATGGTACTCCCTCTCCTGCAGGAGCCTGAGGAGCTTGACCTGTGTCTCCAGCGGCAGATCGGCGACCTCGTCGAGGAAGATCGTTCCGCCTTCCGCGAGAGTGATCCGCCCGGGCTTGTCGGCCCGGGCATCGGTGAAGGCTCCGCGCTTGTAGCCGAAGAGCTCCGACTCGAAGAGGTTCGTCGGAAGGGTGCCGCAGTTCACCACGACGTATGGCTGCTTCTGTCGCCGGCTCAGGTTGTGGATGGCCCGCGCGAGAAGCTCCTTGCCGGATCCGCTCGGGCCCTCGAGGAGGACGGTGCTTTCGCTCGTGGCCACGTCGGGGAGAATGGCGAAGATCTTCTGGAAGGCCTCGCTCTTGCCGATGATGTCCTCGAACGTGTACCGACTCAGGATCTCCCGACGAAGCTGCTCCAGGGTGGACAGGTCGCGAAACGTCTCGACGGCCCCGAGAGGGGTTCCGTCGTCGGCCCGCAGCGCCGCGCTGCTCACGCTGATCGGAGTTGCGCGACCCCTCCGGGTCAGGATCCGCGCGGGCCGGTCGACGATCGCCTGGCCCGTCTCCAGCGTCTCCCGGATCGGGCAATTCGTCTCGCACAGGTCCGCGTGGAAGACCTCGGAGCACCGCCGACCGATGGCGTCCTCCGCGCGTACGCCCGTGATCCGCTCCGCCGCCCTGTTGAACGAGGAGATCCTCCAATCCAGGTCCACGGTGAAGACCCCGTCCGCCACACAGCTGAGGACGGTCTCCCAGAATCTGGCCTTGGTAACCGAGTCCGGCGCATCCATCACCGAGACGACGCTCCGAAGAGGTCCCCGAGTCGCGGCTTGCCGCGTCGGGGAGTGGATTCCGCAACTGTGAAAAAGATAACGAATTCGATCGGGGGCGTGGACAGAGTGGTGGTGAACGGCTTGCGGGAGGGTTGACGTGGGGTGTGGTCCGTGCAATCGTGACACTTAGCACGAATTATCCGAGGCTCGATCGGTCGAGCGCTCAACGGAGTGGCGACGTGACCGCGGCAAGGATGCGCATCGCGCGGGAGAGCGGAGCCTGATCCCGGAATCCGCGTCCGGAAGCGATCCGGATCAGAGGAGCGCGCTGGGAGCAGAGCAGGCGCTCATGGAGCGGCCGGAGTTGAGCATCCGGACGCGTATCACTGTTGTCTTCGTGCTCCTCTTCATCCTGTGCGCGAGCATCACGGCTTCGGCGGTCGTGTTCCTGTCGGCGTTCGAGGGCAAGATCGCGTTCCTGGAGAGCGCGGGCACCTACTCGTTCGAGATCGAGGAAGCCCGACGTAACGAGAAGAACTTCTTCCTGTACGGGACGGGACTGCCGGAGGCGTTGGCGAGCGCGGACCTCGCCCGCAGCCACCTCGAGCGCAACGCGAATCGGATGCGCGCCGTGGTGGGGAGGGTCGAGTACGATCAGATGGACGTCAGCCTCGGACGCTATCGGGCCTTGCTGGCGGAGCTCGTGGGCGCGGACGGCTCGGGAAGCCCGGACCGTGCGACCGTCGAGGTGCGCCTGCGCTCGGAGGGCGCCCAACTGCTCAGCGATGCGGAGGACATGATCGCGCGCGAGCGCGCGGCGGTGACTTCGATGCTGCACACCTCGCTCGTGGTGGCGGTGGCGTTGCTCGCCTTCACACTGCTGGCGATGGTGCTGCTGGGTGGCTTCATCGTGCGGGCGGTCGTGGGTCCGCTCAATCGCTTCATGGAGTACGTCGGGCGCATCGGCGCGGGGAACTACGAGCCGATCCGTCCGGTGCGGAAGTACCGCGACGAGTTTTCGTCGCTTGCCCTCGCGTTCAATCGCATGCTCGCCGAGATCGTCAACCGGCAGGAGCAACTCGTGCAGTCCGGGAAGATGGCCGCCGTGGGAACCCTCACCTCGGGGATCGCGCACGAACTGAACAATCCGCTGAACAACATCGGCCTCACGCTCGAGGCGCTCCTCGACGACTTCGACGACTACACTCAGGCGGAGCGGCAGCGGATGCTCGAGCAGGCCTACACGCAGGTGGAGCGCGCCAGCACGACGGTGAGGAACCTGCTCGACTTCACCCGTAAGGACCGCTCCGCGTTCACGGCCCTTCGCGTGTCGGACGTGGTGGAATCGGCGTTGCGCCTGGTGGCCAACGAGGCCCGACTGGCCGGCGTGGTGCCGCAGGTGCTGTTGGACGGGGGCCTGCCTACGGTCTGGGGCAATCCCCACGACCTGCAACAGGTCTTCGTCAACCTCTTCTTGAATGCCGTGCAGGCCATGCCCGACGGCGGCGCCCTGCGCGTCTCGGCGACGCCCGAGGGCGCTGCGGTGCGCATCGACGTGACGGACGACGGTGTGGGCATCTCCGCCCAGGCGTTGGAAGAGATCTTCGATCCCTTTTTCACGACAAAGGATCTGGGTGAGGGGACCGGGTTGGGCCTCTCGGTGAGCCGCGGGCTGGTGGAGAAGCACGGCGGCACGATCTCGGTCGCGAGTCAGGTGGGAAAGAGCACGACGTTCTCGGTGCGTCTACCTACAGAGCAGGGTACACGCTGAATCTGGAGCCGGTCTGTTCGATATGAGTCATTTCGCTGTATACCTGCCGGTCGCGGGCTGCGCCGTGAGCATTCCGCTGCTCCTGGGGCTGGGCGGGCTGGTCGGGTTCCTCTCGGGTCTGTTCGGCGTGGGTGGCGGGTTCCTGATGACACCACTCTTGATCATGATCGGCATCCCGCCCACCGTTGCGGCCGCGTCGGACTCGAACCAGATCGTGGCTGCGTCCACCTCGGGGACGTACGCACACGCCCGCGCGGGGTCGGTCGACATCCCCATGGGGATCCTTCTCCTGCTTGGAGGTCTGGTCGGCGGATCTGCGGGCGTGGTGCTGATCCGGGGGCTGCGCGCGATCGGCAACGCCGACTTCGTGATCACCGTGACCTACGTGGTCATGCTCGGCGGAATCGGCAGCTACATGTTCGTGGAGAGCCTGCGCAGCATGCGAGTCGGCAAGCAGATCGTGGAGGTCGAAGCGAGGCCCTCGTTCTACGCGCGCCTCATGCAGGCGCTTCCGTGGAAGGTGCTCTTCCGCCGCTCGAATGTGCGCCTCTCCGTGCTGACGCCGCTGGCGCTCGGTTTCCTCGTGGGCACGCTCGCGGCAGTCATGGGTGTGGGTGGCGGCTTCGTCATGGTGCCGGTGATGGTCTACCTGCTCCGCATGCCGATGCACGTCGTGGTGGGCACGAGCCTCTTCCAGATCCTGTTCACCTGCATCAACGTCACGGTGCTGCAGGCGACCCTGAACGGGACGGTGGACTTCGTGCTCGCGCTTTTTCTGCTGCTCGGCTCGGTGGTGGGAGCCCAACTCGGCGCGTTGGCGAGCAAGCGCCTCAACGCCGATCAGCTCAAGATCCTGATGGCGCTCATCGTGCTGATCGTGACGGGCAAGATGCTCATCGGGCTGCTGCTTCGGCCCGCCCTCCTGCTGAGCTATTAGCGGACGGTAGCCCATGGACGTTTACATTCGAGCCTCGGGGTGCCTGCTGCGCTTCGCGTCTCTGCCCGTGATCTTGACCGTAGTCCTGACCTCCGCAGGCGCCGCCCAGGGTGTCGCGGTGGATCCGGGCGAGGTGACGTCGGGCCTGTTCTACACCGGCGCCACGGTCCGCGTGAGCGCGGTCGTGCCGAGCGGTGCGCAGGTGGCCATGGTGTACAGGAGCGAAGATCATCCACTCGTGCTGAAGCGGAAGGGGAGGGCGCTGGGCGTGGTCTGGATGAACGTGGGCCATGTCTCCTTCGGCAGCGTTCCCGACGTCTATCTGTTGAGGACCTCCGTGCCCGTCGACAGCCTTGCGCCACCGTCGGAGCTCAGGGATCGGGGTGTCGGTTTCGGTGCGCTCGCGGCGCGGTGCGAGCCGGATTCCGGTGCGGGAGGCCTCTTCGACGATTTGGTGCGACTCAAGGAGCGGGATCGGGTCTGGGGTGTGGCCGAAGGCAGCGTAAGGGTGCAGCCGGCGGAAGGTGGTTTCGCCCTCGCCACCACGGACTTCAGCCTGCCGGTGCGAGCGAAGCCGGGCACCTACAGGATTTTCGTCTACACGTTCGCCGAAGGTCGCGGAACGCTGCTCGGGAGCGCGGATGTCCAGCTGAAGGAGGGTGGCATCTCTTCGTTCATCACTTCCCTGGCCAAGCGGCACGGGCTCCTGTACGGCGTCCTGGCCGCGCTCATTGCCATGGCGATGGGCCTGCTCACAGGCCTCGTCTTCGGCCTCGGCTCGAAGCACTGAGGGGCGGCATGTTCGAGCGTGTGGCGACTCTGTTCCGGCGGCGGCCCGAGGAGACCGCCGAGCGGATCCGCGAGAAGCTCGGCACCTTCCGTGACCTCGTTGAGAAGAACGATCGGGTGCTCGAGCTGATCGCCGATGCCGGGGAGAAGCTGGGCGGCGAGTATGTCTTCGATACCAAGTACCTGGAGGACCTGGTCGCGGAGCTGCGTACCACGGCTCACGCCCTCGTGGACGACCTCAACGCGCTCACGCACAACCGCTATCCCGAGCTGCTCCAGGTCCTCGTCTCGATCGACACAGGCGTCCTTTCCGCACTGGACTGCCGCATCACCATGCCGGACGCTCCCTATCTGCTCCCTCTCACGGAAGTAGGAATCGAGCACGCCGAGATCGTGGGCGAAAAGCTGGCTCGGCTGGGCGAGATCGGGAGCCGAGTGGGCTGCCGGATCCCGGACGGCTTCGTGATCACGACGCGAGCGTGCCGGGAGTTCCTGGACCACGCGGGCGTGAGCGAGGGCGCGGAGGCGCTGCGAGCGCGGTGGGCGGACGGTGGGGACGAGCTGGAGGCCGAAGCGCAGGCCCTCCAGGAACGGGTGCTCTCGGCGCGCGTGCCCCGGAAGCTGGCCAGGGCCATCCGGAGCGAGGCCGCGCGCCTGGGGGGGGAAGGGATCGACGGGCTCTTCGCGGTGCGGTCCAGCGCGGCGGAGGAGGACGGCGACCTGACGTTCGCGGGGCAGTACGAGACCGTGCTCGGCGTGAACGAGGCCGGCGTGGTGGACGCCTATCGGCGGGTCGTGGCGAGCTTGTACGCGCCGAGCGTCATCCGATATCAGCGCCAGCACGATCTCGCGCCGGCGTGCGATCTCATGGCGGTGGGATGCCTGCGCATGATCGCCGCGCGATCGAGTGGCGTCGTGTACAGCCTGAATCCGCTGGCACCCGAGGCGGATGTCCAGCTCGTCAGCGCCGCCTGGGGCCTGGGCAAGGCCGTGGTGGAGGGGGAGGTGGCCGTGGACCGATTCGAGGTTCGACGTCGTCCCGGCTACCCGACGTCGGAGGCGCGCATCGGCGACAAGGCGTGGCGGTGGGTCGCTCACTCCGGTCAGGGCACGGTGTGCGAGGCGGTGCCGGAGACCGAACGCCGTCTGCCCTCGCTCGCTCCCTCCGAGCTTTCGGAGCTCGCGGAGGTCGCGTGCCGCGTCGAGCGTTACATGAAGGCGGCGCAGGACATCGAGTGGGCCATCGACCGGGAAGGGCATCTGTTCGTGCTTCAGGCACGACCGCTCAGCCTCATGTCCGCCGGCAGTGCCGAGGAGCGGGATCTCTCCGACGTGTCGAGCCGCCACCGGGTGCTGCTGAAGGGCCGCGGGGAAGTGGCGTGCCGGGGCATCGGGATCGGACGGGTGCATGTGGTGGGAGAGGGCGATCTGTTCGAGCGGCGCTCGCCATCCGGCTCGGTCCTGGTCGCCCGGACCGCCACTCCGAGGCTCGCAGGGCTGCTCGCGGGCGCGAGCGCCGTGATCGCGGACCTGGGCAGCGCCACCGGCCATTTCGCCGCAGTCGCCCGCGATTTCCGGGTCCCCACGATCGTGGCCACCGAGGTCGCCACGAGGGTCCTCGAGGAGGGGATGGAGGTCACGGTGGACGCCGAGGAGAACGTCGTCTACGAGGGTCGGGTCGACGAGCTGCTGCGCTATCAGCTCCTGAGGAGGTCTTCCTTCGAGGACGCTCACGAGTTCCGCGTGCTGCGCCGTGTGCTGCGGAAGATCGCACCGTTGGGCCTGCAGGATCCGTCGAGCTCGGCGTTCGCTCCCGCCCAGTGTCGCACGTACCACGACGTCATCCGCTTCGCGCACGAAAAGGCGATCGCCGAGTTGACCGAGATCGGCTGGGTGAAGCCGTCTTCGGATCGCCGCTACGTACGTCGCCTGGAGTTGCCCATCCCGTTGGACCTCATCCTGATCGACCTGGGCGGGGGCTTCCAGGTCGACACGGGCCGGTCGAGCGCGAGCCTCGCCGACGTCATCTCCCGCCCGCTCGTGCCGCTGCTCGAGGCGCTCACGGAGGCGGGCGTCTGGGAGACCGCGCCCGCGGACATGGACCTCGACGGATTCATGGCGAGCGCAACGCGTCCGGTGTCGCTCACCGGCCCGCTTGCGGTCCGGCCGACGCAGAACCTCGCCATCGTCTCAGGATGCTACCTGCACCTGAGCCTCAAGGTGGGCTACCACTTCAACATCGTGGACGCCTACCTCGGCGACACGGCCGCCGACAACCACATCTATTTCCGCTTCGCGGGAGGAGTCACGGAGCTGACGCGGCGCTCCCGGCGAGCGGACCTGCTGAAGCGGATCCTCGAGGCACACGGGTTCGTGACCGAAGGTCGTGAGGACCTGGTCATCGGCCGGGTCAAGGGGATCTCTTCCGAGCTGATGGGCGAGCGCATGCGCATGCTCGGCAAGCTGATCGGCTTCACCCGGCAACTCGACATCTTCCTCAGAAACGACGGGCTCGTGGACCGGTACGTCGAACGCTTCATGGGTGGTGCCTCGACGATCCCGGCGTTCCCCCGTCCGACCGACGCAACGGAGGCAATCGTGGAACGCGCCACGGAGGTACTCGTGTTGGATGACGAGCCGATGGTGGGGGAGCGGCTCAAGGACCACCTGGAGAAGAAGGGCTACCGGGTGGAGGTGTTCACGGACAGCGAGCTTGCGGTCGACCGCATCGCCAACAAGCGCTTCGACGTCGTCATCACGGACCTGAAGATGACGGGGCCGACCGGACTGGACGTGCTCCGGTTCGTCCGGGACCGGAGCGTCGGCACCCAGGTGATCGTCATCACCGGCTACGGCTCCATGGATACGGCCCGCCTCGCGGAGTACGGGGGGGCGTTCGAGTTCGTCCACAAGCCGTTCAGCGTCAAGACCATCGAGGGTCTCACCCGGAAGGCCGCCCGCAGAGCGCACAAGCTCGCGGACAGGGGCGCGACATGAAGACGAAGAAGAAGGTGCTGCTCGTCGACGACGAGCCCATCGTAGGCGAGCGCCTGAAACCGGCCCTCGAGAAGATCGGGTTCTACGTCGAGTCGTACACGAGCAGCCAGTGTGCGGTGGATCGGATCGCGGAAGAGAGCTTCGACGTCCTGGTCACGGACCTGAAGATGCAGGGGCCCGACGGGCTCGAGGTCATGGCGTTCGTCAAGGAGCACTCACCGGCGACGAAGGTGGTCATCATCACCGGGTTCGCCACGGTCGAGACCGCGACCCAGACCCTGAAGAGCGGGGCCGCGGACTTCATCGCCAAGCCGTTCAAGATCAAGGCGCTGTGCGACCTGATCGTGAAGCTGGCCGATCAGACCGTATAGTCCGGCGCCGCCAGGTCGTCCCGATCCACGCGTTCGACGCCGACGACGCTGCCGGCGACGTCGATGACCGCGTCCACCAGGGACGGAGGCCGGAGCCTACCCCGTAGGAAGACCACCCCGTCCTCCGCCCGGAGGCCCACTTCCGCCGACGCAGTGCGCTCGTCGGCCGCCAGGGCGGCCTGCACCCGGCTGGCCAGAAGCAGGTCGGCCATGGCGCGACGGCTCTCGGCGGTGGGCTGGAACCTGGGCGAGCGCGACACCGTCGCGACCAGCTCGACCGCGTCCGCGACCTCGAGCGTGCGCAGGTTGACGCACAGGTCGTAGAGGCGTGCATCGAGCCAATCCTCCCCGTAGAGGAACCGCGTCCACTTCTCCCGGTCGCGATCGACCTTGTGGATGTGGGCGAGCGCTTGCTCCTCGGTCATCTGCGACCGGTCGCACAGCATGCGCACCCGAAAGGCCAGGGGCGCGATGAGGCGGACGCACACCACGTGCGCGACGCCCGGCAACAGGAGATGGCCGGCGTTTCCGTGGTAGACCACCCGCCCGCTGCTGACCCGCTCGCACAGCGCCGTGCGCACGAACGCCAGATAGCGGTGGCGTTCGTGGTGGAATCGGTCCCACAGGCCCGGGGGCCGGAGAAGCGCCTCCTGGAGGTTCTCCTCCGGGGTTCCGAAGCGGGCCGCCTCGTGTACGATCTCCTCGCGGCTCACGATGTCGTAGCCGAGCTCCGAGGCCAGCTCCTCCGCCAGCATCCGGCCGCCGCTTCCCGACCCACGGGATATGGTGATGATGGGCATGGTCGTTGCCGTTGCTCGTTATGCGCGGCCGCCGGTACTCAGCTCCAGCGGCATTCCCGTTCTCAGTTCGTCGTCCAGATTCCTCAAGCGCCGTGTGGTGCGCAGGTACCCCCGGCTG
Organism: uncultured Gemmatimonadaceae bacterium; assembly: GCA_964519125.1. GTDB lineage: Bacteria > Gemmatimonadota > Gemmatimonadetes > Longimicrobiales > Gaopeijiaceae > SZUA-318. Next base: position 16,590 of record CAZFIS010000043.1, on the reverse strand, counting down.
CCCCACCCGATCACGAGTACGCTTCCCACCGCCAGGCCTCCGTCGAACAGCGTCCACCAGTTCAGGCCGAAGTACCGGAAAAGACCGACGCCCAGTGTCAGGAACGCCAGACCCGTGCGGATGAGCGCAAGATACGTGCGCACCCGCGCCAGCTCCGTGCGCAGGGTGGAGAGCAGCGTGCGCCGCTGAGCGAAGAGGTTCCGGCCCTCGGCGAGCACGTTGCGCTCCTGCGCCATGTCGGTGCGCCGACGGGAGAGCCCCGTACGCTGCTCCGCCAGCGTCGTCCGCCCCCGGGCCATGTCGGTGCGCCGGACGGCCATATCCGTCCTCTGACCGGCCAGCCCCGTGCGTTCCCGTGCGAAGTCCGTGCGGATGTTGGCGAGCTCGGCGCTCCGGGTCGACAGCCGCGTCTGCTCGCGGGTCAGCGAGGTCCGCTCGGCCGCCATGTCCGTCTGCTGCTTCGCGTACCGGCTGTCCACCGAGGCGAGGCTCAGCAACTGGCTGGAGCTGTCCGTGCGTCGCTGGGCGAGCTCGGTGAGCTCCGCTTCCCGCTCGGCCTCGGTCTCCTGAAGCTCGACCGAGCGCGTCAGGAGGGAACGGATCAGGTCGAGGTCGCCTCGACTCTCGCGGCTGTCAACGGTGGGTGCCATGATCGACCTCCCGAGCCTCGCTCGGTTCAGGACCCCACGCCGAGAAAAGGTGCGAATCCCGGCACGTAGGAGACTTCGCTCACGCCCGGGACCCCGCTCGCCACCTCGCGAAGGGTCTCCATCTGAATCTCCTCGAGGTACGGGCCGGTCACCGTGACCCGTCCGTCGCTGACCTGCGCGGCGGCCTCGATGTCCAACGTACGTGGGTCCGACACCAGCGCGGCCTCGACCTGGCTGGCGAGCAGAAGCCGCTCCGCCGCCTCCCGCGACGCGGTCGTCGCCTGGCATTCCTCGTCCTGGGCCAGCGCGCAGATCACCCGAGCCCCGGTGTCCATGGGCACGCGTTCCAGGTTGATGCACAGGTCGTAGAGCGCAGGGTCCCGGATGTCGGTGCCGTACATGAAGCGCGCCCACCTGACTCGCTGCTCATCGTCGCTCTCGATGTAGGTCAGGGCATCCTCTTCCGAGCACCCCAACCGCTCCCGGGTCATGTCGAGTCGGAGGGCGAGGGGTGCATTCGTGCGCACGCGGAGAAAGTGGCGGATGGGTGGCACCAGCAGGTGGCCGGAGTAACCGTGGTAGATCAGGTCTCCTTCGCAGGCATACTCCAGGAGCGCCGTGCGCATGAGAATCACATAGGGCCGGCGCAACTCACAGAACTGGTCGTAATTCTGGATCGCCCTTCCCAGGCGGTCGACGATGCGCTGCGCCAGCTCGCCGTGGCGGTTGACCAGCGCTACCAGATCCTCCCGCGAGATGCAGCGCCAGCCGGTGCACACGACCAGCCGCTCCACCAACTTGGTGACGCCGGACATCGTGCCGCGGGAGATCAGCACCACGGACATGGACGCATTCTCCTGCCTCCGACGCGTCGCCACGCAGATGGACGGCGAATCGGGTGGTTTCGGTCGCCCGGGAGGAGGCTGCACCGGAATTCGTGCAAAATGTCACGATTGCAGATTGACGCACTGCGGGGCTGGCGTCAAGGGTGTGTGGATCGGGTGGAACGTCCGGGGAAGGGGTGCCACCCTTCCCCGGACCGCAGAGGATCTGCCGCGCTGTCGGGTACTGCGCGCGGAGCGCTCTACTCTTTGACGCGCTTGGCCGTGAACGGGCGCTCGCCGCGAGGCGTGGTCTGGGTTCCCTTCATGGTGTCCCCACTGACCTGGGCAGCGTAGTTGAGGGTCAATCCCTGCCCACCGCCGCCGAAGCTCATCTCGACGGAAAAGGTGAGCGAATCGCCCTTGATCGTGCCGTTCTTGATCTCGATGGGAGGGCGAGCCTCGCCGCTACCGCCACGGCGACCGAAGGCGAAGACGCCGGAGCCCGTGACGGTGTTTCCGTTCTGCGTGAACGTGAACGTGGTCGTCATGGGGCCGCGTCCGCCCTCGGACGTGAACGCCCACTTGCCGGTCACGTTGGCGCTCTGAGCCTGGGCCGGAATGGCTACGAGGGCGAGGAGCGCTGCGGATAGGGCAACGCGGCGCAGGGTTCGGATCATGGTAGGTCTCCTGGCTGATCGATCGTGCCCGTGGGCGGAGGAGAGCCCGCCGCTCACGCACAATGAACAAGGACACCTCGGGCCGTCTGCGTGTTAGCAGGTTTCGCCCGGGCGACGCTTGCCGTGGTGGCGTCCGCGCGCTGCGCCTACCTTCGGATCCGGGAGGTCGGCCGGGAACGTCGCCGGCCCCCCGGCTCTCCCACCTCCCGCCCCCGGCTCCATGGACACGAACGCCGCCGCCGTGCCCTCGCTCGAGCGCAGCATCGGCCTGTACGAGGCCACGGCCATGGTGGTCGGCACGATCATCGGAGCCTCGATCTTCGTGCAGCCTTCCGAAGTCACCGGACACGTGCCGACGGAGCTCGGGATCTACGCCGTCTGGGTCGCGTGCGGCATCCTGACGCTCTTCGGCGCCCTCGTGTGCGCGGAGCTGGCGTCGACGTTCCCCGAGGCGGGCGGCGTGTACGTCTATCTCCGCGAGGCCTATGGCCCGGCCCTCGGCTTCCTGTACGGATGGGCGATGTTCTGGACCATGCATTCCGGCATCATCGCGGTGGTGGCCGTGGTCGTCGCACGCTACGCGGCGTTCTTCGTTCCGCTGGGCCATGCGGGCGGAAGGGCCGTTGCGGTTGGCGCGATCCTCGCGCTCTCGGCCGTCAACTACGTCGGGGTCCGCCAGGGGAGCGCGCTCCAGGCCGCCTTTACGGTCGGCAAGGTGGCCGCCGTCGTCGGTATCGTCGCGCTGGGCTTCACGTTCGGCGGTGGAGCCCATGGGGCGGTCACGACGGCTCCGCCGGCCGCGGCGGAGCCCGGGCCCGGCGCGGGCTCGTTCGCGCTGGCCATGGTGGCCGGGCTCTTCGCCTTCGGCGGATGGCACATGGTCACCTACAACGCCGAGGAGACGCGGGACGCTCGGCGCACGCTCCCCCGTGCGCTGATCTTCGGGACGCTGGCCGTTACGGTGTGCTACGTCGCTCTGAACGCCGTCTATCTGTACGTCCTGCCCATGCGCACGGTCGCCTCATCGAGCCGGGTGGCGGCCGACGCCGCCGATGCGGTCTTCGGGAACGGTGGGGGGGCGGTCATGTCGGCGTTGGTCGTCTTCTCTGCGCTGGGCGCTCTGTCGGGCATCATCCTGGCGGGGCCGCGAGTCTACTTCGCCATGGCGCGCGACGGTCTCCTCTTCCGGTGGGCCGGGGCGGTGCACCCGCGCTTCCACACGCCGCACCGTGCCATCGTCCTCCAGGCCGTCTGGGCCTCGGTCCTGGTCGTCACCGGCACGTACCGCGCGCTCTTCACGCGCGTGGTGTACACGGAGTGGATCTTCTTCGGTCTCATGGCCGTCGGGCTCGTGCTCTTGAGGAGGCGTCCCGGACTCACGGGCGAGTACCGGATCCGAGCCTATCCGTGGGTCCCGATCGTGTTCGCCGTGTGCGCCTTCGCGCTGGTCGCCAACCAGGTCGCGGCCGCTCGGACGGACAGCGTGGCGGCGCTGGGCCTGGTTCTTCTCGGCTTTCCGGTCTATCACTTCTGGGCCCGGCGCGGCTACCACACTCCAGCGAGCGCACGATGATCCTCGACTTCCACAACCACTACTATCCTGGTCCGTTCCTCGAGGCGCTCCAATCCGGCGGCAGCCGGTTCCGCGTGACCCACGACGACTTCGGGAACCCCGTGCTCCATTCGCCCGGCGACTACAACATCCTCGTGCCCGGACACCGGGACCTGGACTTCCGCGCACAGGTGTTGGACGAGGAGGGGATCGACAAACAGGTCCTGTCGTTCACCGCGCCCGGGACCGGCATCGAGACGCCTGAGCGCGCCGTCGAGCTCTGCCGGATCGTCAACGACGCCTTCGCCGCCGACGTGAAGGCGCGCCCCGAGCGGTTCACCGCGCTGGGCACGCTTCCCATGAACGCGCCCGACGCGGCCGTGGAGGAGGCGGAGCGGGCTCTCGAGGATCTGGGCCTCCCGGGTCTCATGCTCTTCAGCAACGCGAGCGGCGTGCCCCTGTCCGACGACCGATTCCTGCCGCTGTGGTCATACCTCGACGAGGTCGGGTGCGTCGTGTACATCCACCCGACCTATCCGGTGGGCGTCGAGGCCATGGAGAACTACATGCTCATGCCGATGGTCGGCTTTCTCATGGACACGACGCTTGCGGCGGCCTCGCTCGTCTACGCGGGTGTCGTAGAGCGCCATCCTGGCATCACGTGGGTGCTCGGCCACCTCGGGGGCGCCGTTCCGTACATGGCCGAGCGCTTCGACCGGGGCTTCGAGGCCTATCCCGAGTGCCGCGAGCGTTGCTCGGTCGCGCCGTCGGAGCAGCTCAGGGCCTTCTACTACGACACCGTGAACTTCGACCCGGCCGCGCTTCGCCTCGCGCTCGACTTCGCGGGCGCGGACCACCTGGTCGCCGGCTCCGACTACCCGCACATGATCGGTAGCTTGGAGCGGATGAAGTCGAGCATCGAGGGGCTCGGCCTCGACCCCGGCGACGAGGCGGCGGTGCTGGGGGGCAACGCCGAGCGGATCCTCGAGCTCGATCCGAGCCTCTCCTGAGGAGCAGCCTGGTGCGCATCTCCGGCTTCACGTTCGCCCGCAACGCGGTCAAGCTCGACTACCCGCTGCGCGAGGCGCTCCTGTCGATCCTGCCGATCGTCGACGAGCTGATCGTGGCGGTTGTGCCGGGCGACCCCGACGACGACACACGCGGGCTGGTGGAGTCGCTCGGCGACCCCCGTGTGCGGATCGTGGAGGGCACGTGGGACCACTCGATGGGACAGCGAATCTATTCGGACGTGACGAACGTGGCGCTCGAGCGCTGCACGGGCGATTGGTGCCTGTACATCCAGGCCGACGAGGTCGTCCACGAAGATGACCTCCCTGGAATCCGCAGGCGCTGCGAGGAGCTTCTGGACGACCGCCGGGTCGAAGGCATGCTCTTCGACTACCTGCACTTCTTCGGCGACTACGACCACTTCCAGCCAGGGCACGGGTGGTACCGGAGCGAGATCCGACTGATCCGCAACGGGATCGGCATCCGCTCCGTGCGGGACGCGCAGTCCTTCCGCTATCCTGACCAACGGCGCCTCACGGTCGCGCACGCGCACGCGAGCATCTTCCACTATGGGTGGGTCCACCACCCCCGCTTCATGCAGGCGAAGGTCCGGCAATTCTGGAGGCTGAGCAGGACGCCGGAAGACGTCGAGGCGGAGCTGGGCAAGGCCGTGGAGTTCGACTACGGTCCCCTCGGGCGCCTACCCCTCTTCGAGGGGACCCATCCGGCCGTGATGGCTGATCGTATCGCGACGATGGACTGGGCGGACAAACTGCGCATTCTGGATTGGCGAGGCATGAAACGCACCCAACGCCACAAGGACGAGCGCTTGCGATACCGTCTGCTCACGGCGCTCGAGCGCACGACGGGTATCGACCTGGACCACACCAATCACGGGAAGGTGCTGAAGGTGTAGAGGGTCGGGGCGCCTCTCCGGCCGCGCCCTCCCCCGGGACCTGCATCGGCCTTGACGCCTCACGGACTCCCGCGCTAGCGTTTCCCGAACTCATCGAGACCGGCTGAGGGACGGGCCCTACGACGCCGGGGCAACCCCGGGGCTTTCGAGCTCCGCATGGTGCCAACTCCCGCGGGAACCTGCACGGTTCACCGAAAGATGGGTCGCGGCGTCGGGCCGCTTCTCCTTCCTTCGGCCGTGCGCCTCCTCCGGTGTGTCCGATGAGCGGACTCGTGAACCGTTGGAGGATTGCATGATCTCGATTCCCTCGCGGCCGCGCACGGACGGGCCGGACACCCGCCTCGACGCGTACCGCACCACGGGGCCCTCTCCCGGACGTCCCACGTTGCACCTGCTCGGCGTCGGCCACGTCGGCCGCGCGCTCCTGGGCCTCCTCGAGCCGTCGGACCCCCTGGTCGTCGCAGCGTCCGACACGTCCGGCACCGTTCACGACCCGGCGGGGCTGGATCTGGCGGAGCTGGCGCGGTGGAAGGTCGCGGGCCGGCCGCTCGCGGCCCACGCGCTCGCGCTTGGCGGAGTCGACGCGGCGGAGGGTCTCCGTCGCGTCCGGGCCGACGTGGTGGTCGACGCCACCTCCACGCGCTTCGACCGTCCCGAGTGGGCCCGTCTCCTGGACGAGCACGTAGTGGGTCGCGGCGGCGTCCTGGCGCTCGCGGCGAAGGACGCCGCCGCCGCGCGGGCGCACGGGTGGCTGACGTCCGCCGGGAACGGGGCGGTGGGCATCAACGCGGCCCTGGGGGGAGCGGGCGCCTGGCTCGCGGACGACATCGTCGAGTTGCGGGCTTCGTGCATCAGTGCGTCCCTTGCCGGCAACGGCTCCACCACTGTGATCCTGCAGGTGATGGAGGGCGGGGGCAGCCTCGAGGACGGCATCGCCGAGGCGGGCCGCCGCGGTCTCCTCGAGACCGATCCGGAGCTCGACTTCCGCGGGGCGGACGCGGCGGTGAAGCTCGCGGTGGTGGCTCAGGCGCTGTGGGGCCGGTCCATCCATCCCGACGACGTTCCGTGCGAGGACATTCGCAGGGTCGACCCGGCCGTGGTGCGGGCGCGTGCCGCCGCGGGCCGGACAACGAGGCTCGTGGCCCACGCCCGCCGTGACGGTGACGTCTTCGTGGGCTACGAAGAGCTGGCTCCGGGCAACCCTCTGTCCGTGCCCTCGGACCGTGCGGCCTACGCCTACGGGATCGAGGGGGGAGAGGTGCGCCTGCACGTCGGGGCGGGGATGGGTCCGGAGGAGACGGCGCGCGCCGTGCTCGCCGACGTGCGCCGCCTGACCGGCACCACCGGGCGGAAGATCGCGCGACGCTCGACGCGCATCGAGACGAGCTCTGGCACCGGTGTGGTCCATCTGCCGGCTTCCTTCCGCCTCGAGTCGGGGGCCCCGCTCCACCCGGCGCACGTCACCTTCGACGTGGAAGGTGACGAGGGCGCGCCGGTGGTCGTCCTGGTCGGGCGAAACGCAGCCAGGACCATCGACACCACGAGATTCCGTCTCGTGTCCGTCGACTGTCTCGGGGGACGGGGCGCGTCGTCTGGTCCGGCAGCCTCGACCCATTGGCCCCGGGGCGCCTCTGCGGGTCCGCTGGATCAGGCCCGCGCCGTCCTCGCCGTGCTGGACGCGCTCGGGGTCGAGCGGGCCCACGGAGTGATCGACCGCTCTCCGGGAGGCGGTGTGGCGCTTCGTCTCGCGGCGGAAGCTCCCCAGCGTGTGGGGCGGGTCAGCGACGGGTGGGAACGCTCCGGGGCCGCGCCGGCCGATCGGCTTCCGTGACCCGCTCGAGCCTGCCTGTGCCTCAGCCAGCTGGCTTGTACTGCACCCGCAGGAACCCGGTGATGTAGCGGGACACCGCGTCGAGATCCCGGTACTTCAACCCGACCAGCCCCCAATAGGGCATCCCCTCGACGTTCCCGGTGAAGATGTACTTGCGGAGCCCCATCGGGTCGTTGGCGAACCGCCAGTCGGCTGCGAGGAAGGACGGCGGCCTGAGCGTGTCGCCACGGATGACGAAGCCAGCGTCGCCCTGGCCGGTGGCTCCATGGCACAGGGCACAACTGATGCGGTAGACGAGGTTGCCCCGATCGAGGGCTGCGGAGTCCGTCTTCCAGGTGATCGTGTCGAACGCGGCGGAATCGAACGCGCTCGAAGCCATCGCGACCGAGTCCGCCCGGGTCGGTTTCCCCGCGTCCTGGGCCGATCGTTGGCCGCTCGTGCACGCACCCATCCACACCAGCGCGATGAGAAGCGGAACGGTACCGCGCATAATCACACCTATCCCCGCCCACCAGATGGCAGGGCGTGTCGTCCGCCCGTAAGCTACCGGGAGATACCGCCGGGCGGAAGGAACCGCCGCGTCTTGAGGGGAGCCGGGCGAGGCATCAGGTTTTGTCCATGAACCCAGACATGCTGGCGCACGCCTTCGCCGCGCGCTTCGGTGGTGAGCCGACCCATAGGTCCAGGGCTCCCGGCCGTGTGAACCTCATCGGTGAGCACACGGACTACAACGATCTTCCGGTCATGCCCATGGCACTCCAACGGAGCGTGGACATCGCGCTCAGGCCGCGCCACGACGACCGGATCCGCCTGGTCAACAACAATCCGCGCTTCGAGCCGATCGACTTCCACATCGGGGTCGCCATTCCTCCGGGCCCTCCGGGCCACTGGGGCAACTACGTGAAGGCGGCGGCCCAACATCTCGCGCGCCACTTCTCGGTCTCCAGGGGATTCGATGGTGTGCTGGCGTCGGACGTGCCGGTGGCGTCCGGACTCTCGTCGTCGGCCGCGCTCGTGTGTGCGGTCGGCCTCGCGCTCGCGCGCCTGAGTGAAGTCGACGTCGACGCCCGAGCGCTCGCCGACGAGATGGCGGAGGCCGAACGCTACGTCGGGACGCGGGGCGGAGGCATGGATCAGGCGATCTCGCTGACGGCCCTCGAGGGGTACGCGAGCCGCATAGATTTCTCGCCTCTGCGCCTCCAGCAGATCCGTGTACCGTCCGAGTGGAGGTTCGTCGTGGCGGATACGCTGATGAGCGCGGAGAAGTCGGGCGCGGCGAGGCAGGCGTACAACGAGCGCACGGTCGAATGCCGCAGGGCGCTCAAGGCAGTGGGCGCGGATCTCGTGCGCAGGGGTTCGGTGTCGTCGGCGCCCGAGGGCTATCCGGAGCTCCGTGACGCGGTGGGATGGGACGAAGCCCTGAACGCGGGGGCGGCGGCCCTGGACGAGCGGCTCGCGCGTCGCTTCCGCCACGTCGTCACGGAGGCACGCCGGGTGGAAGAGGCACAGTCGGCCATCGAGAGCGGCGCCGCGACGGAGTTCGGAGCGCTGATGGACGCATCCCACGAGAGCCTGCGTGCCGATTACGAGGTGAGCTCCCCGGAACTCGACCGGCTCGTCGCGATCGCTCGTAACGGGGGAGCGCTCGGCGCTCGTCTCACCGGCGCGGGGTTCGGCGGCTGCATCGTGGCCCTCAGCGAGACGTCGAGCGTGGATCGCGTCGTGGACGCCCTCGAGGCCGAGTACTACCGTGGCCGCGCGTTCGACGGCCGTCTCGAGGATCGACTGTTCGTGGCGCGCCCTTCGGCGGGCGCGTCGTTCGAGCCGATGTAGCGACCGGGGTGAGCCTGCCGGGTCTAGCGCGCGCCCAGCGCCTCCCGCAGGTCTTCGGGGTAATGGCTCGAGCGGATGCGCTCGGCCAGCGCCTCGCGCACCTCCTCGTGATCGGCGGCGTGCGTCACGCCGAACCAGGGGTCGGTGCTGTGCAGGACGGCAACCCGCGTGGCCCCGAGCTCGACCTGTCCGTTCAGCGCCGTGGACAGGAGGAACTCCTCGTCGGTGTTCGCACCCCAGCGCGCGAGGAAGCGTGCGAGTTGGCGTCCCAGTAGCTCCACGACCGGCGGCGTGAACCCCCACAGGTTCATCGAGACCAGCTCGTTTCCCCGAAGCTCGACGGTCTCGCCGTCGGTGTCCCGACCGGTGATCCATCCGTCGACCTGGCGTATGTCGCGTACCTCGGTGATGTGCTCCAGAAGCCCCTCGCGCCCCGGCACGCAGATTCCCCGCGCCACCCCACCCGAGCCGGACAGGGTCTCGGACAGGGTGTATCCGACGAGCGTGGCCTCCGTGGGGGGCGAATCCTGGCGCAGATGCTCGGCGAGCTGGCGGAACGCGTCGGGCCCGTACAGGTCGTCGGCGTTGCAGACGGCGAACGGACCCTTCAACGCCGGCGCGGCACACAGCACCGCCTGAGCGGTTCCCCACGGCTTGCGTCGATCCGGAGGGACCCGATAGCCGGCCGGGATCTGGTCGAGAGTCTGGTGCACGAAGTGGGTCGAAACGACGTCGCCCACGAGATCACCGACGTGGCTTCGGATGTCGTCCTCGATCTCCGGGCGCACTACGTAGACCACCTCGCGGAAGCCCGCGCGCACCGCGTCGAAGACGTTGTAATCCATGAGGGCTTCTTCGTGGGGCCCGATCGGCGCGAGCTGCTTCAGACTTCCGAACCGGGTGGAGAGGCCAGCGGCGAGAACCACGAGGGAAGGAGAGGACATCGGCGACCCGAGATCTCCGGATGAGAGCGAGCGGTGGCCACCGCGCATGTACGCGGGGGACCTGCAAGATGGTCATGGAAGCGGGACGACGCGAGGCCGGCCGGCATGCCACGGTAACGTTTTCGGCCGTTCGTGCGTCTAAGAGGTTGTCGGGAAGGTGACGAACGATCGATGAAACTTCCCGGATCGTCCGTACGAAGGGTGTGTTGAGGGGCGACGGGCGCGGTGCCCGAACCCCGAGCAGGGCCGGATGGGAGGGGATGATGATACATGCGCATATCGACAGAGAGTCCGCGATTCCGTGGTGGGCCGCTTTCGGGGCGCCCTTGCTGGTGGTGCCGCTCCTGGTGGCTTTGATGGCCATCTGGGCACCGCGACACGGAGTGGACCACGCGATGGTAGGCTCGGAGAACGGGCCCCGGACGGAGCAGATCCAAGGGCAGGGCGGCTCGACGGCCGAACTGCCTCCGGATCCCGTGGCCAGGATCGTACGGGCGCGCAGTTGACCGACCCTCGCCCTAGCGGAAGCCAGGATCTCCGCTTCGGCAGGGGTCGGGACTGCACGACGATGAACGCCGCTCCCGGGGGCGGCGTTCGTCGTTTGGGCCGGGAACCTCCCGGGCGCTCTGTCTCCTATAGGTGATCGATGGACGAGATCCGGATTCCCAACGACGCGACGTATGCGCCGGTCTCCCTCACCGATCTCATGGCGGGGGCACCGCTGGCATCGGGCCTGCTTCTCGGCGCCACGCTTCCCGGCCAGATCGTGAGCGCGGCGGCCCTGGGCGTCTACGCCGGGAGCGCGCTGAAGGACTGGGTGCAGCGCTGGGACGTCCGCTGGATCGACTTCGAGGCGGAGTTCGGTGCCGACGTCCACTTCATGGACGTCATGCCCGAGGATGCCCGCCGCGACGAGATCGCGCGCCTGGCCCGCCTCCTCGACGCCGGCTACACGAGCGAGCGCCGCCCCAGGGACGAGCTGGCCCACACGGTGAACGGTCACCTGACCGAATACATCGCCTCGATCACCGGCCAGCGCGTGAGAACCAGCTCGGTGGTGCGCGATTTCACGCTCGCGAAGCTGGTGTTCCCCTTCGCCCTGGGCGTCTGCGACATCATCTCCGGGGACGTGGCGATCTTCCAGGACGTGGGCGTGTTCATGCCCCACATCCTCGGCCACGAGTTCGTGCACCGGAAGGGCTACTGGAAGGAATTGTACGCCCAGGTGCTCTCCTATCTTTCGCTCATGGCCTCCGGAGATCCCCTGCTCGTGCAGGCGGCCCGCGCGGAGCGACTGCACCGTCAGTTGAAGGTCTTGGCCGGCGACGACGCCGCGGCCTACCACGACCTTGTGGACGGGTTGGGCGTGCGCATGGAGTTGGCCGGCGAGCTGCACGCGCTCAGGCCGGAGCCCGGCACCTACGAAGGCGCGGTCTCCGCGATCATGAGGCGCCTCTACGATGAGCGCCTGAAGCTCACCGGCCAGAACGGCATCTCGGACTACGACGTGGGGTTCACGAACTTTCTGTGGACGTTCGCCCACAGTCCGACGGCCTCGCGGGACGGACGCGAAGCGCGGGTCTGAGGCGCCGTTCGTTTCCGCTTCCGCCTCCCTCGAAGAGTGCACGGAGATGCTCCGCCCACGGCCCCTCGCCCTTCCCGCGCACGGCAAGCCGGCTAGCCTTGCGGCAGTGGGGGTGGAAGGTGTCTGTTGAGACGGCGGCGGCAACGGTCGCGCCGTTCTCCCCAACCCTGTCGAGTCATGAAGCTTCGAGCCCTGTTCGTCCCGGTTCTCCTTCTCCTTTTCGCTCCTGGTGCGCTCGCGGCGCAACAGTCCCGTGATCCGGTCGCGGCACCGAGTGCCGAAGTGCGCGTCGGAAACGCACGCTTCACCGTCCTGACGAACCGCATGATCCGCATGGAGTGGGCCCAGGGGGGTCACTTCGAGGACAGCGCGACCATGGTCGTCGTGAACCGTCGCCTTCCGGTTCCGAGCTTCCGGAGCTATCGCGACGGGGCCTGGCACGTCATCGAGACGGACGCGCTCACGCTCCGCTACAAGGCGGGCGGCGGCCGCTTCACGCCGGACAACCTCCAGGTGCGCATCGCCACCGGAGGAGTGGACACCAAGTGGCACCCCGGTGAGAAGAATCCGGGCAACCTGGGCGGCACGATCCGGACGCTGGACGGAGTGAAGGGACCCGTCCCGCTCGGCCAGGGACTGGTGTCGCGAGACGGATGGGCGCTCGTCGACGACTCCGACAGCCCGCTCCTTACGGGAGACCCGCGATGGGCAACGGCACGGAAGCAGCCCGCGCACCAGGACTGGTATCTGCTCGGTTACGGGCACGCGTACACCGACGCCCTGGGTGACTTCGCGAGAGTCTCGGGGCGGATGCCGATGCCGCCGCACTTCGCGTTCGGCATCTGGTGGTCGCGGTACTGGGCCTACACGGACCAGGAGCTGAAGACGCTGGTCGACAACTTCCAGCTCTATCACGTACCGCTCGACGTGCTCGTCATCGACATGGACTGGCACAACACGTTCGAACTGCGGTGGGGCCGCACGGAGAAGGACCAGGCGGGCCAGATGAAGGGATGGACCGGCTACACCTGGGACCGGGCCTATTTCCCCGAGCCGGAGACGTTCCTGTCGTGGGTGCACCGGCAGGGGCTGAAGGTCACGCTCAACCTGCATCCCGCTTCGGGGATCCAGCCGTGGGAGGCACAGTACCCGGCCGTGGCGCGCGCCATGGGCATCGATCCGGCGAGCGGGAAGTACGTGCCCTTCCGGATCACGGACCGCCGCTTCGCCAAGGCATACTTCGACCTGGTCATCCATCCGCTGGAGCGCCAGGGCGTGGACTTCTGGTGGCTGGACTGGCAGCAGTCCGACACGACCGCGATTCCGAACCTCAACCCGACGATCTGGCTGAACCACGTCTTCTTCAACGACATGAAGCAGGAAGGTCGGGCGCGCCCGCTCATCTTCCACCGCTTCGGTGGCCTGGGGAGCCAGCGCTACCAGGTGGGCTTCTCCGGCGACGCGGCGTCGACTTGGCAGATGCTCGCCTTCGAGCCGAAGTTCACGTCGACGGCCGCGAACGTGCTGTACGGCTATTGGAGCCACGACATCGGCGGCCACCTGCCCGGGCCGGTGTCCGGCGAGTTGTACACGCGCTGGGTGCAGTTCGGGGCGCTCTCCCCGGTGCTGCGCACGCACACGACGAAGAACCCCAAGGCGGAGCGGCGCATCTGGGCGTTCGCGCCCCCGTACTTCCAGGCGATGCGCGCGGCGATGCTGCTGCGCACGTCGCTCGTGCCGTACCTGTACACCGCGTCGCGGACCGCGTACGACACCGGGGTCTCCATGCTGCGGCCCCTCTACTACCAGTGGCCCGACCTCGACGCGGCCTACAGGCACCAGGGGCAGTACATGCTCGGGCCCGATCTCATGGTCAGCCCCGTGACCACGCCCACCGACTCCGCGACCGGGCTCGCGACGCGCACGACGTGGATCCCGCCGGGCGACTGGATCGAGTGGGGATCGGGGGCGCGCCTGCACGGTCCCGGCGAGGTGACACGGACGTACATGCTCGACGAGATCCCGCTGTTCGTGCGGGCCGGGGCGGTGATTCCCATGGCCGAACCCACCACTCGGGTGGGGAACGGCAACACGGGACCGCGGGTCGTGACCGTCTTCCCGGGCGCCGACGGCTCGGCGCGCCTGTATGAGGACGCCGGCGACGACGACGGCTATCTGAAGGGGCAGGACGCCTGGACGCATCTCTCCTCTCATTGGACGGATGAGGGACGGACTCTGGACGTGACGGTCGGCGCGACCGTGGGGACCTACTCCGGCCAGCCGGCGGCGCGCGGCCTCGTGATCCGCCTTCCGAACCAGCTCCCGCCCACCTCGGTCGAGGTGGGTGGACGGGCCGTGCCGCACCAGGGCGACGACTCGATCCCGGGCTGGACGTACGACGGCACGCACCTGGAGACCGTCATCCGGCTTCCGGCGGCGCCGATCGCGTCGGGGCGGACGGTGCGCATCCGTTTCCCGGCGGCCGAGGCGGGCCTCATGGACGGCGCCGAGGGGACCCTGAAGCGGATGGCCGCGGCGCGCTCGGTGCTCGAGGGCCTCTGGGGTGACGACTGGCCGAGCGACGCGTTCGTCGCGCTCAGCCAGACGGGACGCCGTATCGAGCTGAAGCCGCAGACGGCCGTGGCCGAGATGCGGGCGCTGCGCGAGGCGCTCCCGGGCGAGATCGCCAAGATCCCGCTGATGAAGGGAGACGACGCGATCAAGGCGAGGGCGACGGCGATCCTCCACCAGCCGTAGGCGCCTTCGGCACGCGCACGACGCAGCTCACCCGAGGTCGTCGCTGACGACGGCCCGGGGACGGCCGTCCGCTGTACTCACAAGCCAAGGGCCCCGTCCGGTCTTCCGGACGGGGCCCTTGGCGCCGCGTGGTCCTGCGTGAGGTCGCGCTGCCTCAGGCCATCTCGATGTCGTAGCAGACGCGCCAGTTGCTCATGTTCTCGGGATCGCCCGTGCCCTCGTCGATCGGCTGGTGCCGGCCGACCCAGGTCGACGGGGAGCCCGTGAACTCGCGGCGGTAGTCCTCGAGGTGGTCGTTGGCCGTGAGCTGATCCAACTCCTCTCCGAACAGCTCGACCACGAGGGAGCTACCGGCCTCACCTTCGAACAGTACCTTGTCGATCTTGTCGACCTTGTTCCTTCGGGGATCGTCCGAGATTCCCCAGTAGCCCTTCTCGGGGAACTTGAGCTCGTGAGACGCTCCGGCCGTCGTCACCTTGGAACGGAATCGAAATTCACCCTCGTCATCCCACGCGGGCTCGAGGTTGTCCTTGATCTGGATCCAGCGGAGGATCACGCGGATCCGAGTACCCCCGACGTCCGACATGTGCGGCTCCTGTTGGTTCGAATTCCACGATGGCGCAGCCATGAATAGAGGTTGCTCCGGTGCGCGGTCAAGGGCCGAAGGTCCTCGCTTCAGGCGACCCGCTGTCCGTTGCTCGTCCAGATCACCGCCAGCGTCCCTTCCAGGCCGGGCCTCGCTCGCCGGTAGGCCAGCGTCGTGAGGACGATCGCCAGGAAGGTCCCGAGTCCACGCGGCAACGTCATCCGGGCGACCAGCACGTCGGAGAAGAGCGCCTCGAGGCCAGCGGCCAGGAAGAGTCCCGCCGTGATGGCTCCGCCGAGGACCGCCGTTCGCCCGGCCAGCCGAGCCGGGTCGACCGGCCCTCCGTAGTACACGGCCATCGTCATTCCCCACAGCAGCGACAAGAGGCTCAGGTCGAGCACGATGGGACGCCATCTCACCAGCGGGATCCGCCAGCCCGTGACGTCCATGAGCACGTTGCCGCCGATCAGCACCCCCAGGAACGCGAACAGCAGGGCCAGACCGACGACAAGCCACAGCATCCGCCCGTGCGCCTTCCCTCGCGCCCGGATCCACGAGACGCGGAAGTTGAGGACGACCGCGGTGAGGGCCGCGAACCGGACGAGCGCCGCGAACGGATTCAGCGGAGCCTCCTGGAGGAGTCCGCCCGCCCAGGCATTCACGGCCAGGAGGGCCGCGAAGGCCACGACGGCCGCGATCCACGGCGCGGAAGGCTCGATCAGGGCGATGCGCATGCGCTGGAGTGTCCGAAGTCCCAGCCGCAGCGACTCCGGCGGCGCGAGATCGGACCGGGAGATGGTCTCCGGGAACTCGGCGGAAAATCGGAGTGCGCCCGCGAGACCCAGCATCTCCACCAGGGGGAAGTGCGCCTGGAAGATGGTGCGCGCGAGGTCGCCGGCGGCCGCGGGGAAGAGGGCCACGACGCCACTGTAGGCCAGGACGTAGCTCCACGCCGCCAGACAGAGCGCCAGCGCGTGGGTGCCACGCGCTCCGTCGGTTCCGTACGCCAGGGCGAGCGCTAGGAGACCCGCGACCACCGAATCCACTACGCCCATGCCCACCACCGGGAGGAACGACGGCTGCAGCCGACCCAACCCACCCCCCGCCCGGTACATGAGCATCGCCTGTGCCACGATCGCGACCACGACCAGAGCGGTCCCGAGGGCCCGATAGGCGAGCTTGGAGAGGGAGTCCATGAGTTCCGGAAGTTCGGGGGCGATCGGACGGCTCTTCCAACTTGCGTCCGAAGGGTCGCTCGCCACAAGCGCATCGCGTCCTCGCGGCCTGCGGCCGTGGGTGCCGCGGACGCGGCGGGCGAACTGAACGCCTGCTTCGTGCTGATGCCCATGGTCAACCCGCTCGGCATGGGCGACATCGAGTTCGGGCAACACCAGGGACGCTACGATCGCGGCACCGGGATCAATCAC
>CAZFIS010000042.1:0-26375 GCA_964519125.1 uncultured Gemmatimonadaceae bacterium | reverse complement strand
CGATAAGCGGAGGGGGTGGGATGGAGCTCCGGTGCGCCTGCGGCGCATCCTCGCTCGTCTCGCGGACCACCTCTCGGCGCTGCACGATCCCCACTCGGGCCGCTCGGCTCAAACCCACGTCACGCGCTTCGGTGAAGCGCGCCGTGGGTTCGAACGGGAGGGTCCAAGACGCGCGGCGACGTTGAGACGCGAGGATCTCGATAAGCGGAGGGGGTGGGATTCGAACCCACGAGGGCTTGCGCCCGCCGGTTTTCAAGACCGGTGCATTGAACCGCTCTGCCACCCCTCCAGGAACTGGAAAGATGCCTGGCAGGCCGCGCTCCTTCAACCGACGGGGTCAAAACGTAACCGGTGGCGATCACGACGGTGCTTCAGGTACCTTGACGCCCCGGCCACCCTGCCGATGCCGGGATTCCCGGGCGCATCCGGTCGGTCCGGTCCTGGTTCCCATCTTCTACTGGAGGCGGTCCTCATGCTCGACCTGAACCATCCCACTCCTCGGCGCGGGTTCCTGGGCGGCGTGGCGGCGAGCGCGGCCGCGCTCGGCCTGGGCGGTCTCATGCCCCGGGCGTTGGGCGCCCAACCGAAGCCCGCGGCCCCAGCGCTGGGTGATCCTCAGCTCGAGGCGTGGCTGAACAAGGTCACCGGCGCGCACAAGCAGGTCTACGACATGCCCGAGGTCAACGGCGGCGCGGGGTTCCTCTGGTCGCGCGTCTTCTACATGACCAACCGGGAGACCGGCGTACCGGAGAGCGACCTCAGCGTCGTTCTCGTCCTGCGTCACCACGCGGTCGCGCTCGCGATGACCGATACGATGTGGGCCAAGTACAAGCTGGGTGAGACGCTCAAGATCATGGATCCGAAGACCAAGGCGCCGGCCGTACGTAACTTCTTCTACGAGGTGCCGGCCGACGAGCTGCCCTTGCCCGGCATGTCGATCGACGCCTTGATGGCGAGCGGCGCGCTTGCCGGGGCGTGCCACATGGCGATCAAGGGCGAAAGCATGATGCTGGCCAAGAAGATGAACCTGCCGGCCGAGGACATCGCCAAGGACATGATCGCCAACCTGATTCCGGGGGTGCAGGTGGTTCCTTCGGGCGTCTGGGCGGTGAACCGCGTCCAGGAGCGCGGCTGCACCTACTGTTTCGCGGGCTAGGAGCGTGCCCGAGTCTCCGCGATCGACCGCTTGAGCTCCGCCAGCTCCGCGGCGGCCCAGCGGCCGTCCGGGGTGTCGGGCGCGGTCTCCGCCAGACGAGCCAGCTCGGGCGCCGCACGCAGCGGCTCCCCCAGCTTCGTTCGGTAGAGCTCGATCAGCTCACGCGCCACCAGGACCCCGGTTCCGGCGTCGAGCTGGGCTTCGGCGCGCGCGCGCCGGAACCAGGCCGCGGCGTCCGCCGGCCTACCAAGCTCGTCCCTCAGGATCCGCGCGATGGCGACGTACGGGGCCGGATCGCGCGGGTCTTCCGAGATCGCCGCTCGGTACGCCTCCACGGCCTCCTCGCACGCGCCTCGCGCGACGAGAGATTTCGCGTACGAGTACTCCCGGCGGTGAGGCGTCGACTCGCCGGACGGGTTGTAGAGCACCCGGGCCATCCCTCCCACCCGCTCCGTGACCATCACGATCAGGCCGGCCCCAACGCCTCCTACCAAGGCGATCCCCAGGAACGCGCCCAGGACCATGCCGACCGCCCCGCCGAGCACGTAGCCGATCAGTCCGCCGAACACGA
Source organism: uncultured Gemmatimonadaceae bacterium (assembly GCA_964519125.1). GTDB lineage: Bacteria > Gemmatimonadota > Gemmatimonadetes > Longimicrobiales > Gaopeijiaceae > SZUA-318. Next base: position 24,648 of record CAZFIS010000042.1, on the reverse strand, counting down.
GGCCGGGAACCGACAGCCAGCCGAACGCCTGGAGAAATCGGGCCTGGCCGGCCACATCCACATCCCGGAGCCTGCTCCGCTGAAGCGCCACTCACACCCTCCGTCGCCAGAGCCACGCCATCTCCAGAACGCAATATCGTTCCGGCGCGCGGCACGCCCGGGCAGACCCGGCGAGCCCCTGCGTGCTGGCCAACCTGCAACGGCTCCCCATCCCCTCGCCAGGATCCAGGATCTTTCACACCCCGTCACGGGTTCGCCTGGAGATGACCGACACGCCGACGGACAGCCGGACTCCGACGCGGGAGCGACCCATCTTCGTATGGGCAGAGCGCCTCGTGACGCTCGCGCTCCTCGCCTTCGTGCTCGTGCGGCTGACACCGCAGCTCGAGGCGCTCACCGGAGTGGGCCCCGATCTCGGGAAGGCCCCGCCACTCTCCGTCGTCACCCTCGAGGGTGACACGCTCGGCGCCGCCGACCTCGCCGGAAAGGTGGTGGTCGTCAACTTCTGGGCCACATGGTGCCGGTGGTGCCGGCTGGAGATGCCCTCGCTGGAGCACCTGTACCAGCGTCACGCGGGCGACGACCTCGTGATCCTCGGCCTCGCCACGGACGCCGGCAGCGTCGCCCCCATCCGGGCCTTTCTGAGGGATCGGGGCATCACGTACCCGGTTTCGCGGGCGACCGCCGCCGAGGAGCGCGCGTTCGGGGGCATCGGTGGGATCCCCACCACGTTCGTGCTGGACCGGCGAGGCATGATCCGCTACCGGGTGGTGGGCTACTTCGCGCCTCCGGCCCTGGAGGCGGCGGTGTCGCGCCTCCTGGACGAGCGATCGCCCGCCCAGGAGACGCGCTGACCCACCGCGGGTCCTTCTGGGGTCTTCCGTGCTAGAAGACCAGCCAGGTCATGATGTAGAGCGTGTTGTTGTCCGAGGCGTTCCGTCCGGCGCCGTCGTAGTTCGTGCTGGCGCCGTTGAACTTGGTGTAGCCCACGTACTGGAGCCCCAGCCGCGTGTTGAGCCACGGCATGAACGACACCTGCGCGATATACCCCGTGCTGTTCGGGCTCCCGTTCGCGTTCCCGGTCACGTCACCAGCCGGGTAGAGGAGCGGATCGGAGTCACCGGTCGTGGAGAAGAGGCCCGCGCTCAGGCCCAGCCGGGACTTCGTGTAGTACGTAGCGTCGACGCGCGCCGTGCTGAGGTTGCTGTTGACCGTCGTGGCGGCGCCTGCGGCCACGCTCGCGGGCAGGTGACGGTGCTCGTAGATCCACGTCCCGTGCGCCACGAAGCTCGCCCCGGTGGGCATGGTCTTGTCGAGCTGCGCATCGACGGCGGCGTCCGAATACCGGTCCGTCGTGCCCGTGAAGCCCGACGGGACGAGATGCGCCATCATGCCGTAGCCGCCGACCATGACCTGCCCGCCGGTGATGTTGTGCTGCAACGCCACACGCCAGTAGGGAGCGACACCCTGAATCGCGTTCTCGGCGCTTCCGTCCACCGGGAACGGTCCTCCCTGGAAGGCTGAGCGGTAGAACGTCACCCCGGTATAGAGCCGGTTACCCCACAGCGCATAGCCGCCGAGACCGGCAACCGCCTGTCCCAATGTGCCGTCGATGAGCGTCGCCGCATTGGGCCCGGGGGCTACCGGCGAGCCCACGAACGGGAAGCCCCAGACGGGCGTGCTGTTCCACAGATCCTGAACGCCCGGGGCGTTGTTGAGCGTGAGGCCCCACGTGACGCTGTGGCCACCGAGGGTGGCGTGGTTGGAGTAGCGGATGTCCGCGTTGTCCATGCCGATGGTCCCGCTGGCCGGATCGTAGGTCAGCTGGAGGAACGTGCCGATCTTCGGCGTGATCGCTCCCCCGACGAAGAGCGAGAGCTGCTCGGGGAACGCCAGGGAGCTGTTCTGCTGATCCGGAACGGCCTTCTTCGTCGAGCTGAACGACGAGAGTATCATCATCGAGAACGGGGGAATCCCGCCGAGCCGCAACATCCCCTTCTGGTCGATGGTCTTCGCGGCGGTCATCGTGTAGCCGTTCAGCTTGAACATCCGGCCGAACGCATTGAGCTGTGGGAAGCTCGTGTGACATGCGCTGCACGCCAGACCCGTCTGCCTCGAGAAGCTCGGGATCGGGACTGACGGGGCGACCACTTCCTCACCGCTGGCACGAGCCATGCGGCTCACATAGGCCGCGACGGCGGCTTCGGAGGACGCCGGAGCCACGGACGGCACCGTGGCAGCAGACGCCGAGCTCGCCCCTAGGGCGAGGGTCGTCGCGGAGATCAAAGCAAACAGGGTCATGTGAGACTCCCTACGAATTGGATTCGAAAAAATCGGGGTGCCGCCCACATTTCAATCACGCATACTTCAACTTTGGTGTAAAGTCGGACATCCGCTCGGAATCGCGCTGTAGTCATTCCGCGGAAATGCGTGTGGGGACAATCCCTACCGGGCACGTCCAGCCACTGCGACGCGGGTCGGGTGCTCAATGCCGGAACAACCTCCGACCGGTGAGCACCATCGCGACTCCCTGCTCGTCGGCAGCCGCGATGACTTCCTCGTCGCGGATCGAGCCGCCTGGCTGAACGAGGGCCGTCACGCCTGCCTCGGCCGCCGCGTCCACGCCGTCGCGGAAGGGGAAGAACGCGTCCGAAGCGAGCACGGACCCACGCAGGTCGAGCTTCTGGTCGGCCGCTTTCCTCACCGCGATGCGTGAAGAGTCCACGCGGCTCATCTGCCCCGCCCCGATCCCAAGCGTAGCCCCACCCGATGCAAGCAGAATCGCGTTCGACTTCACGCCGTACACTGCGGCCCAGGCGAAGCGCAGGTCGTCCATCTCGCGCTCCGTGGGCTCGCGCTTCGTAGCCACCTTCCACGTTCCGTTCCCCACTCCGTAGAACGGGGGCACGGCCGGCGTCTGCACGAGCATCCCGCCGTACACGCTCCGCAGTACGCGCGCCGCCGGACGCGTCGAGTGAGCGGCCACGAACCGCGCCGCCGTCTTCACGCCCTCGTCCATCCCCGTCCACCACCCCTCGGTCGGCTCGAGCGGGTGAGCCTCGGAGAGGCCGGGGAACGTGAGCAGGCGCACGTTCTTCTTGGCGGTGAGGATGCTCATCGCCTCGTCGGAGAACGCGGGTGCGACCAGGCATTCGATGAAGAGCTTCGACATCGCCTCCGCGGTGACCGCGTCGATCGGGCGGTTCACCGCGATGACCGACCCGAATGCGCTCACGGGGTCGCAGCGCAGCGCGCGCTCGTAGGCGTCGACCAGCGTGTCGCCCATGGCGAGCCCGCACGGGGTCGTGTGCTTGACGATGCAGACCGTCGGACGAGGGGAAAACGCAAACGGTGACAGGCTGAGCAGGGATCCGTCCAGGTCCAGGAAGTTGTTGTAGGACAGCTCCTTGCCGTGGTGCTGGACGAGCGCTGTGAGCCCCGCCGGCATCCCGAAACCGTAAAAGGCGGCTTCCTGGTCGGGGTTCTCCCCGTAGCGCAGCGTCTGGACGCGCTCGAGCGGGAGCACGAGGGCGGGCGGCAGAGACGCTTCCGCCCCGCCTCCGTCCCCGTCCAGGTACGCCGCGACCGCGGCATCATAGTCGCTGACGTGTCGGAACACCTTCGATGCCAGCGCTCGCTTCAGCGCGGCCTCGTCCCCTTCCCCGTCGAGCGTCTCGATCACGCTCCCGTAATCCGCCGGATCGACCACGACCCACACGTCCTCGTGGTTCTTCGCCGCCGAGCGGATCATCGTCGGGCCGCCGATGTCGAGGTTTTCCATGGCCTCCTCGATCCCGACGTTCCCGCGCGCGATCGTCTCGCGGAACGGATAGAGGTTCACGGCCACGAGATCGATGGGGCCGTATCCGTGCTCCTCGAGCGCCGCGAGGTCCGCGGGGTTCTTCCGGCGCGCGAGCAAACCGGCGTGGATCGCGGGATGCAGCGTCTTGACCCGGCCCTCCATCATCTCGGGATGGCCCGTGACGTCGGCGACGTCCCGTACCTCGACGCCCGCATCTCGGAGCGCGCGGGCCGTCCCGCCCGTGGACAGGAGCTCCCAGCCGCGCTCCACCAGCGCGCGTCCGAGGTCTACGATGCCTGATTTGTCGGAAACGCTCAGGAGCGCGCGCTTCATGATCAATCCTTTGTCGTATCTAGGGTGACAGGGTGAAGGCGTTGGACGTGAAGGGGAGCGGGCCGGCCTCCCTCCCCTCCGCCAGAGCCCGGCAGACATGGTCGGCCACGAGGGGGTAGAGCCGGTGCTCGACCTCGAGAACCCGTGCAGCGAGGGACTCGGGCGTGTCGTGCACGAGCACGGGCACGGGCCACTGCCCGAGGATCGCTCCCCGGTCGTATTCCTCGTCGACGAGGTGGACCGTGGGCCCGCTCAGGCGGGCCCCGGACTCCAGCACGGCTCGGTGGACGTTCATCCCGTACATCCCCATCCCCCCGAACGACGGGAGCAGCGCGGGATGGATGTTCAGCATCCGTCCGCGGTAGGCGGCCACCACGTCCCGGGGCACGAGCTTGAGATACCCCGCCAGGAAGATCACGCCGACGGAGTGCTCCGCGAGCGCGGCCAGCGTCTGCTCGGCCACCTCCTTCGGAGGCCGACCCTTGGTGGGAATCACACGTACCGGCACGCCGGCCGCGCGGGCGCGGGCGAGAGCGCCCGCCTCCTCCCGATCGCTCACCACCAGGCGCACCTCCCACGACGGTTCGGCGGGACGGTGGTCCAGCAGCGCCTGGAGGTCGGTACCTCCGCCCGAGGCGAAGACCGCCGCGCCGAGCACCGTCATGCCATCTCGCCCCGGTACTGGGGGATGAGGAACGGGTTCCCCACGCGCTCGAACCCGACCGTCGTGCTCGGGCCGTGTCCGGAGTAGAGCGTGGTCTCGTTCGGCAACGTGAGGACCTGCTCGCGAATGGAGCGCATGAGCGTGTAGAAGTCCCCACCAGGCAGGTCCGTGCGTCCGATCGCCGCCTGGAAGATCACGTCGCCCACGAGGGCCAGGCCCGCGTCGTGCGCCACGAGGATCACGTGTCCCGGGCTGTGTCCGGGAGCGTGGCGAACGTCCAGGGTGCAGGATCCGAACGTGAAGCGCTGTCCGTGCTCGAACGCGTCGTCGGGCGGAGGCTGCAGCTCGACCTGGAGGCCGAACGCCTGGGCCTGCTCGGGAAGCGCATCGTAGAGCCCCCGGTCGGCGGGGTGCAGCCAGATCGGCGCCTCGGGCGCGACGGCGCGGAGGAGGTGGACGCCCTCGATGTGATCGAGATGCGCGTGCGTGAGGAGGATCGCCTGGAGGTCGAGGCCCTCGGCGGTGAGGGTGTCTGCCATGAGCCCGGCCGCTGCGCCGGGGTCGACCGCTACCGCGGCCCCGCTCTCGTCACACGTCACCAGGTACCCGTTCTCCGCGAATCCGCCCCCGGTGAAGGTGCGGACGTTCATCGCTTCACGCGCACCCGCAGCCGCTCGGGCGTACCCCCGCGAGCTCGAGCGCTTCCTCTTCTTCGGTGGGGGCCGTCCATCCACCGGACAGATCCAGCATGCGGCGGAGTGCGGCCTCGGCGCGGACACGAACGTCCTCGTCGAGCACGACCTCGTGCTCCACGTGGTCGAGCGACCAGGCCAGCTTGGCGAGCGTGTTGAGCTTCATGTTGCCGCACACGGCCGCGCCCGACAGAGGGATGAACGTCTTCTCGGGATAGCTCTGGCGCAGGCGGTCGACCAGCCCGCGCTCCGTCCCGAAGATGATCACGTCGTGCTCGGCCGCGACGTCCACCATGCCTGAGGTGGATGTCACGAGGTCGGCCCGCTCCAGGAGTTCCTGACGTGCCTCGGGGTGGACGACCACCATCGCGCCCGGGTGTGCCTTCTTCGCCCGGTCGAGCTCCTCCAGCACCATGTCGTCATGGACGTAGCAGTAGCCGTCCCACGCGATGATGTTGTCGCGCCCCGTCCGTTCCTGGACGTAGTGCGCGAGGTTCCGGTCGGGCACGAACAGGATCTCCTGCCCTGCCGGGATCGACTCCACGACTTTCACGGCGTTGGACGATGTGCAGCATATCCACGACTCGGCCTTCACCTCGGCCGTCGAGTTCACGTAGGTGACGACGGCCGCCTCCGGGTGCTCGGCCATCAGGCGCTTGAGCGCCGTCGTCGTCACGAAGTCCGCCATCGGGCAGCCGGCGTTGAGGTCCGGCATCAGGACGGTCTTGCGCGGCGAGAGGATCTTGGCCGTCTCCGCCATGAAGTGCACGCCGCAGAAGACGATGACGTCGGCGTCGGTCTCGGCGGCCTCCTGGGAGAGCCCAAGGGAGTCCCCCAGGTAGTCGCTGACCTCCTGGATCTCGACGCGCTGGTAGTTGTGCCCGAGGATGACCGCGTTGAGCTCGGCCTTACGGCGCACGATGCGCGCGCGCAGATCCTCGGGCGTCAGCGCGGCATAGTCCAGCGTCGTGGGCAGCGCGTCGGCCGCGCGCCCGCGCGCGGGGCTCAGACCGTGAACGAGCTCCCGCACCCGCACCCTCCCGTGGCGTTCGGGTTCCGGAACGTGAAGCCCTGCCCCATGAACCCGGTGACGTAGTCGATCTCGACGCCTTCGAGGTACTGGGCGCTGAAGGGATCGACGAACACGCGTACGCCGTCCACATCGAGCACTTCATCGTCGCCTTCCGGCGAGTCCTCGATGTTGAGGCCGTATTGGAAACCGGAGCACCCGCCGGGCAGAACCGCCACGCGGAGACCCGCGTCGCCGCTCGTGACTCCGTGCTCCTGAATGAAATCCTGGACCTTCTTTGCCGCTGTCTCGGTCATCGTCAGCATGGCGTGAGGGTCCTCCTGATCGTTCGTGGTGATGGTCCCCCCGTGTCGGGCAACTCGTTCAGAGGTACCCTGACGAACTGCGGGGGTTTCGGCCCGGCACATGCGCGCCGGGGAAGCAAAAAAGCTATCCGAGGCCCCGGAAGGGGTCAACGGCACCGTCACGACCCGGAGACGACCGTGTCACGGCCCCCGAGGCCCTTCGGACAGGATCCGGCGAGCGGCCGCGGCCAGGTCGTCCTCGACCTCCACACCATCGGAAACGGCGGGCTCCTCCTCCCGGCCGTAGCCGGTGCGCACGAGAATGCCCCTCCCCCCCAAGGCCCTCGCGGGCAGCACGTCGGAGCGCTTGTCCCCCACGTACCACGAAGCCGTCAGATCCAGCCCGAGATCCTCGGCCGCCGCCTCGTGCATCCCGGTTCCCGGCTTGCGGCACCGGCAGGGGCCACTCACGTCGGGGTGGTGGGGGCAGTGGTAGACGGCGTCCACCGGCGCTCCTGCTTCCTCGAGGATCCGCATGAGCCGGGCCGTTACGGCCTCGTAGTCCGACTCCCGGTAGAGCCCCCGTGCGATCCCCGACTGGTTCGTGACGATCACCAGCACATAGCCGGCTTCACGGAGCGCGGCCAAAGCCCTCGTCGCCCCCGCCATCAGCACCACGCCGTCCGGATCGGCGAGGTAATTCCGCTCCTCGATGAGCGTGCCGTCCCGGTCGAGGAAGACCGCCGGCCGGCCGGCCTCGTTCAACCGCCGCTCCCGGGTCCGCGCACCGCGTCGCGCACGGCACGCACGAGATCGTCGTCCTCGCCCGGACCGACGGTGCGCACGTCGAGGACGACTCTGTCGTCGTGGATCCGGGCCACCACAGGCGGATCCCCCGCGCGCAGGGCCGCGGCGATCCGCTCGGTCTCGCTCGACCGGATCCGCACGGTCCACGACGGTAGCGTGATCTCCGGGTACGTGCCACCGCCCACGGCGCCGTTCCCCGGCGCCACGTCCACGGCCACGTCGGCGGCCTCCAGGCGCGTGGCGAGGGAGCGGGCGCGCGCCTCGAGCTCGTCGAGCGGCGCGGCAAGCATCCGAAGGGTGGGAATCCTCTCGACCGCCTCCTCCGGATCCCGGTACAGCCGTAGCGTCGCCTCCAGCCCAGCCAGCGTGACCTTGTCCACGCGCAGGGCGCGACAGAGAGGGTTGTGGCGCATGGCGTCCACCAGATCCCGTCGACCCAGCACGATGCCCGCCTGTGGACCGCCCAGGAGCTTGTCGCCCGAGATGACGACCAGGTCCGTCCCGGACCTCAGCGCATCCGGGGCCCGCGGCTCTCCCGGCAACCCGAGCGTCGAAGGGTCGGCGAGCAGCCCGGATCCCAGGTCGTACACGAGCGGGAGCCCCGATGCGCGCGCCACGACTCCGAGCGCTTCCAGGGAGACGTCTTCCGTGAAGCCGGTCATGCGGAAGTTCGAGCGGTGGACCTTGAGGATCGCGGCCACTCTGCCCGCAGCCACCACCTCGGCGTAGTCCGAAGCGCGGGTCCGGTTCGTGCTTCCGACCTCGACCAGTTGCGCACCGGACCGCGCGAGGATCTCCGGGATCCTGAACCCGCCGCCGATCTCCACGAGCTCCCCCCGCGACACGGCCACCCCCGCCTCACGGGCGACGGTATTGAGTGCGAGGACGAGGGCTGCGGCATTGTTGTTGACCACGAGCGCATCCTGCGCGTCCGTGAGCTCCGTCAGGAGTGCCCGGCAGTGGTCGTAGCGCGACCCACGGGCGCCGGCGTCCAGATCGTACTCGAGGTTGGTGTAGCCACGCGCCGCGTGGGTCATGGCCTCGACCGCCTCCTCCGCCAGCGGAGCCCGCCCGAGGTTCGTGTGCAGTACGACCCCGGTGGCATTGACGACGGAGCGGAGCGACGGCACGGCCTCCCGCGCCAGGATCGACTCGACCCGGGTCACGTAGCGCACGGGGGACCTCAGGTCTTCCGTCTCCCCGTTCGCCCGCACCCTCGACCGCACATCGTCCAAGGCCATCCGGATGCCGTGCACGACGCGGCTGCGCGGATACCGCTCGAAGAGCCCGGCGAAGGCAGGGTCGGTGAGGAGCGCGTCGACCGACGGGATCCGGCGACGAGGATCGGTCATCGGCCGCGCGGGTGCGGGGGTCCTCCCAGGTGCAGCAGAGGAACCAGATGAGTCGTGTCGGTCCTGGTCGTATCCGCGTGCGTCGCACGCGCCTTCGACGTATCCGCCTTGGTCGTATCGGCTTTGGTCGTATCGGCCTTGGTCGTGTCCGCCTTCGTCGTATCGGCCTTGGTCGTGTCCGCCTTCGTCGTATCCGCCTTGGTCGTGTCCGCCTTCGTCGTGTCCGTCTTGGTCGTGTCCGCCTTCGTCGTGTCCGCCTTGGTCGTGTCGGGCGGCGTGAAGACCAGCGCCGTGCTTCCTCCACCCAGGGGCACGCCGTTGATGTTGACGACCCCTGTGACCTCGAGCGTGTAGCCCTTTCCGGGTGCCAGGGGAGTGTCCAGCAGGACCACGATGCGCCGCCCGGGAGGCGGCTCGCCGTTCGGCAGGAGCGCGCTTCCGCGACGACCTCCCACGCCACCGGGTCCCGCGCTCTGTGACCCCGCGAGCGGTGGCAGCGCCGGTGGAAGCGCACGAGCCGGCACCGGAGCGGGAGGGGTCGTGTCCCCCGCCGCCTTGCGCGCTGCGGCCGCAACGCCCTTCAGGGAATCCAGCCGAGCGAAGGAGTCCTTGACCTGCGTCACGTACGCATTGTATGCGCTCTCGTGGAAGATCCTTGCGACGGTCGGACCCTCCGTGCTGTCCTGGCGCAGGATCTTCACACCGATACGGGAGACCGGGACCGACGGATCGAGGTAGTCGTCGAAGCGGATCGAGACCGTCACGGAATCGAGGGCGCTGTCGCCCGTCACCCGCGCCCGCGTCGTGTCCGGGCGGAGCGCCGACACGTTCACGAGAAGCGTGTCACCCGACCCGATGAGCGTGCTGGTCCGTCCCTGGAATTCGCTGAAGTCGGGCCGGCCGTTGCGGTTCTGGTCCTGGAACGCGAGCAACCGATAGCGTCCGGCGGGCAAATATCGGAACGCATAGATGCCCCCGCTGTCGGTCTGCGCCTCGTAGACGAGGGAGTCGGAGTCGGACGTGGCGTGCACGACGGCCGATCCGATGCCGTCGCCGGTGATCCGGTCCCACACCAGGCCCGCCAGCGCGGTCTTGTCGAACCGGGCTCCCGTGGAGAAGACCAGGTCGATCGGCGCCAGCATCTGGTTGTTGAAGAGATCGCGCAGGACCGGCAGGAGCGTCACACGGTAGACGAGGTCCGGTTTGAACCCACCACCGATCGTCACCGAGACGCCCTCGCGGTCGTGGCTCACCCGCACATTGCCGGTGTGGGGCGAGACCATGACGGCATGATCCAGGTCCTGGACGTTCCCCCCCAGCTTCTCGCTGATCCGCTCATCGAAGATGAAGCGGACCGGCCCCTTGAAATCGTGTACGACCGCGAACGTGTCCGGCACGGTCCTCACCAGCACGGGGGGGCGGCGGTCCACCGGACCGCCGGGGGGTGCTCCCTCGCGGGCGCACGCTGCGGCGAGCGCCACGAGGCCCGCCGCGCAGCCGGCCGCCGCGAGCCGGCGGAGGCTCATACGCCCTCCAGGGCCGACAGCTTCTCCTGAAGCTTCGTCGCCTGCTCCTGGAAGGACTCCGCCTTCTCGCGCTCACGGGCGACCACGTCCTCGGGCGCCCGGGTGACGAAGCTCTCGTTGTCCAGCTTTCGGCGCGTCCCCTCGAGCTGTCCCTGGAGACGTCCGATCTCGTCGCGCAGACGCTCCCGCTCGCGGTCGAGGTCGATGACGCCCTCCAGCGGAACGAAAAGCTCCGCGCCGTTGCGCAGCACGGCGTGGGCGCCGATGCCGTCCGTGCCCGCGTCACCGGTCACCTCGGCCACGCGGGCCAGCCGCTCGAGCGCGGCAGCCTGGTCGGCCACGGTCTCCGTGAAGTCCGCGTCCGCGCTCGTGAGGCGGATGGCGATCCGCTCGCCCTCCGGAACGCCGTACTCCTTCCTGAGGCGGCGCACTTCGACAATGAGCTCCTGGATCCGGGCCATGCGCTCGTCCGCATCGGGGTCGACCCATGCCTCCTCCGGGGTGGGCCACGGTGCCACGATCAAGTCGGCGGGGCGCTCCTCGCCCTCCGGTACGGGAAGCCTCGACCAGAGCTCCGCTGTCACGAACGGAACGATGGGATGCAGCAGCTTGAACGCCTGGTCGAGCACGGTGACCAGCGTCGAGCGCGCAGCCTCGCGGCTCCTCGGCTCACCGTCGGCCCCGAGTCGCCCCTTCAGCAACTCGAGGTACCAGTCGCAGACGTCTCCCCAGAAGAAGTGGTAGAGCCCTTCCGCCACCTCGTGGAGGCGGAAGCCCTCGAGGTCGCGCGTGGCGGCGAGCGTGGCCTTCCGCACCCTGGACAGGATCCACCGGTCCTCGAGCTCGAGGTCCTCCCACACGTCGGCGAGCGAGCGCACGGGCTCCTCACCCAAGCTCAGGAGCGCGAAGCGTCCCGCGTTCCAGATCTTGTTGGCAAAGTTGCGACCGTTGGCGAACGAGCCCTCCACGTCCTCGTGATCGAGCATGATGTCGGTGCCGATCGCGCACGCGCTCACCAACGTGAAGCGCATGGCATCGGCTCCGTAGAGATCGACCACCTGGATGGGATCGATCCCGTTGCCGAGCGACTTGGACATCTTGCGGCCCTTGGCGTCCCGCACGGTCCCGTGGAGATACACTTCCGTGAACGGGGCCTCTCCCTGGAGCTCGTAACCCGCCATGATCATCCGCGCCACCCAGAAGAAGAGGATCTCCGGCGCGGTGACGAGCGTGTTGCCCGGGTAGAACGCCTCGAGATCGTCCGTGCGCTCGGGCCACCCCATCACCGAGAACGGCCATAGCCACGAGCTGAACCAGGTGTCCAGGACGTCGGGATCCTGCTCGAGGCTGTCGCTTCCGCACTTCGGGCAGCGAGTGGGGTCCTCCCGGCTCACGATCGTCTCGCCGCAGCCGCAGTACCAGACAGGGATGCGATGGCCCCACCAGAGCTGCCGGGAGATGCACCAGTCCCGGATGTTCTCCATCCAGTGGTCGTACACCTTCTGCCAGTGCGCGGGCGTGAACGAGATCGTCCCGTTCCTGGAAGCCTCCAGCGCGGGCTCCGCGAGCGGCTTCATCCGCACGAACCATTGGAGGGACAAGCGCGGCTCGACGATCGTGTGGCACCGGTAGCAGTGCGGAACCGAGTGGACGTGCACGTCCTCCCCGGCCAGGAACCCTTCCGACGCGAGCGCCTCGAGCACGGCCCGGCGCGCCTCGAAGCGGTCCATTCCACGGAACGCTTCGGGTGCGTTCTCGCTCATATGGGCGTCGGGCGTCATCACGTCCAGAACCGCAAGGCCCGTCCGCCCCGCGATCTCGAAGTCGTTGGGGTCGTGCGCAGGCGTGACCTTCACCATGCCGGACCCGAACTCGGGATCGACGTGCGCGTCGGCGACCACCGGAACGACGCGGTCCGTCAGCGGAAGCAGCACGCCGGCCCCCACGAGCCCACGGTAGCGCTCGTCCTCGGGATGAACCGCCACGCCGGTATCGCCGAGCATCGTCTCGGGGCGCGTGGTGGACACCGTGAGGTACCACCGTCCGTCGTCCAGACGGCCTACCGCCGTCGCGCCAGCCTCCGCCGCGCGCGCCGCAGCTTCCCACGCGGACTCGGCGAGCGGATAGCGCAGATGCCAGAGCCGTCCCTCGCTCTCCTCGCCCTCCGCCTCCTCGTTCGACAAGGCCGTGTGGCAGCGCGGACACCAGTTGATGATGTACTCGCCCCGGTACACGAGGCCCTTCTCGTACAGGTGCACGAAGGTCTCGCGCACTGCTCGGCTGAGCTCGTCGTCGAGCGTGAAGCGCGTGCGCTCCCAGTCGCAGCTCGCCCCGATCGCCTTGAGCTGGTCCAGGATCGTCCCACCGGTCTCATGGACGAAGCTCCAGACCCGCTCCACGAAGGCTTCACGCCCGACGTCCTCCCGGCGCTTCCCCTCCTCGGCCAGGCGACGCTCCACCACATTCTGCGTGGCGATGCCCGCGTGATCCGTGCCCGGTACCCAGAGCGTGGCCCGCCCCTGCATGCGCCGCCAGCGCACGAGGACGTCCTGGATCGTGTCGTTGAGGCCGTGCCCCATGTGCAGGACCGCTGTGACGTTCGGTGGCGGGATCACGATCACATACGGATCGGCGCCCTCCTCCAGGACTCGTGAGGCAGGAACGTGGAAGTACCCCCCCTCCTGCCAGCGCCGATAGCGGGTGGGCTCGATCGCTCGTGGGTTCAGCCGTGGGGCCAGCTCCTCGGACACGTAGGCTCCCCTGGTTGCTCGACGGTGCGGGGAACGGCCGCCCGAGGGGCCGTTCCGAGAATCCGTAAGATGGCAGGGAGCCCCGTTGTGCGGAACCGGTGAATGCGCCTCAGCGGGCGCCGATCGCCCGGGACGGCGGGTGCGCCCTCTTCCCAAGGAAGACGCGCCCACTCGCCGCGCGTGGCTCTGTCGGAGCGGGGAATTGGGACTGAACGTCCTCGAACAGACTCTCGGGAAGGTCCAGGAAAGCCGCGCTCACGCGAGGTCCGAAGTGCACGCCCCGCCCCTTCTCCACCTCCGTCATGGCTTCGGCATGGCCGCGCTGACTGCGATAGGCCCGGCGGGACGTCATGGCGTCGTACGCGTCACACACGGCCATGATCTGGGCGATGACGGGGATGTGGTCGCCGGACAGTCCCTCGGGATATCCGCTCCCGTCCCACCGCTCGTGGTGGTAGCGCGCGCCGGTGGTGAGGTGGCGCAGCGAAGGGATGGACTCCAGGATCTGCGCGCCATCGCTCGGGTGCTGCCGTACCACGCTGTACTCGGCCTCCGTGAGGCGGCCCTTCTTGGCCAGGATGCGCAGCGGCACCCGCAGCTTCCCGAGGTCGTGGAGGTAGCCGCCCGCCCACAGTGTGGATTTCATGTAGTCCTGGAGCCCGAGCTGTCCGGCAACCGCGACCGCGAGGAGCGCCACGCGCCGGGAATGACCCGCGGTGTAGGGATCCTTGGCATCGATCAGGTTCGCGAGGATCCCCAGGAGCTGGTCGCTCGACAGGGGAGACACCTCATCGGGAAGCAGGTACTCCGCCGCACGCTCGATGGAATAGCGAAACGCGGTCGACTCGTACTCTGGAATGTCACCGGAGCGATGCAGCTGCGCGTAGACGCGGGCGACGTCGGGACCGAATTCCCGGCCGATCCCCGCCTCGACCACCTCGAGCACCTCCTGCCCGGCGAGCGGCGGACGGTGCGGACGCTCCTCCGAGAGGGCGGCCACCGTGTCGGCCAATCGGAGGATCTGGGCGCCGATCGGGATCTGGTTCCCCTCGAGCCCGTCCGGGTAGCCCGTCCCGTCCCACCACTCGTGATGGCCCCGCACGAGGGGGGCGAGCTGCTCCAGGTGTGGGATCCGCGCTAGGCTCTCCTCGGAGCGCAGCGGATGGCGCTCCACCCGGGAGCGAACCTCGGGTGGAAGCTCGGGCACCGGATTCTCCCACGCATCCTCGGCCAGGCCCACCATGCCCATGTCGGAGAGGACCGCGGCGAAGAAGAGACCGGACACCTCCGTCCTGCCGAGGTCCATACGAACACCGATCTGCGTCGCCAACATGGCGACGCGCGGACCGTGATCGCGCAGATAGCCTTTGGCCGAGCCCATGATCTGGGTCAGTGCCTCCAGCAGGCCGGCATAGAACGCCCTGCCGCTGTGATCCTGGCTCACTTGGGGGTGTCGCTCCGCTTCGGCGGTTTCTCTTCGGGATCGCGCTGCGAAGCGCAGCGATTTCCGACCCCGGCATGGAACTACGTCTCTGGAGGGTTCCGCTCAGGTCTCCATAGTACCACGCCACCCCGCGTCACCACCAGAGTCATATGTTTCCGGAATCGCGGGGGCGCCGCCAAATGTTTCCTCCGGAGATCTCAGTGCTTCACGCCCGAGCTGTCGGCCTTGGCCGCCGCGCGCTCCTTGTCACGGCGCGCACGGATGGCCTGTGCGCGCTCCTTCCAGCCGGCGCGGATCGCACCCTCCGCCGCCTGCCGCTGGATGTCGCTCCACTCCCAGGTGCGCAATTCGTTTTCGTCCCGATGTCCCGGTGACGTGCCGAAGTTGAACGGCAAGGGGAGCGTCAGCCCTCCCAAGTGGAGCTGCCCCGGCGTGACGCCCCATTTGTTCCCGGCCTTGTCCGTGAACGTCCAGTCGGTGGCGGCGGCTGCGGCCGAATCCTCGGCGGCGACCGAGTCCTCCCACGCCGCCAAGCGCCCCGACAGCGCCAGTTCCATCCGCTGTTCGCGGGTGAGGCGGGTCAAGGCCGGATCCACCGGAGCCCAAAGCCGCCGGTTCTTGGGGTTGGGCCGCAGCCGCTCTGCGGCGGAGAGCCCTTCGCCGTTCGCGGTCCCCTCCTGCTTCGCGGCCCCGCTCGTGGCCTGATTCGGCTGGCCGGGCTGGACGATGGGCTTCTGCTTGGGCGTCGGGACCGTCGCGCGCTTTCGAGGGGGCTCGGCCTTCGTGGGCTCGCTCGTCTCGACGATGCGTATGACCTGCATCCCCTCCGGCACGGCTGAGCCCGCGGACGCCTTGCCCGGCACTGCGAGACGCTCGGTCTGGAGACTCCCACCGACCGAATACAAGAGAACCGCCAGGACGTGCACGGCCGCGGAGATCGCGAACGCGATCCACCACACGCGACGGTCCGACGAAGGCGAGACCGGGAGGCCTCCTCTGAGGGCGGAAACCCGCTGCCGGTCCGTGGGATTCATGTCCACTCGTAACCCGCGCCCCGAGTCCGGTTCCTCCGCCGCTCGCCGCTCCGAGCGCCTCGCCGGAGCCTCAGAGGAGCCGTCCCAGGCGGGCTGCCGCGTCCGCCAGGCGCTCCTCGGACACGGTCAACGCGACACGGAAGAATCCCTCGCCTCCGGCACCCAGAGCCGCTCCCGGCATCACGATCACCCCCTCCTCCTCGAGCGCCCGCCGGGCGAACGCCTCGGACGGCACTCCACTTGGGACCGGAGTCCACAGATACATGGTTGCCTGCGGCACCTTCACCTCGAAGCCCGCAGCCGTGAGTGCTGCCGCAGCAGCGTCCCTGCGCCGCTCGAACGTGCGCACGTTGTCCGGCACCCAGGTCGCCCAACTCTCCAGCGCCGCTACACCCGCCGCCTGGATACCCAGGAACTGGCCGGTGTCGATGAAGGACTTGACCCGGGAGAGGGCTGAGACCAGTCGGCGATCCCCGGCCACCCAACCCAGCCGCCACCCCGTCATGTTGTAGGTCTTCGAGAGGGAGTGGAACTCGAGCGCGACGTCACGGGCACCGTCGAACTCCAGGATGCTGCGGGAACGGTAGCCGTTGAAGCCGAGCTCGGAGTAGGCGTGGTCGTGGACCAGGATCGCGTCACGCTCGCGGCAAAATGCCACGGCGTCACGGTAGTAGTCGTCGGGCGCCGTGGCCGCGGTCGGGTTGTTCGGATAGTTGAGGTAGAGCAGACGCGTGCGCGATGCCACGTCCGAGGGCAGCGCGTCCAGGGGAACGAGGAAGTCGTGCTCGGGACGCAGGGGGACGCGGTGCGGCTCGCCGCCGGCCAGGGCCACCCCACCGAAGTACGCCTGATAGCCCGGATCGGGCACGACCGCGACGTCGCCCGGATTGACGAACGCAAGCGGGAGATGCGCGAGCCCGTCCTTCGATCCAATGAGCGGTAGGATCTCCTCGAAGGGATCCAGGCGCACGCCGAAGCGGCCCTCCATCCACACCGCGACGGCCTCGCGGAACGCGGGCAGACCGAGCTGATAGGGGTACCGAGAGAAGGCCGGATCCGCCGCCGCCTTGCACAGGGCCTCCACCACGGCCGGCGGAGGCGCGAGATCGGCGTCCCCGGCACCCAGATCGATCACGTCCACGCCCTGGGTCTCGAGGCGGCGGCGCACTTCCTTCATCCCCGCCAGGGGATAGGCCGGCAGAGCGTCGAAGCGGTGGCTCGTCGCGGGCATGCTCGGCCTCCGCCTATCCGGCGCGAACGGGGTTGCGCACCTTGCCCACACCCCGCACCTCGACCTCCACGACGTCACCCTCCACCAGAGGGCCGACGCCCTCCGGCGTCCCGGTCGAGACGATGTCACCCGGCTCGAGGGTCATGATGGCGGTGATGTGCGCCAGGATCCGAGGGATCGAGTACGCCATCTGGGCGACGGAGCCCTCCTGGCGCACCTCGCCGTTCACGCGTGTGACGACCGAGAGTGCGTCCACGTCCACCCCCGCGACGGGCACTGCCTCACCCACCGGGCAGAACGTGTCGAAGCCCTTCGCGCGCGTCCACTGCCCGTCGGTCTTCTGCAGCTCCCGCGCGGTCACGTCGTTGACGGGCACCACGGCCTGCACGTACGACCAGGCGTCCTCCTCCGCGATCTTGCTCGCCCGGCGCCCCACCACGACGCCGATCTCGCCCTCGAACTCGATGCGCCCCGCACCCGCGGGCAGCACGATCGGCTCTCCGTCGCGGATGACGGCCGACGGAGGCTTCAGAAAGATGAGCGGCTCCGCCGGCACCTCGTTGCCGAGCTCTGCAGCATGCGCCGCGTAGTTCCGGCCGACGCAGACGATCTTCGTGGGGGACAGCGCCATCGTGCTCCTCGTCTCTCCAAGAGGTCAGGTCACAAGAGAAAGCCGTCCGGAACCGCCCCGGACGGCCTTGGAAGAGAATCAGGCTGGGATCGGTGAGCCTACGCGTTGCGCGGCCGTGTGTGGATCACCGTGCCGATGATCGCCCCAAAGGCCGCGGCCGTGAGCAGCACCGCGATGACCGTCCACCAGAACCCAACGTCGGGAAAGCCCGCGGCCCATCCGCCCAGAGCGCGGTGCAGCGCGCCGCCCGCGATGGCCAGATACACGGCACCGATTCCAATCCCGATGATCCGCTTCATGACGTCCTCGTTGCTTCCGGGCAGTAGGCGGGCCGGGCCCGCCGAGTCCAGCAATCTAGGGCTCAGGGCAAGCCTGCTCAATCCATGCCGTAGAACGCCCTCACGCGCTGCTGCATGTCCGCCCAAGGGCCCTTGACGAGAGGCGCATCCGGGAGGGACTCCCGCAGGTGGCGCCCGTAGCGCCGGGTGACCAGGCGGTCGTCGAGAATCAGGACGGCCCCGCGGTCCGTTCGCGAGCGAACGAGCCGGCCGAAGCCCTGTTTCAGCCGGAGTGCCGCGTGCGGCAACATGAAGTCGTGGAACGCGCTCCCTCCCGAGCGCTCGAGCGCCTCCATGCGCGCCGCCACGATGGGCTCGGTCGGCACCTTGAAGGGGAGCTTCTGGATCACGAGGCCTCGCAGGGGGTGGCCCGGGACGTCGACGCCCTCCCAGAACGAGGCGGTTCCGAGCAGGATGCCCCGGCCCGCTTCCACGAACCGACTCACGAGCCGGGCTCGGTCGTCCTCGCCATGCACGAACAGCGGCCACGATGCGTCCACCGCCCCTGCGCGCAGGAACTCGGCGACGCGGCGTAGAGCCGCGTGCGATGTGAAGAGCGCGAAGACGCCCCCGTCACTCGCGGCGGCCAGGTCCCGCACCACCCGCGCGGTCGCTTCCTGGTAATCGTCCCCACCCAACTCGGCCGCGGGCAGGTCGGTCGGAACCACCACGAGCACTTGGCTCTCGTAGTCGAACGGCGAAGGGACCACGCGCTCCTCGACCTCGATGGGCGGGTCCACCTCGCTCAGTGCGTCGACCTCGAGCCCCAGACGACCGCGCAGGAACGCGAACGTGTGGCGTGTGGTGAGCGTCGCCGAGGTCAGGACCGCGGTGCGCATCCGCCCGAACAGGGACTCCCGCAGGAGCGGTCCCAGCTCGATCGGAGCCGCGGCGAGCGCCAGGTTGGCGCGCCGCCCCCTCCCACGGACCTCCAGCCAGCGCACCCAGGCCGACGCGTCCTCGCCCGGAGCGAGCACCAGGCGGAGCCCGCCCGTCACGCTCGCCAGGCGCCGCTCCACACTCCTCAGATCGAGCAGGCGGCCCTCGATCCTCCCTACCACGTCTTCGTCCTCCTCCAGACGGTGCCGCAGCTCGGCGAGCTCACGCTCCAGTGCCCCCAGCGTCGCGAGCACACCGTCCAGGTGCTCGCGCACCTCGTCCCGCTCCGCGGGCTCGCCGATGCCCGAGGACCCGAGTCGGGCCCCCGCCTCTCCGGGCGTGACGAACCCCTCGAGCACGTCGACGAATCCGACCAACGAGGCTTGAGCACGGGAGAGCGCCGGGCGCACCCGGTTCTCGATCCGTTCGCGGAGGGACCGGCCGTCGTCGGCCGTCCCCAGGCTCTCCTGCACCGCCGTCAGGATGCCGCGGCCCCGCCGATCGAGCCGCGAGAGCATCCGGAACAGGCCGCGGCGCGTCAGCTCGACCCCGAGGTGGGACGTGGCCGCATCCTCCACATTGTGCGCCTCGTCGAGGATGAGACGGTCGTAGGCCGGAAGCACGGCCGCCTGGGTGTAGTTCTGCGTCGCGCGCCTGACGGCGAGGTCCGTGAAGAGCAGGTGATGGTTGACGACGAGCAGCTCCGCCGAAGCCGCGCGCCGGCGGGCGCGCTGATAGAAGCACGCCTGGAAGTGGGGGCATCGTGCGCGCAGACAGATATCGGGGTCGCTCCGCACCTCCTCCCACGTATCATCGGCCGGCGTGAACGGAAGGTCCGACAGCGAGCCGTCCTCCGTGTTGCGGATCCACTCCAGCAGCGAGGCCATCTCGTCCGAGCGGTCGTCCTCGAAGATCGATCCCTGACCCTCTGCGGCGAGGTACGCCCGCCGGATCGACACGTAGTTTCCCCTCCCCTTCACCAGCGCCCAGCGCACGTCCTCGCCGAGGAGGCGCTGAACCAGCGGCAGGTCCTTGCCGACGAGCTGCTCCTGGAGGTTGATCGTGTTGGTGGAGATCACGGTCTTCTCGCCGTTGGCGAGCGCCCACTGCGCCGCGGGCAGCAGATAGGCGAGCGACTTCCCGGTCCCGGTGCCCGCCTCCACCACGGCGATGCCTCCGTCGTTGAAACGCCGCGTGACGGCGCCGAGCATCTCCCGCTGGCCCGGACGATCCTCATAGCCGTCGTCCATCCCCCAGAGGGCTCCTCCGGGAGCCAGGATCCCGTCCAGCTCATCCAGATCGAGGGGAACGCGCACGCGTGGGACCGGGGGCTCGACCACCACGTACAGCGAGGCCGCGTCGTTGTCGACGATCGCCGTGCCCAGGCCGCGCTCGTAGAGCTGACCCGCGACGGACAGGTCGGCTTCCGAGGGCTCGATCGTCCCACTCGGGTGGTTGTGGATCATTACCCCACCCTCTTCCGCGTCGCGGGCCGCCACGAGCACGGCGCCGAAGTTGCCCCGCGCGACGGCACGCGGCTCATGCACCACCCGTTGCTCGTCCACCCGCGCCAGGAAGCAGACCTCCCTGCCGCCGGCTCGCTCGATCTCGCTACGGATCCGTCGCGCCGATTCCTCGGACAACGAGAGCGGTGCCACGGGCGGGAGCGCGCGGCGAGGCTCCTCCTCCTCGGGCTCCGGCTCCAACCCGTCGAGCCCAGCGAGCACGCTCCGTGTCGGATGCAGGGGGAAGCCCTCGGGGAGCTCGGGGAGCTCGGACATCAGGCTCCGCGCCCACCCACGTCCTGCACGATGCGGTATGCGTCGTTGCGGGAAACGCCCGTGTGGCGCGCGACCTCCTGGGCCACCTCGCTCGCCCGCAGCCCACGCTCGAGAAGCGAGGCCGCCAGCGCGCGCGCCGCCTCGTCGTTTCCACCCTCGTCGGCCTTCGGCTCCGCAGGCCCCACCACGACGGTCACCTCCCCCCGCGGCGGATCGGCCCGGAACCGGGTACGCGCCTCGGCCAGAGTTCCACGCACGAACTCCTCATGGACCTTCGTGAGCTCCCGGGCCACCACCACCGGCCGTTCCGGCCCGCACGCCTCCGCGAGATCGCCGAGGAGGGCGTCCAGACGCTGGGGTGACTCGAACAGCACGACGGTCTCCTCGGACCCCGCGACCCGCTCGAGAAGCCGGGCGCGCGCCCTCCCCTTGCGCTCGGGAAAGCCCAGGAACGTGAATCGCCCCGCCGGGAGACCCGACGCGACGAGCGCCGCGAGGACCGCGGACGGACCGGGTACGGGGACGACCTGGTGACCCGCCGCCGCGACCGCCGCGACCAGGCGCGCGCCCGGATCCGACACCAGGGGCGTGCCCGCATCCGACACCAACGCGAGCGACTCTCCGGCCTCCAGCCAATCGAGCACGCGCCCGGTGCGCTCGGCCTCGTTGTGCGCGTGCAGCGACACGAGCCGGGCGTGCGCACCCGCGTGCTGGACGAGCACGCGCGTCCTGCGCGTGTCCTCCGCGAGGACCCGGTCGACCGAGCCCAGGATCTGGGCGGCGCGAGGGCTCAGGTCGCCGAGGTTTCCGATCGGCGTGCTGACGAGATAGAGCGTGGCCACGGGCACCAAGATATCGCGTCGCAGGGTCCCGTACGAACCGAGGGCCGGCCCGGACGTCCGGGTCGGCCCTCGCCGTGGACGATGCGAGCCTCCTACAGATGCTCCCGCACTTTCTCCTCGAGATGCGGCTTCGGGACCGCCCCGATGACCTTGTCGACGAGCTGCCCGTTCTTGAAGAACAGGATGCTGGGAATCGAGCGCACCTGGAAGCGCGTCGTCACCCCCGGGTTGGAGTCGACGTCGAGCTTGCCCACCCTGAGCCCCTTGCCCTGGTACTCGTCGGCCAACTCTGCCACGATGGGTGCCACCAAACGGCACGGGCCGCACCAGGTCGCCCAGAAGTCGATCATCGTAAGACCCTCGCCGGTCTCGACCTCTTCGGCGAAGTTCTGGTCGGTGACTTCGAGGATCGCGCTACTCTCTGTCATCGGGTAGTTCTCCTTGTCGCGTTCGTCGGGCGGGTGTACGATCCCGCGCGGAATGATCATGAATGAATCTATCGTAGCCGACCGCCCTCTCGACCATGTGGCCGTCGCCGTCCATTCTCTGGACGAGGCGTGCCATCTCTACGAACTCCTCTCCGGGGAGATCTGTTCCCCACCGGAAGTCCTCGATACCCAAGGCGTCCGGGTGGCGTTCTGCGGATCCGTGGAGCTCCTCGAGCCCCTCGCGCCGGAGACGCCGGTGGCACGGTTCCTCGAGCGCCGCGGCCCCGGACTGCACCACGTGGCGTATCGGACGCCCGACCTCCGCGCCGAGCTCGAACGCCTTCGCGAGGCTGGATTCCGTCTCATCGACACCGAGCCGCGCCGCGGCGCGGGCGGCCACCTCGTGGCGTTCGTGCACCCCGAGAGTACCGGCGGTGTGCTGGTCGAGTTCGTCCAGCGCGACCGCTGAAGCTCACGGCCTCACTCCTCCTTCGCCATCAGTTGCTCGAGGCCGATCTGCTCCACGAGCCAGAGGCCGGCGGGCGTGCGCACGACCACGAACGGAACGTCGGAGATCTTCTGGCCGTCGATGGTCATGTCCACGAAGACCCGCGTGCTCGGGTGGTCCCTCCCCGCGACCTGCTCCTCGTGGGTGATCTTGTAGTCCTCGTGGTGCAGAAGGCGCGCGATGGCGTCGAGACGGATCTGGACCTCCTGCTGGGTCACGCACGAGTGGCCTCCGAACCACGACCCGATCTTCTTGAAGGCGCACCCCAGCGTACCGCCCGTATTGGAGATCGGCCCGTTGGCCGTCCCGAAGATGCGGCCCATCGTATCCAGGTCGCGGTCGTTGGCCGCCTGGAGAAACCGCTCGACAGAGAGCTGCGGCGCGAACTGGGCGGTCTGGCCCGGCCGTTGCTCGACTACGGTCGTGCACGCCGCCGTGAGGGCGACCGTCAGCAACGGAACCAGCGCGTGGAGCAGCCGTCTCATCGTTCCTCCTGGAGCTCAGGTCGCTCGAATCTCGGCAAAAGCCGCGGATCGAGAAACCCCTGTGTCGTCTCCTCTACCGCGTGGCTCCCGTGCCGTCCGGGCCCGGCGCAGGGATCGCTTCGAGGGTGAGGCGGTCGCCGGCGTCGGAGGGCTCCACCACGATGCGCGTGCCTTCCGCCACCTCCTGCTCCAGGAGGAACAGCGCCAGGGGATCCTGGATCGAGCGCTGGATCACGCGTTTCAGGGGTCGCGCACCGTAGACGGGGTCGAACCCCTCCCTGGTCAGGAAGTCGCGGGCGCCGCCCGAGACCTCGAGCGTCACGCCGAGATCCGCCGCCAACTTACCCACCCGCTCCAACTGTAGATCGACGATACGCCGGAGCTCGGCTTCCCCCAGGGGCCGGAAGACCACGATGTCGTCCACCCGGTTCAGGAACTCGGGCCGGAAGTACTGGTGCATCTGAGCACGCACCTCCCGCTCCACCTCCTCCCAGGCCTCCGCCTCGCCGCCGGCCTCCAGGATGTGCTGGCTCCCGATGTTCGAGGTCATGATGATGACCACGTTGCGGAAGTCCACCGTGCGCCCCTGGGCGTCGGTCAAGCGGCCGTCGTCGAGGATCTGAAGCAGCACGTTGAAGACCTCCGGGTGCGCCTTCTCGATCTCGTCGAACAGCACCACCGCGTGCGGCCGACGCCGTACGGCTTCGGTGAGCTGTCCTCCCTCCTCGTAACCGATGTAACCGGGAGGCGCGCCGATGAGACGGGCCACGGCGTGCTTCTCCATATACTCGGACATGTCGATGCGGACCATGGCGCGCTCATCGTCGAAGATGAACTCGGCCAGGGCGCGGGCGGTCTCCGTCTTGCCGACCCCGGTGGGCCCGAGGAAGATGAACGATCCGACGGGCCGATTCGGATCCTGGAGACCCGCGCGTGCCCGGCGCACCGCGTTCGATACGGCGCGTACCGCCTCGGCCTGACCGATGACACGGCGGCCCAGATGCTCCTCCAGGTGCGTGAGACGCGTGCGCTCCGATTCGAGCAGCCGGCTCACCGGAATGCCGGTCCACTCCGCCACGACCGCGGCGATGTCGTCAGCCTCCACCTCCTCCTTCAAGTACTTCTGCACTTTCTGGAGCTCCTGGAGTCGCGCCGACAGCCCCTTGATCTTCTCCTCGGCCTCGGGGATCTCGCCGTAGGTGATCTCGGCGGCCCGGGTGAGCTCACCCGTGCGTGTCGCGCGCTCCGCCTCCACGCGCAGCTCGTCGGCCCCCGTCCGCAAATCCTGGATCTGGCCGATGATGTCCTTCTCGGCTTGCCACTTGGCCTTCATCCCCTGGCTCTTCTCCCTGAGCCCGGCCAGCTCCGACTCGATGTCCTCGCGCCGCTCGACCGCCGCGCGGTCCTTCTCCTTCTGAAGCGCCTGGCGCTCGATCTCGAGTTGCGTGATTCGCCGCTCCACCTCGTCGATCTCCTGGGGCAGCGAGTCGATCTCGATGCGCAGCCGGCTCCCGGCCTCGTCGATGAGGTCGATCGCCTTGTCCGGAAGGAAGCGCCCGCCGATATAGCGGTCCGAAAGCCGCGCGGCGGCGATGATCGCGTCGTCGGTGATGCGCACCCCGTGATGGACCTCGTAGCGCTCCTTCAGACCACGCAGGATCGCCACGGCGTCCTCCACCGAGGGCGGCGCCACGAAGACCGGCTGGAAGCGACGCTCGAGGGCCGGGTCCTTCTCGATGTGCTTGCGGTACTCGTCCAGCGTGGTCGCGCCGACCACGCGCAGCTCGCCCCGAGCGAGGGCGGGCTT
>CAZFIS010000041.1:12064-26549 GCA_964519125.1 uncultured Gemmatimonadaceae bacterium | reverse complement strand
CGATCAACTCGCTCGCCTCCGCCACGGCGTACGACTACTGGGCGCCGCTGGCCGGGGCCGATGGAGACGAGGCGCGCATCTTCCGAGCGGGGAGGCGGTTCACGCTCGTGTGGGCGGTGCTCCTGGTCGCCGGGGCCGTAGCGTTCATCCCGCTCTCGAAGGGGACGACGGCGGTCGAGGTGGCCCTCAGCATCGCCTCGCTGGTATACGGCGGGCTCCTCGGGGCATTCGCGCTCGGCGTGCTCACCCGCCGGCCGGGACAGGGCGCGGTGATCGTCGGTGTCGCCGTGGGGATCGGAAGCGTGACGCTGCTGCGCCATGCCATGGCCTGGCCGTGGTACGTTCTCGTAGGTTCCATCGTGACGTTCGTGGTGGGAAGCTTGGTGGGCGCCCTGCGCCAGGAGGCTGCGTGAGCCGGTACGTGATCGGAGTCGACGGAGGGGGCACGAAGACCCGTGCCGTGGTTCTCGACGAGGCCGGCCTCGAGGTGGGGCGCGCCGAGGGAGGTCCCGCCATCGCCAGCGCACGCGATCCGCTCGCCCCTGCCCAGGCCGTGGCCGGTACGGTGCGAGCGGCGGCCGCGGCGGCGGGCATCCTGGTTCCCGTCGAGGTCGTCTGGGCCGGGCTCTCGGGTGCGGGCCGGGAGGCGGCGCGCTCCGGAGTGGAGCTCGAGCTGAGCCGGCTGGGCGTTGCGCTCACGGTGGGGGTCGGAACCGACGTGGAGGCGGCATTCCACGATGCGTTCGGCGGGGGCCCGGGCATCCTGCTCATCGCGGGGACGGGCTCGATCGCATGGGGTCGGGCCGAGAACGGACGCGAGGCGCGGGTGGGGGGGTGGGGTCGCCACATCGGTGACGAGGGCAGCGCCTACGCCATCGGAGTGGAAGCGCTGCGGCGTGTGGCCCGTCACGCCGACGGACGCGCGCCCGAGACCAACCTCCAGAAGGTGATCCTCGACCACTTGCGGTTCTCCGGTCCCGGCGACCTGGTCCAGTGGTCGGCGGACGCGTCCAAGAGCCAGATCGCGGCGCTCGCCCCCGTGGTGACGCTGGCCGCGGAGATCGGCGACGCCGTGGCCGCGGAGATTCTCGACACCGCGGTGGGGGAGCTCGAGGGCCACGTGCTCACCCTCCTGGAGACTCTCGGGCCTTGGCACATACCGCCGCGACTGGCGCTCGGCGGTGGACTGCTCCTGCCGGGAGGGCCGCTGCGGGAAGCCATCGAGCACAGGCTGACCGTGCAGCGGCTGGAGGTGCTGCAGCGTCCGCTGGACGGAGCGCACGGCGCGGCCAGCCTGGGTCGCGAGTTGCTTCCACGGAAGTAGCGTTCGGGGGCGCGGCGGCCAGCGCACGTCTTCTCGCGGCGTCGTGCGCGCGTGCCCGACGCTCCCGGGAAGCCTCCTACCGGAGCGCCTGCTCCAGCGCCGTGGCCGCGTCCGTGCGCTCGTCCCGGTACTTCACGATGACGGGGGCGTAGAGCGAGATGCCGTGCTCCGCCGCGAAGTCGCCGCCGGCGCGCCGTGAGCCCGGCACGACCACCGCGCCCTCGGGAATCGTCAGCGGGGCCTCGGCGGTTGCGCGGTACACCGTCTCGCGCGCGAGGTCGTAGACCGCCGTCGACGCCGTGAGTTGAACTCCCGGTGCGAGCACGGCCCTACGTCCGACGAGGGTGCCCTCGAACACGCCTGTGTTGCCCCCGAGCATGGCGTCGTCCTCCACGATCACGGGCCGGAGGCCGATCGGCTCGAGGACGCCACCGAGCTGCGCGCCGGCGGACAGGTGCACGTGCTCGCCCACCTGGGCGCAGGAGCCCACCAGCGCGTGCGAGTCGATCATCGTGCCCGCACCCACCCACGCGCCCACGTTCACGAATGCGGGCGGCATGATGACCACGCCGGGCGCAAGGTATGCGCCTGCCCTCACCGAGCTCCCGCCCGGCACGATGCGCACGTTCTCCTCCACTCCGCGCGTGGGCCGGAGGGGAAGGGTATCGCGATCGAAGTAGCGGAACGTCGATCCCTCGAAGTCGGGGTTCGGGGCCCGCGGATGCGGCTCGAAGGGCCGCGTCACACCCACGCGGAACGCGAGCAGGATCCCCTGCTTGACCCACGCTACGGCGTGCCATCCGTCGAGGCCGTGCTCTGCGGCGCGCACATCGCCGTGACCCAGGGCGGCGAGGAGGAGCGAGACCGCACGGCGCGCCTCGTCGGCATCGGCATGGGCGCCCGCCGCTGCGAGCCGCTCGATCTCCGAGCGCAGAGACCGGACGCTCGCGCTCATGCGATTCCTGCCGAGATCGAAAGCAGTCCGGCCGACGCCAGCGCCCGCTCGAGCTTCTTGCGCCCCTCGGGCGTCATGGGGACGAGGGGGAGCCGGAAGTGCGCCTCCGGCCCGCCGAGCAGCTCCACGGCCGTCTTCACAGGAATCGGGTTCGTCTCCATGAAGTTGCAGCGCATGAGGTCGAGCAGGCGCATGTGGATGCGCCGGGCTCCCGCCATTTCGCCGTCCAGTCCCGCGTGCACGAGGGCGGTGGTGGCCGCCGGCGCCTCGTTGGCGACGACGGAGATCAGACCGTCCGCGCCCAGGGCGAGCAGGGGGAGCGTGATCTCGTCGTCGCCCGAGAGCACGAGAAAGCCCTCGGGGCGATGCGCGAGGATGTCGGTGACCTGGGGCAGGCTCCCCGAGGCCTCTTTGATGCCCACCACGTTCGGGATCTCGGCGAGGCGGAGCACCGTGTCCGGGAGGATGTTGGACGACGTACGTCCCGGAACGTTGTAGAGCACCACCGGAATCTCCGCCGCTTCGGCCACGGCCTTGAAGTGACGGTAGAGACCCTCTTGCGGAGGCTTGTTGTAGTAGGGCGCCACGGACAGGACCGCGTCCGCTCCCGCCTTGCGTGCTGCGACCGAGCGGGCGACCGCTTCGGCCGTCGCGTTCGCGCCCGCGCCGGCGACGACCGGAACCCGCCCGTCCGCCGCCTCCACCGCCGCCGCGATCACATGCTCCTGCTCACGGCTGGTGAGCGTCGCGCTCTCCCCCGTCGTGCCGCACGGGACCAGGTAGTCGACACCCCCTTCAACCATCCCGTCGACGTGGCGGGCGAACGCCTCCAGATCGACCGCGCCGTCCTTCTTCATGGGCGTCACCAACGCCACGCCCACGCCCCGGAAGCGCTCCTGCCGTGTCTCACTCATGCTCTTCCCCCGTGCGTCGTTCGGTGAGAAGGTCGTCCATCACCTGCTCGAAGGTAAAGAGACCGCGTCGTCCGCGGATCCACTCGGCCGCGCGCACGGCGCCGTGCGCGAAACCCTCCCGGCCCCGCGCCTCGTGACGGAGCTCGATCCGGTCGTGCGCGCCCTCGATGCCGACGGCGTGGATGCCCGGCACCTCGCCGCTGCGCACGCTGGTCACGTACAGCGTGTCGGGCTCGGCCACCTCGTCCGGGGGGCCGGGACGCCAGAGCCGCTTGGCCGAGAGCACCGCGACGAGCACGTCCGCGAGCTTGCGTGCCGTACCGCTGGGGTGGTCGCGCTTGTGGCGGTGATGGACCTCGTGCACGTGGACGTCGTAGCCCCCGACGGCGTCCACGAGCTTGCCCGCCTCGCGCGTGAGGCGCAGGAAGATGTGGACGCCCTCGGAGAAGTTGGGTGCGTGCACGATGCCGACTCGCGCACCCGCGGCCGCGAGCGCCTCCAGCGTGTCCGGGCCCCACCCCGTGGTCCCGACCACGAGATCGACGCCCGCTTCGGCCGCGGCGGCGGCCGTCGCCGCCGTCTGCTCGGCGACGCTGAAGTCCACGGCGACGTCGGCGCCGGCCAGCGCGTCGGCGAGCGTCGCCGCGGCCGCGGAGTCTTCGTTCGGATCGAACCGTGCGACCACCTCGTGTCCCGCGGTTCGCGCCTCGACCTCCACGGCCCGGCCCATGCGGCCGTATCCCACCAGGGCGATGTTCATGCGCTTCTCCGCGCTGAGGCCTCGCGCTCCTCGATGAGCGTCGTGTGCAGGCGGCGCACCAGGTCCGGCGCGTTCGCAGCGTCCACGACGAAACCCAGGCTCACGTCCGAGGCTTGGGAGATCATGTGCACCGGCGCGCTCTCCACGGCGAGGAAGACGAGCGCGTCCATGCCGGGCTCGGCCATGAGGCCGCGTCCCACCACCGTCACGGTGGAGAGGTCGCGGCGCACGTCCACGTCCGAGAAGACCGAAAGCTCGCGCGCGACGTCGTCGAGCTCGGCCGCTTCGTCGATCGTGAACGCGGTCGAGGAGTGGCTGGTCGCCACGAGGTCGACCTCGAGACGATACCGGGCGAGGATCTCGAATACGCGAGCCAGGAAGCCGTAGGGCAGTGCGGCGGGGTGCGAGCGTACCTTGATGAGCGCTACGTTCTTCTTCGCCACCACGGCCGCGATCTCCGCCACGTTGCGCACGTCGTTGCGGATGAGCGTGCCCGGATGCTCCGGCTGGAAGGTGCTCCTGATGCGGAGCGGCACGCCCTGGGAGACGGCCCACTTGGCGGCCACGGGGTGGATGACCTTGGCGCCTGACCAGGAGAGCTCCACCGCCTCCTCGAAGCCGATCTCGTCGAGCAGGTAGGGGGCGTCCACCTCCCGTGGATCGCCGGTCATGATCCCGGCGACATCCGTCCAGATGTGCACGGTCTCGGCGTCGAGGGCACCGCCCAGGAGCGCCGCCGTGAAATCCGAGCCGCCGCGTCCGAGTGTCGTGGTCACTCCGTCCGGGGTGGCGCCCACGAAGCCCTGTAGCACGGGCACGATGCCGGCGGCCAGGATGGACGAGAGGATCTCGCGGGCCAGCGACCGGATCGCTGTGCCGTCCGGAACGGCGTGGCCGTGGCGATCGTCCGTCTCGACGACCCGGCGAGCGTCCACGACCGTCGCGTCGCGTCCTTGCTGGCGCACGGCGGCTGCTACCAGGAGCGTGGACAGGTCCTCTCCGGCCGAGAGCAGCGCGTCGTCTCGGTCGGGGCTCTCCGGACCGGCCGCGACCCCGAGCAGCGTCGTGAGGCGCACTTCGACGGCCTCGACGAGGCTGGTCGCCTCCGCCGCGTCGAGGCCGAGGTTCGCCACGACGTCCAGGTGGCGGGTACGCAGCTTGCCGACGATGGTCGACGCCTCTGCGGCGTCGCCTTCCGCCCGGCAGCCGCACAGCGCCACGAGGTGGTCGGTGACCCCGCCCAGGGCGGAGACGACGACCACCAGGGAAGCGGGACCCTCCGCGACGAGGCGGGCGACGTGGGCGACGCGCTCGGCGTCGGCCAGCGAGGTGCCGCCGAACTTGTAGACCACGGGCGCGTCAGCGGCCGGCTCCGTCACGGAGCGCGTTCCGCCGCCGCGTCCACCAGGCCTCTCACCCGGCACAGCTCCGCGTTGACGAGCGCAGCTCCGGCCGCACCCCGCACCAGGTTGTGCGAGAGCACCAGAAACGACAGTCCGAGCACCTCGTCGCGCCGAATCCGTCCGACCGTGACGGTCATGCCCGAGCCGGCGTCCCGGTCCAGCCGCGGCTGCGGCCGGTTCGGGTCCTGGGCGACCACGATGGTCCTCTCCGGCGCCGTCGGAAGATGCAGGTCCTGGACGTGGCTGCGGAACGAGGAGAGCACTTCGGACGCTTCCTCCGGGCTCGGATGCTTCCGGAATTCGGCGGCCACCGAGACTGTGTGCCCGTGCAGCACGGCCACACGGGTCGCCGTCGCGCTCAGCCCGAAGGGGGCCGTCACGAGCGCGCCGTCCTCGATCGTGCCCAGGATCTTCTTGGGCTCGGCCGAGATCTTCTCCTCCTCGCCCGGGATGAGCGGGAGGACGTTGTCCACCAGGTCGAACGCCGAAGGACCCGGCCGGCCCGCGCCCGAGATCGCTTGGAGGCTCGTGACGACCGCACGCTCGAGCCCGAACGCCTCGTGCAGCGGCGCCAGGGCGGTCGCGAGGCCCGTCACCACGCAGTTCGGATTGGTGACGATCGCTCCGGGCCAGCGCTCCTTCTGGCGCTCCACCAACTCGAGGTGGTGGGGGTTCACCTCCGGGATCACGAGCGGGACGTCGGGGTCGGCGCGAAATGCCGAGGCGTTGCTGACCACCAGGTGCCCCGCGCCCGCGGCTTCCGCCTCCACCTTGCGTGCGACCGCGGCGGGAAGCGCGGACAGGAGGACGGGCGAGCTCCAGGGGCCCTCCAGCGGGCGTACCTCGAGGTCGGCCACGTCATCGGGAAGAATACCGATCTCCTCCGCGGCGAGCAGGTCGCCGAGGCGGGAGCCCGCCGAGCGGTCAGAGGCCCCCACCTCGGCCACACGGAACCACGGGTGGTGGGCGAGCATTCCGACGAGGCGAGCCCCGACCATGCCGGTGGCACCGAGCACACCGACGGGGATCCGATCCTCCACGACATCCTCCGATGGACGCACACAGGGCAGATTCAGAACCGTACGGTGCGAAATGTCGCACACGCACCCCGCCGGCCCAAGCCCTTTCTCCGCGCAGGACCTGCAAGGGGCGGGCCGTTCCTTGTCGGATCGACAGGGCGGCGGGGTGCCCGATGCCGAAGTGACAGGCGGAAGCGCGTCCTAACCCGTTGGGCTCGTTCACTTTGGCAGATTCTACCCCCCTTCGGGGTGGCACGGGGATTGCTCGTCCGGGCGAGCGCCGAAGGCCATCGGCACCATGATCATCGACTCTGAGGAGAAAGGAGGTATCCCCCATGGCCATCACTCGGTATACGCTGCGCAACCCCTCGCTTTCCCCCTGGAGGGAGCTCGAGGAGGCTTCGAGCCGGTTTTCGCGCTTCTTCGACGACCTGCCGTACGTCGGGCCGGCCAACGGAGGAACCTGGATGCCGGCCGTGAACGTCTCGGAGACCAAGGACGAGCTCGTGCTCACCGCGGAGCTCCCGGGGATGGAGGAGGATCAGATCTCCATCGAGATGGAGAACGGTGTCCTGACGATCAGTGGCGAGAAGAACGAGGAACGCACCGAGGGTGACGAGGAGCGTCGCTACCACGTGTGGGAGCGCAAGTACGGCTCCTTCCAGCGCTCGTTCACGCTGCCCCGTACGGTGAAGGCGGACGGGATCCGGGCCCATTTCGACAACGGGATCCTGGAGGTCCACCTTCCGAAGGTCGCGGAGGCGAAGGGCCGCAAGATCGCGATCGAGAAGGGCGGGAAGTAAGAGCCCTATCGATCCGATCCGGAGCCGAGCGACAGCGGGGCCGGACCGCCGGTCCGGCCCCGCCGTCGCCGTCTGGGTGGAGGTCGCTCAGCCTCCCTGCACGAGGCGGTAGCGCACGACGGAAGGAACGTCGAGGCTGTCGCGCTGCACGCCCCAGAAGTCGTCGCCCCTGACGAGCATCGGCCGGAACCGGGGCGGGAGCGTCAGCGTTCCGAGGTAACGCCCATCGGCCTCGAACACGTCCCAGTCGTCGGATCCCATGTGTGAGATGTCGAGCTCGCCCGACGCCCCGGAGAGGTCCTCCGCCGTGCGCACGTGTTGGACCCACACGGTGCTGTCGGGCCCCGCACGCACGCTCTGCATCGCGGGATAGGTCTCGGCGAAGCTCACGGCGCCGAGGACCTGGTCGAGCGCCGCCGAGGGAATGCCTTGCTGGAGCATCATCTTGCGCAGCGCGTCGAGGATCTTCTTCTGGTCCGATGCGGTCACCTTGCGTGCCGTGTAGCGCTTCGTGATCACGCGCACGAGCTTGCCCGAGGCAGCACGTACCTCGATCCGGTACACGGCGTTCATGGCCGTGAGAATCCGTCCGTCGGGTGCGGCGTCCCAGAGGGGCTCGGGCTCGAACAGCCGCACGCGGGCCTGGCCCCTGCTGATCTGGACAGACCGGCCCTTCGGGAGGACCACGACCGTGTCCCGGGATTGAAGCTCGAAGGCCACGAGGGGGTCGCCGTGCGGGTTGCTCGCCATTCCCGGCATCACGAGGGCCTGGAACCGGGTGATCAGTCGTCCTCCGCTCGAGTGGGCCCAGGTCGACGGCATGCCCTGCGTGAAATCGAGCGCGTCGCTTCCCATCGACGTTCCATCGAGGCCGAACCGGTCGATCCGTTGGTTGGCCAGATCCGGGACCCAGACCTCGTTCCCATGCAAGATGACGTCGGACATCGACGCGCCGATCTCTCCCGGGCCGCGCCCTGGGGCGCCGATGGTGTGGAGGAAGCGGCCGCCGGGCCCGAAGACCTGGACGTGGCGAGCCTGCTGGTCGGCCACGTAGACGTCGCCCGCGGAGTCCACGTCGATGCCCACGACGTTGCCGAACTGGCTCTCCGGGGAGCCACCCGCTCCGCCGATGCGGAGCTCCTCCGTGAAGCTCCACGGAGACGCGCCGTTCCAGAGCCCCCGGCTCGGGTTCGACACGATCTGGACGCCGGCCGAATCGGTCACGGATCCCGACCAACCCCCGTCGGATCCGCCGCCGCATGCGGATAGGGAGAGGATGAGAAGGAGGAGAGCTGGCGGGGCGCACATCGCGCCGGATCGGGGCGAGAGCATCGAGGGGACGGCTCCGTTGAGGTTCTGGGCAGGAACCACGTTCCCGACGAGTCGCCGGGAGATGCTCCGTCAATGTAGCGAACCGCGCACGGGGCGCACCTCGTGTGCTCAGCGGGCCTATCCCACCACGCTTCGCAACTCCTCCAGCAGCTCGGCCGAGCTCGCCCCCATGATCGGCCCGTCCAGGAGATCGACGGGGCTCCCGTCCAGGCGCGTCACCACGCCGCCTGCCTCCTGGGCGATGAGCATCCCGGCGGCGTAGTCCCACGGGCTCAACACGAGCTCCCAGAACGCGTCCAGCGAGCCTTGTGCCAGGTAGCACAGGTCGATCGACGCCGAGCCCGCGCGGCGGATCCCCCCCGCGGAGCGGAGCACACGGTCGAGCTGGCTCAGGTACGTGGGCATCCGGTCGAGCAGCTTGAACGGGAAGCCGGTGCCGACCATCGCGTCACGCAGGGGGCGACGGCGAGACACCGAGATCGGACGGCCTCCCTTGAACGCACCCTCACCCCGGGCCGCCCACCAGCGCTCGCCGGTGCTGCCGCACACGACGGCTCCCGCCAACGGCTCGCCGTTCGCCCAGAGCGCGACGGAGGCGGCGAATTGGGGATGGCCGTGCAGGAAGTTCGCCGTGCCGTCCAGGGGATCGACCACCCACAGGGGAGAGCCGTCCCACGCGGCGACACGCTCGCTCAGATCCCGCTCGTCCTCCTCGGCCAGCACCCCGTGGTCGGGGTGCCGCTCGTGGATCACCGCGAGGGCCGCCTTCTGCGCGTCGAAGTCGGTGCGGGACACGTAGTCGGCGCGCCCCTTCTCGGATGCCGCTTCCACATCGACGCGGCCGTGGTCACGGCGGTGGATGGCGACCGCCGCCTCGGCGGCGGCGAGCGCGGTCTGGGTCAACTCGTTCAAGGATCGTGGCTCCGGAGGTCGTGTAACGGAACGATCGGTGCGGAAGCAGGGTCCCGCCGGCCCCGGCGGACCGCTAAGTTAGCCTCTTTCGTGTGCAGGATGACCGCCCCTCGGCACGAACGGGCGGCGGTCCGGTACCGATGACGCGATGCCAGGCACGGACCCTCAGCCGAAGAAGCGCCCGCCGAATGACCGACTCGAAGAAGCCCGATCGCAAGCCCCGCATCTTCAGCGGGATGCAGCCCAGCGGTGAGGCCCACCTGGGCAACTACCTCGGCGCCCTGAAGCGGTGGGTCGACATGCAGGACGACTACGAGTGCATCTGGTGCATCGTGGACGACCATGCCATCACGGCCGGCGGCGACCCGAAGGACATGCCGGGCAACACGTTCGATTTGGCGGTGAGCTTCCTGGCGGTGGGCCTCGACCCCGAGCGCGCGACGATCTTCGCGCAGTCCGACGTGCACGAGCACACCGAGTTGGCGTGGCTCCTCAACGCGGTTACGCCGGTGGGCGACCTCGAGCGCATGACCCAATACAAGGACAAGGCACAGCGGTTCGAGTCGGTCCCGGCGGGCGTCCTGAACTATCCGATCCTGATGGCTGCCGACATCCTCGTCTACAAGGCCGACGCCGTCCCGGTGGGCGAGGACCAGCGCCAGCACCTCGAGCTCACCCGTGAGATCGTGCGCAAGTTCAACGCGGCGTACGGCGAGACGTTCCCGGAGCCCGAGGCGCTCATCGGCGAGGCGGGCAAGATTCTCGGCCTCGACGGAGAGGCCAAGATGAGCAAGTCGCTGGGAAATACAGTCGGCATCCTCGCCGAGCCCGACGAGGTGTGGGCCCAGGTCCGCACCGCGGTGACCGATCCGCAACGCGTGCGCCGCACCGACCCGGGGCGGCCGGAGGTGTGCAACGTCTACAGCCTGCACAAGCACTTCGGCGACGAGGCGACCGTCGACGATGTGGCCGTGCAGTGCCGAGCCGCCACGCGTGGGTGCGTGGAGTGCAAGAAGATCCTCTCGGACAACATCGTGAAGGCGTTCGCGCCGTTCCGGGAGCGGGCCGAGTACTTCCGCGCGCATCCGGACGAGGTCGGCCGCATCCTGGAGGAGGGTGCGGAGAAGGCGCGCGCCATCGCCGCCGGCACGTTGGCCGAGGTCCGCCGACGCATGGGGCTCCGGTGGAGGGATGCGCTCACCGGGAGGTAGCGCGTGGAGCGGTGTGATGGATGGCCCGGCTCGGCCTCCTGCCGCTGTGGTGTCCGAGGCGCCCAAGCGCGAATGAATCGCATCCCGGCGG
Organism: uncultured Gemmatimonadaceae bacterium; assembly: GCA_964519125.1. Taxonomy (GTDB): domain Bacteria; phylum Gemmatimonadota; class Gemmatimonadetes; order Longimicrobiales; family Gaopeijiaceae; genus SZUA-318. The sequence goes on along the minus strand of CAZFIS010000041.1, from coordinate 15,825 downwards.
GGCGGCTGGTATCTTTTCAATTCTGGTGATCTCCAGGCGTTCCGACCTCCGGCGGGGGGACCCTCCATGCAGGACCTGTTCAAGGCGGCCATCGAGCGTGGGGCGAGCGACATCCACATCAAGTCCGGCGACGTGATCCGGATCCGCGTCCTCGGCGAGCTGCTGCCGCTCACCCAGCAGAAGCTCTCACCCGACCAGGTGAAGGCGATCGCGGTGAAGCTCATCCCGCACGAGGAGGACCGCGAGAACTTCGACAAGCTCCTCGACTACGACTGCTCGTGGGGCATCCCCGGGATCGGCCGCTTCCGCGTGAACATCATGCGGCAGCGCGGCTCACCGATGGTGGTCATGCGGGTCATCCCCATCGAGATCCCGACGTTCGAGGACCTGGGGCTCCCGGACATGCTCCACCGGGTGGTCGACCACGATCGGGGCATGATCCTCGTGACGGGGGTCACGGGCTCGGGCAAGAGCTCCACGATGGCGGCCATGATCAACTGGATGAACCAGCGCAAGCGACTGCACGTGGTCACGCTGGAGAACCCCATCGAGTTCCTCCACCGTGACAACATGTGCTCGATCACGCAGCGCGACGTGGGCACCGACACGGACTCGTTCGTGTCGGGTCTGCGGGCGGTGCTGCGTCAGGACCCCGACGTGATCCTCATCGGCGAGATGCGTGACAAGGTCACGATCGACACCGCGCTCAAGGCGGCGGAGACCGGCCACCTCGTCCTCTCGACGCTGCACACCAAGAACGCGGTCCACACGATCTCGCGGGTCGTCGCCATGTTCGAGCCGAGCGAGCAGGAGATGGTCCGGGTCCGTCTGTCGGAGTCCCTGATGGCGATCGTCAGCCAGCGGCTCGTGCAGAAGAAAGAGGGAGGTCGCGTCGCGGCCATGGAGATCATGCCCGTGACCGCGACCATGCGTGACTGCATCAAGGACAAGAACCGCCTCGAGGAGATCTACGACCTCATCGAGGAGGGCTATGACCACTACGGGTCCCAGAGCTTCGATCAGCACCTGATGCAGCTGGTCAACACCGATCTGGTCGATTTCGAGGTGGCGAAGGCCGCCGCCACGAACCCGACCGACTTCGACCTGAAGATGAACCTGCTCACCGATCCCCGAGCCAAGGGCTCCGGGGAGGAGCAGCCGAACACGAGCGACGACATGTCCAACCTTTTCGGCGGGCGTTGAGCGAACCCACATGATCGACCTGAACGGAACGTTTCTTCCGGTAACCACGCCTTTCGACCCGGTCACGGGGGACGTGGATCTCGTGGCCCACCGTGCCAACCTGCGCGCCTGGTTCGCCCACCCGGTGAGGGGCGTCCTCATCGCGGGCTCCACGGGCGAGTCGGTCCTGCTGGACGAGGGCGAGCGCGCCTCCCTGGTCGAGAGCGCCCGGGACGTGGCGCCCGCGGACCGCCTGGTCATCGCGGGGACGGGAGCGGAGTCGACGCGCTACACCATCCGTCTCACCCGGCAAGCCGCCGAAGCCGGGGCGGACGCCGTTCTGGTCCAGCCGCCCGCCTTCTTCAAGGGCGCGATGACGCCGGAAGTCCTGCGGCGACACTACGGGGCGGTCGCCGACGCGTCGCCCGTGCCCGTCGTCGTCTACCAGGTGCCGCTGCGTCTGAGCACGGTCGACTTCACGACGGGCCTGGTCGCCGAGCTCTCCCATCACCCGAACATCGTCGGGATCAAGGATTCGCGTGGAAGCCTCGAGCTGGTCGGTGAGTTGGTGACGCAGTGCGTCGAGGGCTTCCAGGTGCTCGTGGGGAATGGGGCCATCCTGTACGGGGCGCTGGAGACCGGTGCGGTGGGCGGCATCGTGGCGGTCGGGCTCATGGCGCCGGCGGGAGCCGCGGAGGTTTGCGCGGCGTTCGGCGAGGGACGCACGGCCGACGCCGGACGAATCCAGGAGCGGATCGCGCCGGTACACAAGGAGATCGTGGGCGGCATGGGCGTGCCCGGAGTCAAGGCGGCGCTCGACATGCTGGGGCTGCGCGGCGGAGCGCCGCGTCCACCGCTGGCGCCGCTTCCCGAGCGCCGCCTCGACGAAATCCGCAGAATCCTGGGCGGGGCGGGGCTGCTCGAGAAGGCTCCGGTGCGGTCCGATTGACGCCCCCTCGGGCGGGGCCTAGCTTCCCTCGAAGGATACTGCAGCCAACGGGCCTGTCCCCCGACCGGGGACGGGCCATTTTTTTGTGAGCCGATCTCGCATGTCCGCAACGGGAAACTGCACCGTCGTCGTCGGGTGCCAATGGGGCGACGAAGGCAAGGGAAAGATCGTGGACGTCCTCGCCGAGGACGTCGAAATCGTGGCGCGCTACCAGGGTGGGGCCAACGCCGGGCACACCGTGCACGTGGGGGAGGAGTCGTTCGTCCTCCACCAGATTCCTTCGGGGATCCTGCACCCCGGGAAGCGGTGTCTCCTCGGCAACGGCGTCGTTCTGGACATCCAGCAATTCTTCGCGGAGTACGAGGCGCTCGAGGCGCGGGGCGTCGACGTGGGGGGGCGTATCGGCGTGAGCCGGCGCGCGCACCTGCTCCTGCCGTACCACCGGCTCATGGACCAGGTCTCCGAGACGTCGGCTGCCGAGAAGATCGGGACGACGGGTCGAGGGATCGGGCCTGCTTACGAGGACAAGACGGGGCGGCGCGGCGTAAGGGTCGCGGACCTCGCCAACCGCGAGCTCTTCGACAAGCGCGTGGCGACGGCGATGGAACGGGCCTGTACCCGCCTCGAGTCGCTCGGCCACGAGGCCGGGGACGAGCTCCGGAAGCGGCTCGACGAAGCACTCGAGCTCGGCGGGCGACTCCTGGCGATCGCCACGGACACGGGTCCCGAGATCACGTCCGCGCTCAAGGCGGGCAAGCGGGTTCTCCTGGAGGGCGCGCAGGGAACGGCGCTCGACGTGGACCACGGCACCTATCCGTTCGTCACCTCGTCCAGCACCACGGCCGGGGGCGCGGCCACCGGCACCGGGATCGGTCCCACGGTGATCGACTCCGTCGTCGGTGTCGTGAAGGCCTACACGACGCGTGTCGGCGAGGGGCCGCTCCCCTCGGCGTTCGATCACGACATGGACGAGCGTGTTCGCAAGCTCGGCGACGAGTTCGGGGCCACCACCGGACGGCCGCGTCGCTGCGGGTGGTTCGACTCGGTGCTCACGCGATTCGCCGCGCAGGTGAACGGACTGACCTCTCTCGCGATCACGAAGCTGGACGTGCTCGACACGCTGGACGAGGTCAGGATCGCGACCCACTATCGTATGCCCGACGGGAGCATCGAGCGGGACTTTCCCGCCGACACGTGGTCGCTCGGGGCCGTCTTGCCGGTGTACGAGAAGCTCCCCGGCTGGCGTACGTCCATCCAGGACGTCCGTCGCCTCGAGGATCTACCGTCGGCCGCGAGGGCCTACCTGGACCGGATCGAGGATCTCACGGAAGCCCCGGTCGGGTGGGTGTCGGTGGGCACTCAGCGTAGTCAGATCATCCAAGTGGGCTGACGCCGGACGGCGTCGTCACCACCACGGTCGCGGTTCCCTGCACGTTGCCCGACGCCGCGATGATCGAGGCTGATCCGGTGCCGTCACTCGTGACCGTGCCGTCCGTGGCCACGGTCGCGACGCTCACGTCCGAGGACGACCACGTGATGGTCGTGCCGCTCACAGTGTTGCCGGTCGAGTCGACGGCCACGGCCGATAGCTGCGAGGACTGACCGATATCGCTGAACCGGAGCGTGTCGG
>CAZFIS010000041.1:0-12054 GCA_964519125.1 uncultured Gemmatimonadaceae bacterium | reverse complement strand
TGTCGGGCGTGACCTGCACCTGGGCTACCGACGACTCCAGCGACGGCGGGGTCGTGGGTGCGAGGATTCCGCCGAACGCGTTGCTGCCTCCGCAACCGGTGAGCGCAACCGCCGCAACCGCCGCCGCTACGCCCATCATCCATGCATGCTGTCTACGTGAAGCCATCGGCCCGCCTCCTTCCGTCCCTGTGGAACGGTGACTCGACTTTCCTCCGTTCAACCACGGAAGGGCAGAGAACGTTCCTCACATCGAGATCACGATTCGGACCATGAGCTGGATGATGGCCAGCAGCGTGGGGAGGAGGGCCAGGCCGACCGTGAAGGTGAGCCCCATACGGTAGAGCGCGGGACCGATGGGAAGGACGGAGCTTCCCCATAGCTTGTGCGCCAGGATCTCCACGGTCGGTCCGAGGAGGTAGCAGACGTTGGCGAGCACGCCGAAGGCCACCACAGTCTGCCACGGAACGCCGGTGCGCATCTCGAACGGGTGGGGCGGGATGCGCATGATCCCGGTCATCGCCAGCAGAGAAAACGCACCGGCCGCCCCCACAGCGACATTGTAGGCCGGGCGACGGCGTTCCCACCACTTCAGGATGGACGCCGGGGAGCGCCGAGCGGGCGGCGGGAAGAGAAGCCCGGTGAGAGCTCCCATCGTGCGTATCCCGACGAGGATGGAGACGTCGATGGAGAACGCTCGTCCGTGGACGCTATATCGTCAAGTACTTTGTATCACAAAGTAACGACCATCTTCGGTTGAGCCCCGCCGGGCGGTCGTCTAGCTTTCGGGCCCTTCGACGGCGTCGCGCGAGCGGCGCGCGCCCGATCCGATCGCTCCCCGTGGGAGAACCGTTCCCGGATGTTCGACGATCTCAGCAGCAAGCTCGACGCCGCGTTGAAGAAGCTCCGGCAGCGCGGCGTGCTCACCGAACCCATGATCCGCGAGGGACTCCGCGAGGTCCGCCGGGTCCTCCTGGAAGCCGACGTCAACTACCAGGTCACGCGGGAATTCCTGACCCACGTCCAGGAGCGCGCGCTCGGAGAATCCGTGCTCAAGGCCGTTTCCCCCGGGCAGCAGATCGTCAAGGTCGTTCACGACGAGTTGGCGACGCTCCTGGGCGAGGGACGGCCGGGCCTGTCGTGGGCGTCCTCACCGCCTACGGTCATCTTGATGGTGGGTCTTCAGGGCTCGGGCAAGACGACGTCGGCGGCGAAGCTCGCTCGTCGGCTCACCCGCGAGGGCCGTGGCTCCCTTCTGGCCGCCTGTGACCTCCAGCGCCCGGCGGCCATCGAACAGCTCGTGACACTCGGGGGACGGGTGGACGTGCCCGTGCACGCAGGCACGTTCGGCGGAGATCCGGTCATGGTGGCGCGAGAGGCCAGGGATCGGGCACGCGCCGAAAAGCTGCAGGTGCTCATCGTCGACACCGCCGGGCGGCTCCAGATCGACGATGTCCTCATGGACGAGCTGCGCCGCCTCAAGGAGGCGTTGAGCCCGTCGGAGATCCTCCTCGTGGCCGACGCGATGACGGGCCAGGAGGCGGTGCGGATCGCGCAGGGGTTCGACGAGGCGCTGGACATCACGGGTGTGGTGCTCACGAAGATGGACGGCGACGCGCGCGGGGGCGCCGCGCTCTCCATCCGGGGCGTCACCGGCAAGCCGCTCAAGTTCATCGGAGTGGGCGAGGGCCTCGATGACCTGGACGTCGCCGATCCCCAGGGGCTGGCGAGCCGCATCCTGCAGATGGGCGACGTGGTCGGCCTGGTGGAGCGGGCGCAGCGCGCCTTCGATCAGAATGAGCAGGAACGGCTCCAGGAGAAGGTCCTCGGCAAGGGTCGTTTCACGCTCGAGGACTTCCTGGACGCGATGCGCCAGGTGCAGAAGATGGGACCGCTCGAGCAGCTCCTGAAGCTCATCCCCGGGGCTGCGCGCCTCAGCGTTCCGGCCGCAAACCTCGACCCGAAGCGCTTCAAACACGTGGAGGCGATCATCCTGTCCATGACGGCCCAGGAGCGCAGGCGTCCCGAGATCCTGAACGGCTCGCGCAGGGCCCGCATCGCGCGCGGCAGCGGGCGGCCCGTCTCGGAGGTGAACCGGCTGCTCAAGCAATTCAAGGAGATGCAGGGGTTCATGAAGCAGATGAAGGGGATGATGGGAGGTATGGGGGGGCTGCCCGGCATGGGCGGGCTTCCATTCGGCCGGTGAGGGTGCATGCGGTGGGGAAGGGCACGGCGCTCGTGCTCGCGGCCACGCTTGCGGGGTCCGCTCCCCTGCGGGCGCAGGTGGTCCATCCAGCGGCGCCCGACACCGCGCGGGACGCGGCGCACAGGGTCGAACTCTTCGACCTCGGTTTCACGCGCAACGTCGCGCTCGCGGTGGCCGGCTCCCTGGTGCTCATTCCCCTGGACGAGCACGTCCGAGCGTGGGCCCGGGACCCGGCCCGGCAGGACAATTCGTTCCTGCACGACGGTGTTCATGCCGTGATGCCGATGGGCTCGACCGTGCCCATCGTCGCCGCCGTCGGCCTCTACGGCGTCGGCCGGATCGCCCATGCTCCGGTCATGACCGACATCGGGCTCCATGTGACCGAAGCGATCGGCGGCGCCGGCGTGGTTTCGCTGGCGCTGAAGGCGCTGGTGGGCCGAGCCCGGCCGTTCGTGCCGCCGCACGACCCGCACCGGTTCGGCAAGCAGAGTCTGAGTCGCCCGTTCGACAACGGCTACGAGTCGTTTCCGTCCGGGCACGCTACCGTGGCGTTCGCGACGGCCAGCGCCGCCACGGACGAGATCGCGGCCCACTGGCCGGGAAAGCAGTGGGTGTTCGGCCCTCTCCTCTATGCGGTCGCCGCGTCCGTCGCGTTCGGTCGTGTTTACCTGGACAAGCACTGGACGAGCGACGTCGTCGCCGGGGCGGCCATCGGCGGGCTCGTGGGCGACCGCGTCGTGCGCGCGGTGCACTCCGGCGGTGGAGGCCTGCTGACGAAACTGAATCCCGTCCTCGTCTTCGAGCCGGGGAGAACGCCCATGGTGGGCCTGGGCTACGCCTTCCGCTGAGGGAGGGGGCTGCCCCGGGCAGGCCCCGCGCTTCGATCCGGGCGCCATCGCCTGTACACATCCCCACGTCCTTCGTATGATATCTGTCTCTTCACTCATCGGGTGCTGGCCACCCGACGAGACCGCCTCCGCCCTGTGGGGAGTGCGGACATACCCAGGACCGTGACAGGAAGATGCCCGTACGAATTCGACTCCGGCGGATGGGCCGGAAGAAGCAGCCCCACTACCGGGTCGTAGTGGCCGACGGCGCCTCGCCGCGCGACGGCCGATTCGTCGAGACGCTCGGCTACTACAAGCCGCTCACCCACCCGGCGCGCCTCGTGCTCGATCTGGAGCGCGTGGACCATTGGATCTCCCAGGGGGCTCTGCCCTCGGGGACGGTGCAATCGCTCATCACCAAGGCGAGGCGGGGCGGGGACGACACGGTCCAGCTCGGGGAGGTCGGCGTAGAGGAGCGCAAGCAGAAGCGGGCCGAGGAGCTCGCGGCACGGCGCGCCGCCGAGAAGAAGGCCGAGGGGGAGGCGAAGGCTGAGGCTGCCGCGCCCAAGGCCGAGGCGGAGGCCGACGCGCCCAAGGCCGAGGCTCCGGAGGCCGACGAAGAGGCGAGCCAGGAAGCGCCGGCGGAGGCCGAAGAGGGCGAGAAGTCCTAAGGACACTCGTCCCTCCACCACCATGGGTCGCGAGGACCCTCGTTTTCTCGTCGTCGGGCACATGAACAAGCCCCACGGCACGAAGGGAGAGCTCTTCGTCTGGCCGCTCACGGACCACCCCGAGGGCACGTTCGCCCCCGGGGTGGTTCTCCGTCCGGGCAGGGCGGAGGGCAACGACCCCGACCCCGACCTTCCGCCGCTGCACGTGGTGGGAGTGCGTCCCTTCCGCCGCGGCTACCTGGTGTCGTTCCGCGGCGTCGACGACCGGTTCCAGGCGGCGCTGCTGAGCGGATGCTATCTCTATCGGGAGATGGAGGAGCTGGAGCCTCTGGCGGAGGGCGAGCTCTTCTATCACCAGGTGCTCGGTCTGGATGTGGTGACGACGGAGGGTCGGGCGGTGGGCAAGGTCACGGAGATCTACGAGTTGCGGCCCGCCGATCTCCTCGAGGTAAGCGACGGGGAGCGTCAGGTGCTCATTCCGCTGGTGGAGGGCGTCGTGGTGGACGTGGACCTCGACGACGCCCGTCTCGTCATCGACCCGCCCGACGGGTTGCTGGATCTGTGAGCGGCTCGCTGGCGAGCCCGAAGGGACGGTCCACGAGCAGGGAGGTCCCGTGCGCGTCAACATCGTGACGATCTTCCCGGACCTCTTCGCGGCTCCGTTGGGACTCTCGATTCCAGGGCGTGCGCGCGAGGCGGGGCTGGTGACGTACCGGCTCGTCGACCTGAGGGACTACACCCACGACCGTCACCGCACCGTGGACGACGTTCCCTACGGCGGTGGTGCCGGGATGGTGATGAAGCCGGAGCCTTTCTTCGAGGCGGTCGATGACCTGCACCCGAGCGGGCCGATCGTTCTGATGTCGGCTCGGGGCCCGCGCTTCCGCCACCGGGACGCGGTGCGCTTCGCCATTGAGCGCGAGCTCACCCTCCTGTGCGGTCACTACAAGGACGTGGACCAACGCGTCGCCGATCACCTGGCGACCGAGGAGCTCTCGCTGGGCGACTTCGTGCTGTCGGGCGGGGAGATGGCTGCCCTGGCCGTCGTCGACGCGGTCGTACGCCTGCTTCCCGGCGCGCTCGGAGACTACGACGCGGCCCAGACGGATTCGTTCTACGATGAGGGGGTGCTGAGTGCTCCCTCCTACACGAGGCCTCCGCAATACCGGGGGCACGACGTGCCGGCGGTGCTGCGTTCGGGGGACCATCGGCGCATCGAGGCGTGGCGGCGGGAGGAGGCGCTCCGGCTCACGCGCGCGCGCCGTCCCGACCTGCTCACCGATCCCGAGGAGTAGGGCCGCGGGGTGCTCCGTGCGCGCGCCTCGCAGCTCTTCACCGCCGCTGAGCGGTGCGTTACATTAGCGGTCTCTACCGGATATTCCCGGCCGCGTCACGGGAGGCGAGCATGGCTGACCTGATCCAGGAAATCGAGAAAGAGCAGCTTCGGGCCGAAGTGCCCGACTTCGCTCCCGGCGACACGATCCGGGTGCTATACCTCGTGCGCGAGGGTGCCAAGGAGCGCATCCAGGCATTCGAGGGCGTCTGCATCGGCCGAAAGGGCGGTGGCCTCTCCGAGACCTTCACGGTGCGCAAGATCTCGAGCGGAGTAGGTGTGGAGCGTATCTTTCCGCTTCATGCACCCACGGTCAGCGGCATCGAGATCCTCCGCCGTGGCCGCGTCCGCCGTGCCAAGCTCTACTATCTGCGCGGCCGCCGCGGGAAGTCCGCGCGGATCGCGGAGAAGCGCACCACGACCTGACGGGCTCCGGCCGTGAAGCCGGCGCGCGAAGGGGCATCGCGGCTCCAGGACCTGCTCGACTACGAGCGTGGGTTCTGGAGCCGCGGCGTTTCGGTGGCCGGGGTGGACGAGGCCGGGCGCGGCCCGCTCGCCGGCCCGGTCGTGGCCGCGGCTGTCGTCCTGCCGCGCGGCGCCGCCGTGGAGGGCGCCGACGACTCCAAGGTGCTGTCGCCCTCCGTGCGCGAGGAGCTGTACGCGCGCATCCTCGACACGGCCGAGGGAGTCGGCGTGGGCGCTGCCTCCGTCCGTGAGATCGACCGGATCAACATCCTCCAGGCGACCACCCGCGCGATGCACCGGGCCTTGCTGCACCTGCCCGACCGACCGGGGCACGTGGTTGTGGACGGCAATCCCGTGAAGGGGCTCGGGTGGGAGCACACCGCGGTCGTGGACGGCGACGCGCTCGTCCACTCCATCTCCTGTGCGTCGATCGTCGCCAAGGTCGTGCGCGACCGCCTGATGAGGAGGCTCGCGTCGCGCTATCCGGGGTATGGATGGGAGACGAACGTGGGGTATGGAACCGCGGAGCACCGCGCCGCCATCGGGACCCTCGGACTCACGCCGCACCACCGCCTCACCTTCCGGGGGTCGCAGTTCGAGTTGGAGCTGTAGCGTTCCCTCGAAAGGAGCGAGCCATGCACACCGAGCACCTCGAAAACCTCCACCCCGGATGGGTGGCCGGAGGCTGGGCCGTGGCGGTCGCGGTCACGTCGGTCGTCTATCTGGCGCTGGTCGGTACCCGGCTCGTGCCCGCCGGCGAGTCCGGCGCCCTGTGGGTGACGCTGTCCGTCGCGGTCGGGTTCTACGTCGGCGGGTTCCTGGTCGGCACGCGCTGGATGAACGCGCCGATTCTGCATGGCGCGGCGATCACGCTCTTCGGCGTGCTCGTCTGGTTCGTCGGTGCACTCGCGCTCCCGCGCCGGTTCGAGACGCTGGTCGGCTCGGGCTCGGGCGTCTTGGGCATCATCCTCGTCCAACTCGTGGCGTCGGTGCTCGGGGGATGGAGCGGACGTCGCCGCATGCTGGGTGGCGCCACGGAGGGGTCGTCCTAGCCGGGCCACGACCCGTCACCGTGGCTCGCCTGGGCCTCGCGGGCCGCCTCTGCGAGGGCACCTGTCTCGTTCGGCGACCCCTCAGGCTTCCATCAGGTTCCTGCGCAGGACCTTGCCGGAGGGCGTACGGGGGAGCTCATCGCGGAACGCGAGGGTTCGGGGGGCGAGCGTGGGACCGAGCCGTTCCCTCGCGAAGCGCAGGATCTGCATGCGGAGCTCGTCGGACGGCTGGGCGTGCGGAGCGAGCACGACGTGCGCTTCCACCTGCGTGCCCATCACCGGGTCGTCCCTGCCGACCACGCCCGCGTCCGCGACATCGGGGTGATCGAGGAGCGTCGCCTCGACTTCCGCCGGAGTGACGAAGTGCCCCTCGCACTTGAAGACGTCGTCCGAGCGTCCGAGGAACCGGATCCAGCCGTGCTCGTCCGCTACGGCGAGATCTCCCGACAGGTACCACCCGTCCGCGAACGACTCCGCGTAGAGCGCGTCCTGGCCCACATACGCCCGGAACATGGAGGGCCAGGGCGTGCGCACGCCGAGCTCGCCCTCACGGCCGGCCGCCACCGGGCTCACCCGGCCCGGCCCGACGCGCTCCAGGATGGCGGTCTCGAAGGCGGGTAGCGCGTGGCCGATCCGCCCGGGGCGGGGCTCCTCGTCGAACCTCGACCCCACCACGATGCAGCCGGTTTCCGTCTGCCACCACGTGTCGCGCACGTGGATGCCGAACGCCCGCTCCGTCCAGAGCGCGTCGGCGGCCGTGAGCGGCTCGCCGGCCACGAAGATGCTCCGGAGGGCGGGCCAGGGGGCCCGGCGCGCCGGGTCGTCCCCGGTGTGGCGTAGGCGTCTCAGGAGGGTCGGGGACGTGTACAGGACTTCGATCCGCTGCTCGGCCAGGTTCTCGTACCAGCGGGCTCCGCGGACCTCCTCCTCCTCGTCCACGAACACGGTGCTTCCGTTGGCCAGAGGCGCCAGGATCCCGTAGGACACGCCCGTCACCCAGCCCGGGTCGGCGGTGCACCAGATCCGCGTTCGCGCGTCGAGGCCCAGTGCGATACGTCCCGTGTGCGCGTGGCCGACGACCGCGTCGTGCACGTGGAGCACGCCTTTGGGCTCTCCGGTGGTGCCGCTGGTGAAATGCAGGAGCGCCGGGTCCTCGAGGTCGACGGGCTCGTCCGGCGAGACGGGGCTCCAGGTGGCGAGCCAGTCGTGGAAGTCGTGCACCCCGCCGCGGCGCCCGGTCACGGACGGGGTGGGCGAAGCCAGGCGCCCGGGCTCGGTCACAACGAGGACGTGCGCGAGGTCGGGAAGCTCGCCCCGCACCGGAGCGACCCGGGCCTCGTACAGGCGCTCCGTGGTGACGAGCATGCGGGTGCTGCCGCGGGCCAGCCTCCGCCGGATGGGGTCGGGACCGTAGGAGGAAAAGAGGACGGAGGGCACGGCGCCGGCCCGCAGCGCGCCGAGCACGGATACGAACAGCTCGGGGATCCGCCCGACCATGACCGTGACGGTTTCACCCCTACGGATGCCGGAGTGCCGGAGCCCGTCGGCGAAGCGGCTCACGAGCGCGTCGAGCTCGCCGTACGTGTAGCTGCGCGGGGAGCCCGTCCGGGGACGCCAGAGAAGGGCGGGGCGGTCGCCCGCACCGTCCCGCACGTGCCGCGTCAGGACGCACGCCGCGATGTTGTCTCCGACGCCCGCCGCCGCACTCGTCTGCGATCGGAGTTCCGACCACACGTCCGACACGGATCCCATCCTCCTGCCGCAGCCTGGTTATGCCCGCCGAATCTTCTTTGCGACCAGCGCTGATAGACTATCTTGTCCGCGGTGGACCCGGTAGCTCAGCTGGTAGAGCAACGGACTTTTAATCCGTAGGTCGTGGGTTCGAGACCCACCCGGGTCATTGGCTGGGCGGTGCGCCGCGCCGCTACGCGCTTCTACCGCCCAGCGCCCTTGTCCGCGTTCTCGTCCAGCGCCTCCGCGATGCGGTGGCGCAGGTCGTCAAGGTGCGCTCGCTTCATCCCGGTGGCCAGGAGCATCGCCCTCGCGAGTTGGTCGTCGAGCGCTTTCAACTCGGCGCGAGCCACCGGCTGGACGTCCGACACCCCCAGGTCCAGGCGAGGTGGAGTGGGCCGGTCTCCGGGCCCGCGGCTCAGCGCCGCGATCGTCGTCGGCGGAGCCGGCGCGAGCTTCTCGATCAGGTTGTCGACGTAGGCCCGTTGGAGCGCCCGTCGGTAGATGCCGATGTCGGCGTTCGTGCTCAGTTCGCTGAACAGGCCGTTCCGCACGTCCTGGAGGAGCTCGAGCGGCGTGTAGGCACTGCCCGGCTGGGCGTCGTGCGCGTACTCGCTCATGCGCGCGAGGCGGTCCTCTCGCAGAAGCGAGCCCAGGATGGCCGATTGGGCGACCGAGATTCGCGCGACGGATCCGCTGGGCTCGATCCGCCGCAGCACGGGCTCGAAGAGGAGAAAGTCGGGCGTGCGGAACGCGTTCGCGTTCAGGAACGCCACCGCCGCCTTCTGCCGCGCTCGGCTCACGGGGGTGAAGATCACGCCCGTCTGGCTCCCGTACTTCTCCTGGGAATCGGCGCCGCCCACGATATTCGTCACGTGGGTCAGCTCGGTGCGCCACTGGCCCACGAGCCGCCCGTAGAGATTCGCGAGGTCGTCCCAGTTCTCCGTCGGCTTGCGCGTCGCGGGAATCAGGTAGCGCACCTCCCGCCTCAGGTTCGCGAGCCCGAGGCCCGTCGCCTCGACGGCGTTCCGGTCGCCCACGGCCTCGGCTTCCTCACCGGGGTCGCTCCCCTGGCTGCCCACCGTGTTGAACCGGAGCCACGGCTTCGTGTCCTGTTCGCGCGCCCAGGCGTCGAGGGTCGGCCGCTCGTCCTCCGCGGTGGCGGCGGACGGGATCGGCTTGTACCCCCACATGATGGCCCACCGGTCGTACGGTCCGATGCGGGGGATGAGCAGATCGGGCGGGACGTGGTCCTCGGGCTGCGCCACGTAGTCGAAGCGGGCGTAGTCCATGATGCTCGGGGTGTCGCCCCACCGGCGCAGGAACGACGCGCTGCGCAGTGAGTCGACGGGATAGGCCGAGCTCGCCTTCATGTTGTGCGTGAGCCCGAGCGTGTGCCCCACTTCGTGCGCGAGCACGTACTCCATGAGCCGGCCCATCAACGAATCGGGGAACGGGAACGAGCGGGCGCGCGCATCGTTGGCGGAGGCCTGCGTGAAGTACCAGGACCGGACGAGCCGCTGCACGTTCTGGTAGAACTGAATGTGCGCATCCAGGATCTCTCCGGAGCGGGGGTCGTGCACGTTCGGCCCCGATGCGTTCTCCACGGTCGAGGGGAGCCAGCGGATCACCGAGTAGCGAGCATCCTCCGGCGACCAGTCGGGATCGTCGGGGGCCTCCTTCGCGACGATGGCGTGGCTGAAGCCCGCGGCCTCGAAGGCCGGCTGCCAGTCGTCGACCGCCTTCTCGAGCCACGGGACCCATTTCTTGGGGGTCGCGGGGTCGATGTAGAAGACGATCGGCTTGACGGGATCCGAGACCGCCGCGCCCGGGTCCTTCTTCACGAGCCGGAAGCGGGTGATGTAGCACCTGGTCTCGACCTGCTGCTTCACGTCCGTGAAGTCGGTGAACCGCACGGAGAAGTAGCCCACGCGGTCATCGCACAGCCTCGGCTTCATCGGCACGTCGGGGAGCCTGTGGAAGCTCCAACTCATGACGATGGTGTTCGACGGGTTGCGGTTGGGCATGAACCCGAAGCCGCCCCGGCCCGATCCGGGCCCCGCCCCGGTTCCCACATGCTGCGCGTACGTCAGCGTGGAGAAGATGTTCACGTTGTCGGGAAACGGCGTGGCGCGCTCGATCCATGACCGGCCGGGATCCACGTTGCCGGGAATGCGCTCACCCGGGCCGAGCTCGGCCGGAGGGTCGGTGAAGAGGTGCGTCACGTCGATGACGGCCGAGCTGTCGGGGCCGTACGCCTCGACGTCGAAGGCCGCCACGATGGGGCTGACGTTCGCGTTCTGCACGGCCCGGTATTCCGGCGTCGCCGAGTCGGCCATCACCTCGTACGAGACGGTCCGCAGGTACATGCGGTCGTCGCGTAGCTGCCACCGGTACACGCGGTTGCTCACGGCCTGGCCGCCGTAGCCCGATCCGTGCACGGTCTTGGCGATCTCGGTGACGAGGAGCTCGTCCTTGCCGAGCTGATCGCGCGGGATCTCGAACAACAGCGTCCGGCCGACGCGATGCACCGTGAACATCCCCGGCCGCGATACGGCGTCGGGGGTCACGACTTCGTCGTAGGGCCGCGGCCGCGGATGCTCGCGGACGGTCACGTGGCCCGTATCGATCTGCGGGTGCGTCGGCCTGGGCGACGGAGCGGGCGCGGGATGCGCGCAGGCCGCCATGGTCAGGAGCGTGACGCAGGCGGCCATCGGGGAGCGTCTCATAAGCGGCATTCTCCCCCGGCGTCCCGCCAGATGTCAAGCCGGAACCCGAGCGCGGACCGGCCTCAGCGGCGCTCCCGCTTGTCGTCCTTGAGGGCGCTCCCCAGCACGATGGTCACGAGCGACACCACCAGGCTGCCCAGGATGGCCGAGCCGAGACCGGCCACGGCGAGGTGGCTGCTCAGCGCCGCCGTGATCAGGAGCAGGACGCCGTTCACGACGAAGGCGAACAAGCCCAGCGACAGGATGAGGAACGGCAGCGACAACACGATGAGGATCGGCTTGAGGAGCGCGTTCACCAGCCCGAACACGAGCGCCACGACAAGGATGTCTCCGAATCCGCCGGACAGGCGGATGCCGGGAACCAGCCAGGCGGCTGCGGACAGGGCCAGCGCGTTCACGAAGAGCCGGATCAGGAAGTTGCGCATCTCGGATGCTCCTGGTGGGTGGTCGCACCTCCCTCACTACGGTGTCGGGGACGTCGGGGGTTCGTGGCGCTGCTCCCCCGCCTCGTCGGGGAGAGACGGGTCGAACGTCGCACATCGGCCATCGTGTCCGGCCTGTATGGCCGATTCGGCCATCCTGTCCGGGGTCGGGAAGTCCACCGAGGCCGATCCATATGGCATAACGCGTTATATCACAATGTTTTATGGGGGCCGCAGAGACTTGGCACCCGCCTTGCTTCCTTTCAGGGGCGTACGAGGAGAACACGAGAAAGCTATGGCTGCGGGGCCCCGAGTCGGCGTTTCAGGACGGCCTTGCGAACAACACGGTTGAGCCCCCCCCACGGGGTCCCGCAGCCGCCAACTTCACGAGGGTAGGCCACGCCCCCCCAACTCAGGGTGGCCCCCTCCCCGGGCCCGGGGGGGTTGGCCCCCCGGGCCAAAAGGATTCGGGGGGGGGAGGGTGCGGGGTGGGGGGGCGCGCCCGCTTCTACCCAATCGATTCAGATTGGAATGGCGCTGACTTAACGGATATCGTTCTTATAGTTAGAGAACCAATAGCCACGGAAGCACACGGAAAACACGGAATATTCACAGATAATT
>CAZFIS010000040.1:1518-26628 GCA_964519125.1 uncultured Gemmatimonadaceae bacterium | reverse complement strand
CGCTCCGAGAGCGGGATGTCGTGGCAGTGGTTGTGGATCGAGATCGCCGCTTGATGGCCATGCTCCACGGCCCAGATGATGTTCTCGGGACCCCACGCCGCGTCACCACCGAAGAAGACCCCCGGAAGCGAGCACTGCATCGTGCCGCGGTCCACGATGGGCATGTCCCAGTCGTTGAACTCGATGCCGATGTCGCGCTCGATCCAGGGAAACGCGTTCTCCTGGCCGATCGCGAGCACCACGTCGTCCGCGGGAATGAACACCTCGTCGAGCTTGTGGGCCTTCTGCTTGCCGTTTTCGCTCTCGCGCCACTCGACGACATCGAACATCATGCCCTTGAGCTCGCCATCCTCGACGACGTAGCGGGTGGGCGAATGGTTCTCGAGCACCTCGACGTGCTCGCCCTCGGCGTCGTCGAGCTCCCACTCCGACGCCTTGAAGTGCTCACGGCCGCGGCGCGCCATGACCTTCACGTCCTTGCCGCCGAGGCGCTTCGCCGTGCGGCAGCAGTCCATGGCCGTGTTGCCCACCCCGATCACGAGCACGCGCTCGCCGATCGACTCGATGTGCCGGAACGCGACCGACTCGAGCCAGTCGATGCCGATGTGGATACGCTCGCTGTCGTAACGGCCGGGCAGCTCCAGATTCTTGCCCTTGGGCGCTCCGACGCCCACGAACACCGCGTCATAGCCCTCGTCGAGGAGCCCCTTCATGCTCGTCACGGGCGTCTCGAGGCGTACCTCGAGGCCCATGTCCACGATGAAGCCGATCTCCTCCTCGAGCACCCGGGGCGGCAGTCGGAACGCGGGGATGTTCGTGAGCATCAGCCCGCCGAGCTTGTCGTACTTCTCGTAGAGCACGCACTCGTACCCCATCGGCAGGAGGTCGTTGGCCACCGTGAGCGAGGCCGGCCCGCCGCCGATGAGCGCAATCCGCTTCCCGTTCTTCTCCTCGGGGATCTTCGGCAGGCGGTGGACGACCGACTCACGCAGGTCCGCCGCCACCCGCTTGAGACGGCAGATCGCCACCGGCTTTCCGTCGATGCGCGTCCGTCGGCAGGCGGGCTCGCACGGACGGTCACACGTCCGCCCCAGGATCCCCGGGAAGACGTTGGATTCCCGGTTCAGCATGTAGGCGTCGGTGTATCGGCCCTGCGCGATCAGACGGATGTATTCGGGAACGTTCGTGTGGGCGGGACATGCCCACTGGCAGTCGACGACCCGGTGGTAGTACTGCGGACTCCGGGTGTTGGTGGGTTCCATCGGGTGCTCCGGCAGGGAGGGTGACCGTCTCGTACACCACGAACGGCGATGGAGAGCCGGTCGCGGAAGCGCCCA
The DNA here is from genome assembly GCA_964519125.1 of uncultured Gemmatimonadaceae bacterium. Taxonomy (GTDB): domain Bacteria; phylum Gemmatimonadota; class Gemmatimonadetes; order Longimicrobiales; family Gaopeijiaceae; genus SZUA-318. Next base: position 25,291 of record CAZFIS010000040.1, on the reverse strand, counting down.
TCATGGAAGAGGTACCCGCTCGGTGCAAGGCGGGAGGGCGAACCGCGCTCCCGTGCGGCGCCGGGGCTTCGAGCCGCGGACGCTCCTCGCCGAGCGGCGCATCCCCCGATTCAGTCGATCTCGAAGACCGTATTGTCGACGGGATCGAGGTACGAGAGCGCCCTGTCCGCCGCGTACACGTAACAGGAGTTGTAGTAGAAGAAGCCGCTCTGGAACCTCACGTACGTGTCCGTCCCATTCAGACCGCCGATGAGCAGACCGTTCACCGTGGGGGCCGCCGCGTAGCTCACGTTTCCGAGGTCGCCGGCCAGAACGATCCCGTTCCAGACGAAGCCGCTCTGCATCGTGAGCGTGCCGGTGACGATGAGAACGCCCCGCCCCGCCCAGGAGGACCCCGCGTTCAGGTCGCCGATGTAACGCACGAGCGGGAAGGAGTCCGAGGGCAGCGAGGTGAAGTTCGGAGGGGAGCCGTCGAATTCGACCGGAAAGCTCGGGTTCGAGAGGATGTCCCAACGGATACCCGCCGAGTCGATGACCGCTGCCGTGCTCGCATAGTGCTTGTGGGCCGGGTTGCCCACCTGGGTGCCGCCGTACGAAGTCGTGGGGTCGAGAACCCCGATCCCTCCGGCCACGCCTGCTGTGCCCCCGCCGGGGCAATCGGACGTGGTCGCGTGGTCGTAGCCGTTGACGTAGGCGTGGATGCTGTAGTACCAGCCGCTGATGTCGATCGTGCTCATGGCCGCCATGACCGCCGCCTTGTGCGGCACCGGAGACAGGTGCTGCCAGGCATAGGCGCCCACAACGCGCTTCGCCGGGTTCGTCGGATAGCGTGGATCCGTGACCGAACCCTCCGAGCGGATGAAGTACAGGTAATCCAGCGAATCCTTCTCGAACACTCGCCGGCTCGTCACGGTGGCGACGCCATTGCCGATGGCGTAGCTGACGGAATCGCCGACCACGCCCACCTGCTCACCGAGAAAGCGCTGGAGGCCGCCACGCGCGACGGTGAGGGCCTCGAGGCCCTCCCGGCTGTCCTTCGCGAGCGTGAACTCCGTGCGGACGGCCACGTAGCCTGCCGCCGCGGCCATGGCGATGGCGAACAGCATGAGCACCACGAGGGCCAGTACGAAGCCCGCGCGATCCTCTGTCGGCCCCCGGGGCGTCATCGCACGTTCGGGAGCAGGAAGTTCACGGACCAGCCGTACTTGATGTCGCCCTCCGTCCCCGTCTCGGGACGGATGCTCGCCTGGGCCACGACGCGCACGCCGTCGATCTCGCCGAGATCGCCCGACGTCACCGAAGTCGAGTAGCTGGTGCCGCCCGTCCGGTACTGGAACGCAGCACTGGTGTCCAGTCCGGTGACGTACTCGATGAGCGTGTCTCCGTAGGACGCCCGGAACAGGCCCTCGGTGCTGGTGTCGAGGACAGATGTCTGGATCTTGAAGCGGGTCTCCCGGAAGATCATCAGGATGTCCCCCAGGGCGGGCGACCCGGGTCCCAAGGCACCGAGGCCCTTGAGCCCCGAAAACTCGCTCGTCGCGCCCGTTGTATCCGCGCCGTTGCCCGCGCAGTGGTCGGCGGCGTGGCCATCGGGGCCGTTGATGTTCGTCCAGAGCGCATTGTAGTAGCTCCACGCGCCGGTGGTAGCGTCGCGCAGCGCGAAGCCCGCGACCTCGGCGGTGTCGAGACCCGCTTCTCCGCCCTCCATGTGCACGTCGACGCCGTCCCTGGTGGTGCCGCACACGACGGTCAGCACCATCGGCGTCCGGACCGTGATCTCCTTGTTGGCGGCCTCCGTGATCCCGTCGGGCATGACTGAGCGGAGCGCGTCGCCCATCACCTGGGTGACTGTGCGCGCGTTGTCGTGAACGGTCGAGAGCTTGAGTTGGTCGGCGTAGAAGCGGTTCTGCACCAGAAACACCGTGCCTATGAGGGCCACCAGGACCGAGGAGATGGTCAGAGCCACCATCGCCTCCATCAGCGTGAACCCGCCGCGCGCGCGAGCTACCAGTTGTTCGCCATGTACGACGTGGCGGTGTAGCTCGGGTGGCCGCTGGAGGCGGGCGTCATGGAGACCTCCATCTCCTTGAGGAGCGCGGTCTGGAGCGTGACCGCGATCGCCTGCGTGTACGGCGTACCACGCACGCTCACCACGGTCGACGAGGTGCCGACCGTCAACGAGTCGAATGGCTGGGCCTCCAGAGAGTCCATGCGCTCCTGTACCGTGACGACGATCTGCGACATCGTCGCTGCGTAGTTCATCTCGGAGCCCAGCGCCGTGCTGAGCCGGATGACCATCAGGACGCCGACCGAGAAGATCACCAGCGCGCCGATGACCTCGATCAGCGTGAAACCGTCCGGGCGACGGCAGGGCGCACATAACGCTTCGCTCAATTCTCCTGGACCTTGGAGGCCCCCATGCTATTGAAGTTCACCGTATAGGTCACCGTTCCGGACGTGAAGGTCGCCGTGCCCACGGGATTCGTCGTGCCCGTCAAGTCGGCCTCCCCCCGGGAGTTGAACACCAGGCTGTCTCCCGCGGTATCGAGACTGATGGCGCTCAGGGGGATGTCGGGGTTGGTCTTGAAGCGCCGGCGTGCCAACTCCGTGCCCGCGTCCTGTATGCTGATGGAATACCAGAGATTGGTCTGGTCGAAACGGATCACGACCGGCTCCCTCGCGCGCAGAGCCGCCGCACGGGCCAGGGTCAGATCCTGTGCAAAGATCTGCGCCGCGCGGCGCGCCGATGTCGTCTGATAATACGAACCGAAGTACAGGACCGCGATCCCGAGCGCCAGCGAGGTGAGGATCAGCACGACCACGAGCTCGAGAATGGTCAACCCTGCGACCTCCCGGCCGGCTATGCCATCTCGAAGCCTCATGGGTCCGGCCACCACTCCGGTCTCCGTAGCAATCGGGAACGCATCCAGGAGTCTAGAAAGATCCACCCTTCGCGTCCGGCCTACAACAGCCACGTTGACAACCGCGCAGCCCGTCGGTACCCGCTGGCGCGGGCGACGTCTATACTTGAGCGACGCTGTACCCCCGCTGCCAGGGAAGAGTCCGCGGAAGGAGGATCGATGAGACGTACCGGCCTCACGGGCCTCGTCGTGCTGATGGGTTTCGTGCTCATGGGCATCGCCGGCCCGGAGCGAGCGTCCGCTCAGCAGGAGCGCCCGGCCCAGGCCGTGATCGAGGGGAGCCTCCGGGCGACTTCGATACACGGGCGCACCGTGGGCATGGCCGGAGCCGCGGCCCTCCTGCGCGTCGGAGGTGACTTCTTCTTCGGGGGGGCGGGCTACCTGATGCTCCGCCCCCTCGACCTCTCTCAGCCGGGCTCGGGGCTCGAGCTCCGCATGGCCTACGGCGGCGTGCTGACCGGCCTCCGCCTCCACGAAGGGGGTCGTTTCCGGTGGGACGCACGGCTCCTCGTGGGCGCCGGCAACGCCAAAGCGATCGTCCCGGTGGTCGGCACAGAGCTCCGCTCCGACAACTTCGGCGTCGTCGAGCCGGAGATCACCGCCTCGATCTGGGCCATGAGACTCGTCTCTGTGCGGGTCGGTGCCGGGTATCGGTTCGTCTATGGTGTCCAGGGCCTTCCCCGCGTGAGCCCCGAGCAACTCCGCGGCATCTTCATCGGAGCGTCCGTGGCGTTCGGACAATTCTGAAGATCGACTATGAGCTACTATGATCTTTAAGTTGGAGCACCATTTCGTCTTTTCCGCTTGACATCATCTCCGGGCCCTCCCTAATTCAACATTACACTTCCCCACATCCCAGGTATCGCGGCCCACAAGTCCCCCCGGGAGGTATCTCTTGGCACAGGTCGACGAGGGAGTCTACTCCGCAGTGGAAGCAGCGCTCAAGAAGAAGCCGAGTGCCAGTGTAGACGAGCTGATGGAGATCGCGAAGCGAGTGAGTCCCGCCATCGGGAAGCTCACCAAGCGGCAGTTCCACGCGCGCTATCCGCTCCAGGTCAAGCGAAGGATGAGCCCCTCCAAGCCGGGACGCCGGCGCACCCGCAAAGCCGCGCCCAAGCGTGGAGCGCGAGGTGCGAGCGGGCGCGAGGCCGTCCGGTCCGCGTTCCTGCGCTTCGCCTCCGAGCTCGCCGGCGCCGACGCCCGCAAGGATGTGGTCCGGGTCGTGGCGAACGTGGACAAGTACGTGGATGAGGTTCTGAAGGCGACCGGCGCGTCCTAGGCGCGCCGGGCCCCTCAGACCCCTCCGAGCCGTTCCGCCAGCCCTCCCAGCTCCCGGACCGCCACGGAGATCGCTGGCAGCCTCGCCGCTTCCTCTGCCTTGAGCTCCTCGAGGACCTCCCGGAAGTGGGCGACGTGGCGCGCCCGGGGATCCACGATCGTTCGCATGGCATCCTCCACGGTGCCATCGGCGCGCAGAGCGCCCATCGCCGCGACCACCACCTTGCGATGCGCCCGGGAGAGATCCTCGGACATCGCCTGTGCCGCGCGCTGCTCCCATCGGTCGTCTCCGGCGGCCTCGAAGGTCGTCCGCCGCAACCAGGGGATCTCGAACGTCTCCGAAACGGCGTAGTAGGCCCGTCCCGTCTCGACTTCCGGCGACGCCGTCTCTCGGGCGATCTCCACGATCTCGAGAAGCTGGTCCAGGAACCGCAGCGTGATCAGGTCCTGTGAGAAGCCCCGGTCCGCCCCCAACTCGTGGATCTCGCTCAGGCGCTTCTCGAACAACGCGCGGTCCTCTCCCGCGACGATGTCCGGAAAACGCTCCCTGAGCAGGGCGAGCCCCTCGAGGTTCTCGTCCACGACCCGCGCGGGAGACGTGCCCGGACGGACGTTGTTCAGCACCCACCGCGTGGTCCGCTCCAGAACCCGTGCGAGGCCGAGCAGCCAGCGGTAGCTCACGCGCGCGTCCAACCCGCTCTCGTGCTCGCCCATCCGCTCGAGGAGCGCCCGGTGACCAGCCAACCGGGAGGCCACGATCCACGCGCGCACCACGTCCTCGACGCCCGATCCCGTGTCCCGCACGACCCGGTTCACGAACGTGGCGCCCATGAGGTCCACGAGGTCGTTCGTCAGCTGGCTGACGATGATCTCGCGGCGAAGCCGATGCGCCTTGAGGTTTCCGCTCCCGGCGGCCTGTGCCGCCGCCGGCGGGAAGTACCCGAGCAGGTAGCTCTCCGTCACCGGATCGTCCGGGAGCGCGCTCTGGATCAGGCTCGCCTTTACGGAGAGCTTCGCGTATGCGAGCAAGACGCACAGCTCCGGCCGGGTGAGCGTCTCGCCCCGATCCCGCCGCTCGACCAGAACGTCCAGGGAGGGGAGCGACTCGGCGGCCCGATTCAGCTCGCCCGACTTCTCGAGCGAGAACATCAGGTCGCGGAAGTCGTCGGCGGCTTCGGCCGCACGCATCGCATCGAGCGAGATGGCCAGGCTCTGGGTGCGGTTGTCCTCGAGCACCAGGTTGGCCACGTCGTCGGTGAGCTCCTGGAGGAGCTCGTTCCTACGCTCGTCCGACATCTCCCCGGCAGGGACCGCCGGAGCCAACAGGATCTTCAGGTTCACCTCGTGGTCCGACATGTCTACGCCGCCGGAGTTGTCCATGGCGTCGGTGTTGGCCCTGCCACCCTGGAGGGCGTAGGCGATCCGAGCCCGTTGCGTGAACCCGAGGTTGCCGCCTTCTCCCACCACCGCGCAGCGGAGCTCCGTCACGTCCACGCGCACCGCGTCGTTCGTCGGGTCCCCAGCGTCGTGATGGCTCTCCGCGGGACTCTTCACGTACGTCCCGATGCCGCCGTTCCAGAGAAGCTCCACGGGCGCGCACAGGACCGCACGGATCAACTCCTCACCGCTCAGCGTGCCCGCGTCCGGCGGCAGACCCAGCGCCTTCACGGCTTCGGGCGAGAGATCGACCTCCTTCGTCGCCCGCGGGATGATCACACCGCCCGAGCTCAAGACGCTGCGATCGTAGTCGTCCCAGCTCGAGCTTCCCAGGTCGAACAAGCGTTGCCGCTCCGCGAACGAAACCGCGGGATCGGGGTCGGGATCGATGAAGATGTGGCGGTGGTCGAACGCCGCGATGAGGCGAATCTGGCGGGAGAGGAGCATGCCGTTGCCGAAGACGTCCCCGCTCATGTCGCCTACGCCCACGACGGTGAAGGGCTCGCTCTGGATGTCCTTGCCGAGCTCACGGAAGTGCCGCCTCACGCACTCCCACGCTCCGCGAGCCGTGATGCCGACCTCCTTGTGGTCGTAGCCGTTCGAGCCCCCGGAAGCGAACGCGTCGCCCAGCCAGAAGCCGTACTCCGCGGACACCCCGTTGGCCAGATCCGAGAACGTCGCCGTACCCTTGTCGGCCGCCACCACCAAATAGGGATCGGGCTCGTCCCAACACACCACGCCCTCGGGACGCACCGAGAGCCCGGAGCCGTCCAGGTTGTCGGTCAGGTCGAGCAGGCCCCGCATCAGCGTGGCGTACTGTCCCTTCCCCTCCTGGAGGCGCGCCTCCGGATCGGTCAGTGTCCTACGGGTGATGAATCCACCCTTGGAGCCGCCGGGCACGATGACGGCGTTCTTCACCATCTGGGTCTTCACCAACCCGAGAATCTCCGTACGGAAATCGTCGGCCCGGTCACTCCACCGGATGCCCCCGCGCGCCACCCTCGCGCCCCGCAGGTGCACCCCTTCCATGCGGGCCGAGTGCACCCAGACCTCGTAGATGAGCCGGGTGCGGCTCAGCACCTCGACATCCGCGCACGAGAACTTGAACGACACGTAGGGCACACCGCCCGAGCAAAACGTCGGGTGCGGTCCACCGTGGCGGTAGTAGTTGGTCCGCAGCGTCGCCGAGATGAGCTCCTCCAGGCGCCTCAACGCCCGGTCGTCCGAGAGCAGGCTCACACCGCCCAGAGATCCGCGGAACGCTTGGCGGATGTCTTCCGCCGCGGACGCGCGCGCCTCCTGCGACGACCCCTCGTCGGGGTCGAACCGAACCCGGAACAGCTCGAAGAGCTCGCGAACGATCCCGGGATACTTCACCAGCGCAGAGGGCAGCGACATCCGGCTCGGCACCGCTCCGATCTGGAAGGCATACGCCGTGTATGCCCGAAGGACCGAGACCTCCCGCCAATGAAGCCCCGCCCCCAGGACGAGCCGGTTGAGCGAGTCGCTCACCGCATCGCCGGCCCGGGCCGCGAGGATGGTCTCGGCCAGGAGGTCGCCCCGCTCATCGATGTCGACGGCCTCTCCCGCGCCGTCCTGCACGGCGAACACGTAGATCGTTGAGTCCCCCGACTGCGGGTCCCTCACCTCGAACGGGCTCACCGCGATCACGCGCAGGCCGGTGTTCTCGAGGATCGGCATGAAGTCGGACAGCACCAGTTGCTCCTCCCGCAGGAAGAGTTTCAGCTCGGTGACGCCCGAGGCGCCGGGGGCCGCGACCGAGCCGCCCCGGTTGGCGAGCGCGATGGAGATCACCCGTCCCTCGGCGCGCATCTCCTCCAGAGCGAGGATGTCCTCCACCGCAACGGCGGGGTCCGTGGCCGCCTGGTACTCCGCGCTCATGGTGTCGGCATAGCGGCGCGCGAGCCGGCGGGCCTCGTCGGTCGGGCGCACGCGCTCCAGGCCCTCGCGGACCCGGTCGGACCACGTGCGGATGATGCGGCTCACGAGCTTCTCCACCTCTTCGACTTCGACCCGCTCGGCGCGCTCCTCCGCGGTCCTCAGGTAGAAGTGGAGACGCGCCTGGTCGCCCCCACCGAGCGCCAGGTGGTAGTTCAGAGCCTCTGCCTCGAAGAGTTCGACCAGCGCCTTCTCGATGGCGCGGCGCACATCCCCCGAGAAGCGCTCCTTGGGCAGGATGACCATCACCGAGATGCCACGCTGCAGGGCGTCCTCACGGAGCGTGACGCGCACGCCGGCCGTGTTGTACGACGTCAGGACCGTGCGGATGTCCTCACCGATCTCCTCCGCCGAGGCGAGGAAGAGCTCCTCCTTCGGCAAGGAGTTGAAGATCGTGATGATCTCCTTGTAGTCGTGCGAGCCCTCGCGCACGCCGGCCTGATCGAGGATCCAGGCCAGCTTCCGCCGCAGGATCGGGATGTCATCGGCATTCTCGGAGAAGGCCTTCGAGGTGAAGAGCCCCTGGAAGCGGTGTTCTCCGACGATCTCTCCCTCGGCCCCGAGCTTCTTGACGCCTATGTAGTCCATGCGGACGCGGCGGTGGACCGTCGACTCGGCGTTGGTCTTGCTGATCACGAGCATGGGGCCGTGCTCCACCAGATCCCGCACCCCGGGCTCGAGCTCACTCAGCGGGACCGGGTGGTGGAACGCCGACCGGGTTTCGTCCCGCAGCACGCCCAGCCCGGAGCCCGACTCGACGACAACCGAGCGATGCTTCCCGTCATCGATGAGGTCGTACGCCCGGTAGCCGAGGAAGACGAACGCGCCGTCGCGGAGCCAGCGCAGGAACGCCTCGATCTCCTCCACCTCCTCCCGCCAGTCGTAGAGGACCTTGGCGTGCTCGGCCAGATCGGCCACGACCTCGTTGACCGCATCGATCATCGGCTCGAAATCGTCGGTGGCGCGAACCACGTCCTCGAGGCAGGCCTGCAACTCCCGCTCGACGCTCCCGAGCGCGCCGGAGTCCGTGACCTGCACCACCTCGCAGTGCACGAGAGACTCCCGATCGCCTCCGCGCCGGGACGGCTCGACACCCGTCACGCGACCATCGCCGTCCCGATCGACGTGGAGCACCGGATAGACGAGGTGCTCCACCGCCAGATCGTGGGCGTGCAGGAACTCCCGGATCGTGTCGACGATGAAAGGGCGTTCGGAGATGTCCGTGCGCAGCACCGTGACGGGACCGTACCACCCCTCGTTGTCGACGTCCGGGTTCAGCACCGAGACCTTCACCGGGTCGGGGCGGCCGTCCTCGAGGAACCTGAACGCCCCCAGGACCATGTGGGTCAGGGCGTCCGTGCTCCGCTCTCGGAGCAGCTCGGCGGGGGCCTTGGAGAAGAAGATCTCGGCGAAGTCGACCGCCAGACGCGCCTCGGAGGAGTCGACGTGACGCTCGATCTGGCGGCACACTGCGTCGACCGTCGGAGAGTCCTGACGGAGGCGACGTACCGCCGTTTCCGTTGTATCGCTCATGGGAGAACGAGATTGCCTTGCGACTGGATCATGGTCGGGCTCCGCCGGTCAGTCGCTCGATCGGTTCGGAGCCCAGTCTGAAAAGATATCCAAAGCGATGCGGGGGTGTAGGTGCACCGTGGCTCAGGGTCGGAACGAGCACACGCCACCGCTCGAGTTCCTGGCCGACACGACGACCCGGACGAACCCCAGTTGCGCCAGGTGCCTCCGCTCCTCCGCGCCGGGGTAGCTCCCGCACGGGCCCGCGGTCGCCTGCGACAGGGTGTACCACACCGTCACGGAACCGGGACCCCGGGCGTCGACCATCACGTCCGGGTCCCTGGAGGCCAGAGCCTGCGCGTACGCCGTGCGCGCCTGCTCTCCGGTCTTCATCCCGGCGACCTCCGCGCGGGCCGGCTCCACGACCCACGTGGCGAGCACCGTTGCGACGAGCGCTCCCACGAGCACCGTTCCCGGCGTCGACCAATCCGTGTAGCGCCTCAGGACCGATGCGGTGGCCCCGGCCAGCACGATGAAGAGGCCCCACTGGAATTGGCCGCCCAGCGTCATCATCGGACCACCCAGGAGGAGACCGATGAGAAAGAAGAGGTCGGCCAGGGCCTTGCGGGTGCGCAGGAGGCGGCGCGCCCTCGCGCCCTCGCGCTTCAGATCGTCGACCGCATCTCCCAGGAGCGTACCGCAGCGGGGGCAGGTGTTCGGCGCGTCCGCGTAGCCGTGCCCACAGAACGGGCAGATCGGACGCGCGTCCGCGCCGCGGGGTACGTGCAGCGGTCGAGGCATCGGACCAAAGTACGAATTCCCCCGCCACGGCGCTGTGGCTACCTTGCCGCATGCGCTTCGTGCACGTGGCAGACGTCCACCTGGACACCTCTTTCGCCGGACGCTCCTCGTCCGTGCGTCGACGCCTCCGCGAGGCGTCGCGGGAGGCCTTCCGCCGCGCCGTGGACCTGGCCATCCGCGAGGACGTCCATGCATTTCTCGTCGCGGGCGATTTGTTCGACGGCGAGCGCCTTTCCTTCCAGACCGAGCGCTTCCTCCTGGAGCAGGTGCATCGGCTCGGCGACAACGGCATCACGATGGTGTACGCCACCGGGAATCACGATCCGGGCGCGGCGGGCACCGGCCCGCGCTCACTCGAGTGGCCGCCCAACGTGTGCGTGGCCGGCGACGACACACCCCGGCGCATCGCCATCCAGAGCCGCGAGGGAGTTCCCGTCGGCTTCGTGGTCGCGGTGGGTCACGCCACCGATCGCGAGACCGCCGACCTGTCGCGCCTCCTTCCCCGGCCGGGAGGCACGCTCCCCGAGGTCGCGCTCCTGCACACGCAGGTCCATTCTTCGCTCGGGGCCGGCGAGCACCACGCCTACGCGCCTTCCGACCTGACCTATTTGATCCGGTCGGGCTACGACTACTGGGCGCTGGGGCACGTCCACGTGCGCCAGATGCTCGCCCAGGATCCGCCTGTGGCCTACCCCGGCAGCCTCCAGGGCCGCACCCACGCCGACCAGGGCCCGCGCGGCGCGCTTCTCGTGGACCTGTCGAACCGGGACGATCCGGTCGTGTCCTTCCGCCCACTCGCCCCCGTCCGCTGGGAGACGATCACCGTAGGAGAGCTCGAAGCGTCGGACTCCCTGGATCGCCTGGAGCGCCGAGTGGAGGCGGCATGGCGAGCGGCCCCTCTCGGCGAGGCGGGCCGGAGCGACGTGGAGTGGATGGTGCGCGTCGTCCTGGAGGGTCCGTGTCCCCTGTGGAAGGAGCTCCGCGCCGAGGAGGACCTGGATGTTCTGGCGGGTGAACTGCGGGAGATGCTGGGCGTCTTGGACGTCGTCGTGCAGGCCGACCGCATCCATCCGGTCATTCCCGTGGAGGAGCATCGTGCGCGCACGGACGTTCTGGGCGAGGCGCTCCGCCTGCTCGACAAGGTCCGGCGCGGGGAGGTCGGCCTCACCGGGCTCGAGCCCGACGCGCTGGCCGGCCTCGGTTCGGACGGCGGGGAGAGCCTGGACGCCTACGTGCGTCGCATCCTCGAGGGCGCGGACGCCGAGCTGGCGGCCAGGATGTTGGGGGAGGGAGAGAAGCCGGCATGAAGATCGAGCGCGTGCGGGTCGAGGCGTTCGGCCGGCTGCGGGACTGGGACAGCGGCCCCGAGGTGCTACCGGGTCTGGTGGTCGTGCTGGGGCCGAACGAGGCCGGCAAGTCGACGCTCTTCCACTGCTTGACTTCGCTTCTCTACGGATTCCGGCCGGCGTCCCGGGAGAGCAACCCGTACGCCCCCTGGGGAGGCCTGGACATGGCCGCCGAAGCCGTCGTGCGTCTCGACGACGGAAGCTGCGTGGACGTCCAGCGCCGGCTCCTCTCGCAACCCACGGGGCGGATGACTCTGGATGGACGCACCGAAGACCTGCGTAACCGGGCGCTCCCGTGGACGGAGCACGTTCCGATGCAGGTCTTCCGACAGGTGTTCGCCCTCACGCTCGCCGACCTCGCCGAGCTCGACGACGAGACGTGGGGGCGCGTACAGGACCGCATTGTGGGCGCCATGGGCGCGTCCGACGTGGCATCCGCGCGTGAGGTGGCTGCGGAGCTGGAGCGTGAGGCCGGGGAGCTGTGGCGTCCCAACCGGAGGGGAAACCAGCGCATCCGCGAGGTTCAGGAGCGGATCCGCGAGCTGCGGGGCCAGCGCCGGGATGCGCTCGCGCGTGACACGGAGCTGCGCGGGTTCGTGGCCGAGCGCGACCGGACGCGCGAGCGGCTCCAGGAGGCGCGCGAGGAGCGCCAGCGCGAGCGCCTCGCGGTCGAGCGCGTTCGTGAGTTGCTCCCCGTGCGACGTCAGCTCCGCCGCATCGAAGCCCTGAGGGAGCAGGCCGACCCGGCCGTGGAGCTCGACGGACTCCCCGCGCAGCCCGGGCGGCGACTGGAGGAGCTCTCACGGCAGGTGGGGGAGCTCGCCGCTCGCCGTGCCAACCTGGAAGACGAAGCACGGGAACCGGAGCGCGTCGTCTCGGCGTACGGCCCCGCCGAAGCGGAGCTCGTCTCCCGGGCCGAGGCGATCACCGCCTTCGCCGCGCGCGCGGCCGGCGCGGCGGTCGAGCGTGCCACGGCCCGCGGCCTGGAGCGGGAGGTCGAGGATCTGGAGCGGCGCCTGGAGACCGAGGCCGGCAGGATCCTGTCGGCTTCGTGGAGAGATGTGTCGGTTGAGCGGTGGCAGGCGGTGCCCCTGCGGGAGGTGCGCGGTGCCGTGCAGTCCTTCCTCGCCGCCGACGAAGAGCTGCGCATCCTTCGCGAGGCGGAGCGCCTCGGGCCCGCCGCCGCACCCCCGGCAGGGCGGCTCGCTCTTCCGGCGGGAGGCACCGGGGCGGCCCTGGTCGGAGCGACGCTGCTTGCGCTCGGGCTCTATGGGGGCAACACGCTCGCCGCGGTGGGCGGATCACTCCTCGCCATCGTGGGGCTCCTCCTGCTCGTGGCTTCGCTCAAGCTCCGGCGCCCCGGTGGGCGAGGGGACGGGGGCGGGCGGGCACGCGCCGCCGGCGAGGCCAAAGGTCGGGCGCGCGACGCGCTCGCTCAACTCCTGCACGACGTGCCGGTTTCGCCCGGACTGCTCGAGGCACCGACCGACTTTCTGCCGACCGGTCTCGAGGCGATCCGCGAGCTCCTGCGCGAGCGCGTCGAGCGCATACGTACGCTGGACGGCCTCGGCGAGAGGCTGCGCGCGCTCGATGCGGAGGCCCGGGACCTGCTGCCGGCGCCTTCACCCGGACAGGCTCCGGACGCTGAGACGGCTGCGCATCGGCTGGAGCGCGAGCTCGCTCGCGCGGAGCGGGCCCGGGAAGCCGCTTCGGCCGCGGAGCGCGAGATCGGCCGCGCCGGCAGGGAACGTGAGCGCGTGGAGCGAGAAGCCGCGGGCGTCGCAGCGGACATGGAGGATCTCCGGCGGCGGCTGATCGAGTTGGGGCAGGGTGACCTCGATCGGGGCACCCGCACGGCGGTCGAGCGCATCCAGGCGCTGCGGCGGGCGGACGAGCTCGCGGACGAGCTGCAGCGCGCGCACCCCTCCCTCGACGACATGACGGCCCGCATCGCCGAGGCGGAGCGCAGGGGCGAGTCCTGGACCATGGACGACGACGATCTGGTGCGCCGCAGCGCCCGCATCGAGGAGCTCTCCGAGGAGATCGAGTCGCTCGCCACACGCGCCGAATCCCTCGACGGCACGATCATGCGGATGCGCGAGCTCGAGACGGTGGACGCAGTCGACGGCGAGACGGCCACTCTCCAGGAGGAGGAGGCCCGTCTCACGCTCGAGCGCGACCGGCGTTGGGTTCTGGCGGCGCTGCTCCGCGACGCCGACCGACGCTTCCGCGACGAGCACCAACCCGACCTGATCCGGCGTGCCGGCGGATATCTCGCGCACCTCACCGGTGGACGCTACGACAGGATCGTCGCGGACGAGACGGCCCACGGCGATCTGTTCCACGTGTACGGCCCCGCGCTGCCGGGACCGGTCCCGCTCGCCCCTCCGGTCTCCACGGGCACGTTGGAGCAGGCGTACCTCTCGCTGCGCTTCGCCATCGTCGATCATCTGGATCAGGGAGGTGAGCGGCTCCCCCTCTTCGTGGACGAGATCTTCGTGAACTGGGACGAAGCACGGCGCACACGGGGCATGGAAGTCCTCGCGGACATCGCCAGCACCCGTCAGCTTTTCGTGTTCACCTGCCACGACGAGGTCGCGGCGAGCCTGTCGGCACGGGGCGCACGAGTCCTGGATCTGGCAGCTCGCTGAGAGCCCGCCATGGCGCTCGATCTCCCTCTCGCCGTCGAAACCCACGGTCCACCCGCGGGTCCCGGCGTGGAGACCTTCCTCCTTCTGCACGGGTTCGGAGGATCGGCGTTCTCGTGGCGATACTGGACCGGCCCCCTCGCGCGCCGCGGGCACGTGGTGCTCGTGGACCTCAAGGGTTTCGGTTCGGCGCCCAAGCCCGACGACGACGCGTATGGACCTCATGAGCAGGCCGACCTCGTGGACCGGCTCATCGTCCAGCGCGACCTCGGGAACCTCACGCTCGTGGGCCACTCGCTCGGCGGAGGCATCGCCCTGCTGCTGGCGCTCCGGCTCCTGGACAGGCATCCTCAACGACTCCGCCGCCTCGTCCTCCTTGCGGGTGCAGCGTACAGGCAGGAACTTCCTCCATTCGTGAGGTTCGCTCGTTGGCCCCGCCTGTCTGCCTTCCTCCTGAGATTGCTCGGAGCTCGGTTCGTGGTGCGTAAGGTGCTCAAAAGGATCGTGTACGACCCGACGCGCGTGACGCGCAGCCAGGTGGAGGGGTACGCGGAGCCGATGGCGAGCGGCGAAAGCCGGCGCGCGCTCATCCGGGCGGGCGGGGTCGTGCTGCCGCACGACCTGGACGAGATCGTGAGCCGCTACCCATCCATCACTGTGCCCACGCTCCTGCTGTGGGGACGCCAGGACCCGGTCGTGCCTCTCTGGGTGGGTGAGCGGCTCGCTGCCGCGCTCCCGGATGCCCGGCTCGAGGTTCTGGACGAGTGCGGGCACCTCCCGGCCGAAGAGCGGCCGGAAGACTCACTTCTCGCCCTCGAGCGATTCGTCGACGGGACGAGGGCCACGCCATGATCGGCTCGGAGCCTGAACACCGCCGTCCGGCGTGGCACCGTCTCCTGCCGCTCGGCATCCTCGAGCTCGCGTTCCTGAGCGGCCTCGGCTGGTGGCCGTCGGGCGCCGCGGCGTGGCCGCGCCTTCTCTTCTTCGCTGCCGCGTTCGTGGTCTACGCCGTCGCGGCGCGCGAGACCCTCGAAGCCGACGGCGGCGGCGTCGTCATCTGGGTCATGGCGGTCGCGATGCGTCTGGCGCTGCTTCCGCTCCTGCCGGAGCTGTCGCACGACGTCTATCGCTACCTGTGGGACGGAAGCGTCCAACTCGCCGGTATGAATCCGTACCTGCATCTCCCCACGGATCCCGCCCTCGCGCAGCTTCGGCTTCCGCTGCATGCGCTCATCCCCGGCCGCGGCTTCACCACACCGTACCCACCCCTCGCCGAGATCACGTTCTTCGCGATCGCGCTGGCGGGGGGAGCCGTGTTCCAGGCCAAGCTTCTCTGGCTCGGCTTCGACCTGGGGACGGCATGGCTGCTGGGACGGGTCGCTCGTCTCACGGGACGCAGCCGTCGCCTCACCGAGATCCTCTGGCTGTGGTCTCCCCTTCTGCTCGTCGAGGTGGCCTGGAACGGGCATCTCGAGCCCCTGCCGATCTTCGGGATGGTGCTCGTCGTCCTGCTCGCGCGCGCCCCTGCGTCCGCGGGCGCATCGGCGGGCTTCTCGGTACTGGGAGGCATCCTCCCGGTGGCCGCGCTGCCAGCCTTCGTCGTCCGGCTGGGCCGTCGTGTGCTTCTCGGGCTGACGCTCGTGCTCGTGGCGCTCACGGCGCCGTACGCCACCGCGGGCCGCGGGCTCGTCACGGGCCTCCTCACACAGGTACGGGATGGTCGCTTCCAGCCGGGCCCCTTCCTCTTGCTCGAGTCCGTGCTGCCGGGGAGCTGGGCGCCACGCGTGGCCGCCGCGCTGGTCGTCGTGGGCGTGGCGGCGTGGGTGGCCGCCCGCAGGTTCCGTCCGGAGCGCGCGCTCTTGTGGACCGTCGCCGCGTTCCTCCTCGTCACGCCGGATCTCGAGCCCGCGTTCGCGCTGTGGATTCTGCCGCTGGCGGCCCTGCGCCTCAACCGCACCTGGCTGCTCATGACCGGCCTGGTCTTCCTCGGCTACGTCGGCATGGGCGCCCACGCCGCGACGGGCCTCTGGCCGCAACCGCTCTGGGCGCGGCTTCTGCTCTGGGTGCCCTTGCTCGCGCTGCTCGCGCGCGACGCATCGAAGATGTGGCTCGAGCGCTTTCCCCAGGAGGTGGGGCTGACGGAGCGGAGGCGGGTGCCGCGGGAGTAGGAAGGGGGGCGCGGAGACAAAGCGCAGGGGCCGTGGGACAGTGCGACCTGCTAGGTCCGCGCGGCTTCGCTCCGCTCGTAGCCCGCGCACCGCACGACCGGAAGCGCCGGGTACCTGGCGTAGCGCTCGTCCTCGCGGGAGCGCTCGCACAGATGGAAGCGCGACCCGCGGCGGCTCTCGACGACCCGGTGATGCAGGCACGAGGCGCAAAGCCCCGGAAACGGAGCGTTCCCGGGCGACGGACGTTGCGGCGTCACGGCGCGATTCCCAGGTAGCCGACCTGGCGCGCCCGGTCTCCGCCGCGGTGCGAGAAGAGCCCGCTTCCTCCGCAGAGCGTACAGTGCGCAGAGATGCCGACATTGCCCGGGCGCACGCCGGCGACCACCGCTCGACGCGCGAGCGCCCCCCTCAGATCCAGCGGCGTGGGTCCGTCAGGCACGTCGAGGCCGAGCGCCTCGAACACCTCCGGCCCCACCTCGTAGCAGTCGCCGCAGATCGCCGGCCCCAGGTGCACGAAGAGATCCTCGACCCTGGACGCCGTCCGTTCCCGCAGCACGGCGACGCCCCGCTCGAGCACGCCCGCCGCCGCCCCCCGCCACCCCGCATGCACGAGCGCGACGGCCCGGCGGACCGGGTCGACGATGAACACCGGAACGCAGTCGGCCGTCGACACCGCCAGCAGGAGGCCGGGGTCGGCCGTGGCGTGCCCGTCGCACGGCTCCGCGATGTGCAGCCCGGGAGGACCCCTCCTGTGGAAGCGCACCGTGCTCTCGTGCACCTGGTGGGCGTGGACAGCGCACCCGAAGCCGGTATGAGCGCGAAGGACGCCCCAGTGCTCGAGCACCGTGGAAGGCGGCGACGCGTCGCTGAAAAGGCCGAGGTCGAACGGAGGCTCCTCGTCGCCGCGCATCGTCGTTCCCTGGACGAGCCACGGGAACCGACGGCGCCATTCCGGGTGGGAAAGAGCGGGGATTCCGCCGGTCGGGAGCTCCCGAACCGTCGCGAAGGTCGAGGCGTTCACGGGTGACGTGCTCACGGCGCCGATCCTAGGATCCCGCCGGCCCCCGTGCAAACCCTCCCCTCCCGGGTCGGCGGGTCGCCGACGAACAGGCAGTACTGGACCTGCCGGAATCTGATACTTTAGGTGCCCGCTCCTCACGGGGGCGGGTGACCTCCACGTGGTGTGGGACCGATGGACGACACCCTCTTCGACAGTCAGAACGCCGCCTACGCACAGGCGATGTTCGAGCAATTCGCCCGCAATCCCGACTCCGTCCCCGACGAATGGCGCAAGCTGTTCCGCGACGGCGGCGGAAGGATGGTGGCCGAGGGCCTCTACGTCCCCGACCAGCTCGACGGACACCGGGGCGCCGCCGCGCCCCCTTCCACGCCCCGGGCACCGGGGGTCGACCGGGCCATGGCCGAGCACCTGGACGCCGTCGAGCGGCTCCACAAGGTGCTCCCCGCCGTGTCCCGCGCGACCGCCCTGGTCCAGTCCTTCCGAGAACACGGGCACCAGCTCGCCCGGATCGATCCGCTCGGCAGCGAGCCGCCCGGACATCCCCAGCTCAATCCCTCGTTCTTCGGCACCTCCATGGAGGAGCTGGCCGAACTCCCTTCTTCGCTCGTCATGGACAACGGGGGTTCCCGGTCGATGGCCGACGCACTGAGGGAGCTCGCCGAAATCTACGCCGGGAGCACGGGCTACGAGTTCGAGCACGTGGACGATCACGTGAAGGTCGCGTGGCTCTGGGAGCAGGTCGAAGAGGGCAGGTATTTCCCCATGATGTCGGCCGACGCCCGGCGCACGCTCCTGCACCGTCTCACCGAGGTCGAGGGTCTCGAGCAGTTCCTGCATCGCGCCTACCTGGGTCAGAAGCGGTTTTCCATCGAGGGGACGGACGTTCTGGTGCCGATGCTGGACCTGGCCCTGGAGGATGCCCTGCGCGATGGAGGCCGCGAGGTGGTCCTCGGCATGGCTCACCGGGGACGCCTGAACGTCCTGACGCACATCGTCGGCGTCTCCTACGCCGAGCTGCTCTCGGAGTTCGAGGGACCCACGTACCGGGAGAGCCAGCTCCACGTCCACGGAACGGGTGACGTGAAGTACCACCACGGCGCCAAGGGCGAGCGTACGATTCCCGGCCTGGGTACGATTGCGGTGACACTCGCGCCCAATCCCAGCCACCTCGAGTTCGTGAACCCCGTCGTGGCCGGCATGGCGCTCTCGCGCCAGTTCCAGGGCACGAAGCGCGACGACCCGCAGGACACCGGCTCGGTGGTGCCCATCACGATCCACGGCGACGCGGCCTTCGCGGCCGAGGGTGTGGTGGCCGAGACGCTGAACATGGCGCGTCTCAACGGCTACGACGTGGGCGGCACGGTCCACATCATCGAGAACAACCAGGTGGGCTTCACGACCGATCCGCGGGATGGGCGCTCCACCTTCTACGCGAGCGATCTGGCCAAGGGGTACGGGATCCCCATCGTGCACGTGAACGCCGATGAGCCCGAGGCGTGCCTCGCGGCCATGCGGCTGGCGATGGCGTACCGTAACTACTTCGGCGACGACTTCGTGATCGATCTCGTCGGCTACCGCCGACACGGGCACAACGAGGGCGACGAGCCCGCCTACACGCAACCCGTGCTGTACCGCACGATCGAGGAACATCCGACCGTCCGCGCCGTCTACGCCGAGCAGTTGATCGCCAAGGGCGTCCTCTCCGAGGCGGAGGCCAAGGCCATGCAGGACGAGATCGCCGCCGTGCTGCACGACGCTCGGGACAACGTTCGTGAGCGCCAGCCCGAGGTGGGCGCGGAGCCCGAGGACGACCGGGAAGCCGCCTTCGAGCCGACGGCCACCGGCGTGCCGTTCGATCGGCTCGCGCGGATCAACGAGCTCATGGTGAGCCTGCCCGAGGGGTTCACGCCCAACCCCAAGCTCTGGCGCCAGCTCGAGCGCCGCGCCCAGGACTTCACGCCGGAGCGCAGCGTCGATTGGGGCCACGCGGAGGGTCTCGCGCTCGGCACGCTGCTCGAGGAGGGGCTCCCGATCCGTCTCACCGGCCAGGACACGCAGCGCGGAACGTTCAGCCACCGGCACATGGTGTTGCACGACGCGGAGACGGGCGGTGAGACCGTGCCTCTCCAGCAGGTCTCCGACACCCGTCTGGAGGTCTACAACTCGCCTCTCACCGAGACGGCCGTGCTCGGCTTCGAGTACGGCTACTCGGTCGGCGCCGACACGGAAGTGGTCCTGTGGGAGGCGCAGTTCGGCGACTTCGTCAACGTTGCCCAGGTCATGATCGACCAGTTCCTCTCGTCGGGGCGCACGAAATGGGAGCAGTACTCCCGGCTCGTTCTCCTCCTGCCGCACGGCTACGAGGGGCAGGGTCCCGAGCACTCGAGCGCGCGCCTCGAGCGGTTTCTCCAGCTCTGCGCCGAGGACAACCTGCGCGTCGTCTATCCGACGACGCCGGCGCAGTATTTCCACCTCCTCCGGCGGCAGGCCCACATGCGACCGGAGCGTCCGTTGGTGGTCATGACGCCCAAGAGCCTGCTGCGACTGCCCGCGGCGGTCTCTCCGGTCGCGAGCCTGGTGGAGGGCCGCTTCGAGCCGGTGATCGCCGATCCCACGGTCGAGGACGAGAGCCTGATCGAGCGGGTGGTGCTCTGCTCGGGGAAGATCTACTACGATCTCCAGGCCCACGGACGGCGGAGCGAGGCGAAGACGACGGCCGTCTGCCGCCTGGAGCAGCTCTACCCCTTCCCGGCGGACGACGTCCGCGAGGTGGCCGCCCGCTATCCCCGCCTCAGGGAGATCATCTGGACCCAGGAGGAGCCGAGGAACATGGGCGCCCTGAGTTGGGTGGGGCCGCGCCTGCGCGGGGTGATCCCCCGGAAGGTGACGCTCGCGTACGTGGCCCGCCCGGAGCGGGCCAGCCCCGCCGAGGGCAAGGCCAAGGAGCACGCGGCCCGGCAGAACGGGCTCGCCATGGAGGCGCTGGGGCTGGAGGCACCGGAACCGGAGGCCTGAGGATCACCCCCGGGACCGCGCCTCACCACACGATCAGGAGCTTCCCGAAGGTCCGATTCTCCTGCATGAGGCGATGTGCGGCGGCGGCCTCGTCCGGAGCGAAGGTGCGGTCCACGATCGGCTTCACCCACCCGTCCTCGAACCAGGGGACGACCCGCTCCTCGAAAGCCCGTGCCAATTGGGCCTTCTCTTCGGTGGACCGGGCGCGCAGCACCGTCCCACGGATCGAGGCCCGCCGACGCATGAGCGCCCCCAGGTCGATGTCGGCCCGGGCGCCGCTCGGCGTCCCCACCACGACGTGACGTCCCAGAGGCGCCAGAACGCGCTGGTTCCCGGCCAGGTAGGCCCCGCCCACGAGGTCGAGGATGACGTCAGCGCCCCGTCCGTGCGTCACCTCGAGCACTCGCTCCGGCCACGTCTCGTCCGCGACCAGGGCTTCATGGAGGCCGAGATCCCTCGCCCGCTCGAGCTTATCGGGCGTACGCGAGGTGCCGACCGTGTGCGCACCGGCCGCCCTCGCGAGTTGGATCGCCGCGGTGCCGACCCCGCTGCCCGCCGCGTGCACGAGGAGCGTCTCGCCCGCGGCGAGCCCCTCCTGGAGGAAGACCGCGTCGTATGCGGTCATGAAGGCCTCCGGAATGGCGGCCGCCTCGTGAAGGTCCAGCCCCTCCGGTGCGCGCACGAGCGTGGAGGCGGGCACCGTGACGTATTCGGCGTAGGCGCCGCCGCCGGCGATCCCCATGACGGCGGCCTCCATCCTCCATCCGTCCACGCCATCCCCGAGCGCTTCGATCGTGCCGGCGAACTCGAGGCCGGGGATGTCGGTGGGAGCGCCCTCGGGAGGCGGATAGCGCCCCATGCGCTGGAGGACGTCCGCGCGATTCACCCCGGAGGCGGCCACCCGCACGAGCGCCTCGCCCGGGCCGGGGGCGGGCCGCTCCACTTCGCGGAGCTCGAGCACCTCGGGCTCACCGAATTCCCGGATCACGACCGCACGCATCGTCTCTCTCATCGAGCTCCTCGAGTGCCGAAGTCTCCGAAGGGCCGGCAGAGCCGCCGACGTGCGACGCTACCCTGTGAAGCGCACGGGGTTCACTCCGGGCGACGGAGCCGGCACGCCCGCAGAGCGTCGCCTCCCGATCGACCTCGATGGGTGCGGTCGGCCCGGCCCCTTCATACCTTTCCCTGTTCACAATCGGACGGTGGCCCATGCAACTACCCTTCAAGCTCGAGCGCCCTCTCGTGTTCTTCGACCTGGAGACCACTGGGCTCAACCTGAAGAGCGACCGGATCATCGAGCTCGCGCTCATCCGGGTCAGCCCGCAGGGCGACGTGCTCGAGCGGGTCCGACGATTCAACCCGGGGATCCCCATCCCCCCCGAGGCGACGGCGGTGCATGGGATCACGGACGCCGACATCGCCGACGAGGCGCCTTTCTGCGCGCGGGTGCGCGCGCTGGAGGAGCTCCTGGACGACTGCGACCTGGCGGGCTTCAACATCCGTCGCTTCGACGTGCCCTTGCTCCAGGAGGAGTACCGGCGGTGCGGCCTCCGTTTCGACATGGAGGGACGCCGCATCATCGACATGCAGACGATCTTCCACCACGAGGAGCCACGCGACCTCTCCGCCGCCGCACGCTACTACCTGGGCCGCGAGCACGAGGAGGCTCACACGGCGCTCGGCGACATCCGCACCTCGACCGCCGTCTTGAGCGCCCAGTTCGAGCGCTACGCGAACCTCCCGCGGGACCTGGCCGGGCTGCACGACTACTGTGAGCAGTACGCACCGATCCGCACGGAGGTCGAGCGGTGGTTCGGTCCCGCCGAGGAAGGCCGGGTCTTCCGACGCGGCAAGCACAAGGGCAGAGCGCTCGAGGAGGTCGCGCGCGCCGAGCCTGATTATCTTCGCTGGATGCTCGGCGCGGACGACATGGACGAGGACGTTCTCGCGATCGTACGCGAGGCCCTGGATCCCACGTCGGTGCCGGGCTCTCCGGACGCTCCATCCACGTGATCACGTCAACGCACTGAACCGACTGGACGATGTTCCTTCATCTGCATTCCGGGTTCCGGTACCTCGCGCTTCTGGCCGGCCTGGCCGTGATCGGCTACGCGACCTGGGGGCTCGCCATGAGCCGTCCCTACGACAAGACCATGGCCGTGCTCGGATCGCTCTTCCGGACCATGATGGATCTCGCGGCCATTCTGGGCGTCGCGCTGCTCTTCACCGGGCGCTTCCCGGCCGGTCTCAGTGGTCACATCGGACTCATGCTGCTCGCCACGGCCATCAGCCACGTCGTTCCCCGGGTGATGCGCAACCGCCCACCGGCGAAGCGGACGTACGGCCCCTGGATCGTGGCCACCCTCGTGGCGCTGGTTCTGGTCGCGCTCGGCACCCTCGCTGTGGGACAGCCGATCGTGGGCTGAGCGTTCCCCTATGGACGAAGTCCCGCTTCCCCCCATCGAGAGCCAGCATCCCGGGCCGCGCTCACCGTGCCCGGACGGACTCGGGCTGGTGATGGGGGGCGGAGGGGCGCGCGCCGCCTACCAGGTCGGCTTCCTCCGCCACATCGCGAAGACGTTCCCCGACGTGCGCATCCCGTTCATCACCGGGGTGTCGGCAGGGGCGATCAACGCGGCGCTCCTGGCCTCGCACCACGGCACGTTCCTCCAGGCCGCCGATGAGCTCGATCAGCTCTGGGGCAACCTCACCATTCGGGACGTCTTCCGCGTGGACGGCCGCTCGCTCGTGTGGAACGGGCTCCAGTGGCTGCGTCAGCTCGTATCGGGCGGTCTCGGTGGAATGCCCCGGGTCCGGGGGCTCGTCGACACCCGTCCGCTCCGCAGCTACCTGACCGAGGTTCTGCACGTTGTAAACGGCGAGCTCACGGGCATCCGGTACAACCTCGCACGCGGCCGCCTGCGGGCCGTGGCACTCAGCACCTCCAGCTACTCCACGGGCCAATCGGTGACGTGGGTCCAGGGCCAGGATATCAAGGAGTGGGAGCGCCCCCACCGCAGGGCGCTGAGCACGACGCTCACCATCGATCACGTCATGGCGTCGGCCGCCCTGCCACTCCTCTTTCCGGCCGTGAGGCTCCAAGGGGGATGGTACGGCGACGGAGGCATCCGCCTACCGGCTCCCCTCGCTCCCGCGCTTCATCTGGGCGCCCGGCGGATCCTGGCGATCTCCACGCACTACGAGCGGAGCGACGCCGAAGCCGACGCTCCGGCAGTCTCGGGATATCCTCCCCCGGCCCAGGTGATGGGGGTCCTGCTCAACGCGATCTTCCTCGACCAGCTCGACGCGGACGCGCTTCGCCTCCAGCGCATCAACCGGCTCCTGAAGCACGTGCCGGAGGAAGAGCGCGAAGGGCTCCACCCCGTGAAGCTGCTTGCGCTCCGGCCCTCGGTGGATCTCGGCATGCTCGCGCGCGAGCACGAGGCCCAGCTGCCGCGCAACTTCCGTTTTCTCACGCGTGGTCTCGGCACGCAAGAGACCCGCAGCGCCGACGTTCTCAGCCTGATCCTCTTCCAACCCGACTACCTGCACGCACTGATGGACATCGGCGAAGCCGACGCCGAAGCGCGTGCTCCGGAGATCGAGGCGTTCCTGCGAGACGAAGAGGGCGCGTAGGCGTGTAGGCCGCTCACGCGCCTCTCGTGAT